>CAMDMY010000168.1 GCA_945902775.1 Chryseobacterium gleum | reverse complement strand
ATCACATTGAATACATAAGTTCAAAGCTGTTTGACCTCCCATTGTTGGTAGAACAGCATCAATTTTATGTTTTTTCAATATTTCAACAATACTTTCTGGCTCTAATGGCTGTAAATAGATATTATCAGCTATTACTGTATCCGTCATAATGGTTGCCGGATTTGAATTGATGATTGTTACTTCAATTCCTTCCTCACGCAATGATCTTGCGGCTTGAGAACCTGCATAATCGAATTCACATGCTTGTCCAATAACGATTGGACCACTACCTATTATTAAAATGGATTTGTAAGAATTGTTTTTTGGCATCTTTTAAAGCGCTTTAATATTTTTTAGTTTACGATTGGAAAATAATATCCAAATTCGCGCAAAATTACTAAAAGAGTTTGTTTTTCAAGCTAATTTTTAATCATGTTTTTAACAATTTTATTCTTTATCTGTTAACTATTGAATTTCAGCTTAGTCTATTAACAAAAAAATAACTCGATTGTTCAAAAATATTTAAAATTTAACAGCAATTAAATTCTTATTTTAGCGCTCGTTAAAATGTATTAAATTCAAACAACATGATAAAAGAAGTATTTATAATAGCAGCAGCTAGAACACCAATGGGTGCTTTTTTAGGAGGTTTATCTTCTGTTCCTGCAACTACTTTAGGTTCTGCAGCTATTAAAGGTGCACTTGAAAAAGGAAACGTAAAAGCAGAATTAATTGATGAAGTTTTTATGGGTAATGTATTGCAAGCTGGTGTAGGTCAGGCTCCTGCACGTCAGGCCGCTTTAGGTGCTGGATTAGGGCAAAATGTACCTTGCACAACAGTTAACAAAGTATGTGCTTCTGGCATGAAAGCAATTATGTTCGGTGCTCAATCTATTATAGCTGGTGACAATGAAATAGTTGTTGTTGGTGGAATGGAAAACATGTCTCAAGTTCCACATTATTTAGATGGTAGAAATGGAACTAAATTTGGAAATATTGGATTATTAGACGGTATTACTAAAGATGGATTATTAGATGTATATAGTAAAGTTCCAATGGGTAATTGTGCTGAATTATGTGCTGCTGAATATGGTTTAACAAGAGAAGATCAAGATAATTTCGCTATCGCATCATATACTAAATCTGCTGAAGCTTGGAAAGCTGGTAAATTTACGAATGAAGTTGTTCCCGTATCAGTTCCTCAAAGAAAAGGTGACGCAATTATCATTTCTGAGGATGAAGAATATAAAAATGTAATTCTAGATAAAATACCTTCTTTACGTCCAGCTTTTGATAAAAATGGAACTATTACAGCTGCTAATGCATCAACATTAAATGATGGTGCTTCTGCTTTAATTTTAGCTTCTAAAGAAGCAGTAGAAAAACACGGTTTAACTCCCATTGCAAAAATTAGAAGTTATGCTGATGCTGCTCAAGCTCCAGAATGGTTCACGACTGCTCCATCTTTAGCAATTCCTAAAGCTTTAGCGAAAGCTAATTTAACAACTGAAAATGTTGATTATTGGGAATTGAACGAAGCATTCGCTGTTGTAGGTTTAGCGAATACTAAAATTTTAGGTTTAGATCCTGCAAAAGTAGATGTTAACGGAGGTGCTGTTGCTTTAGGTCACCCACTTGGAAACTCTGGTTCTAGAGTTGTAGTTACCTTAATCAATGTATTGAAACAAAATAATGGTAAAATCGGTGGTGCTGCAATCTGTAATGGTGGTGGTGGTGCTTCAGCAATTATTATTGAGAATATTTAATTTAATTTTTCATTGTAGGTACAAGGCATGCCTTATACCTACAATGAAAATAAACACAAAAAAACCGATTGAAATTTTTCAATCGGTTTTTTTATATTAATTACCAATTAATCTTAACCAATCGATCGTATATATCTTCATACAAAGGTAAAACGTTCTTCAAACTAAACACTTTTGCTCTTTTCAAAGAATTCTGTCTAAACTCCTGAAATAACGATTCATTTTGCAACAAATAAATTGCATTTTTAGCCATATCTTCAACATCACCAACGTTAGAAAGATAACCTGTTTCACCTTGAACATTCACTTCAGGAATCCCTCCTGTATTAGATGAAATTACCGGAACTCCTACTGCCATCGCTTCCAATGCAGCTAGACCAAAACTTTCTGTTTCAGAAGGCAAGATAAACAAATCTGAAATTTCTAATACATGAGACGTATCACTTACTTTTCCTACAAAAATAACTCTACCACACAAATTCAACTCTCTTACTAATCGCTCAAGATTATTTCTTTCCGGTCCATCACCTGCAAAAATTAACTTTGATGGAACTTGTTCATTTACAAGGGCAAACATACGAATTACGTCTTCTACCCTTTTCACTTTTCTAAAATTAGATATATGACATAAAATTCGCTCTTCATCTTTTGCATATCTTCTACGTTTATCAAAATCCATTTCGCCTAATTGATCTTTTGAATCAATAAAATTTGGAATTACATGAATTTCACGGTCTGTTTTAAAGTGTGAATAAGTATCATCTTTCAAACTTTGAGAAACAGCTGTTATGGCGTCTGATTGATTAATGCAAAATGTAATGACAGGTTCAAATGATGGATCTTTTCCTACTAAAGTGATATCTGTTCCGTGTAAAGTAGTTACAAATGGTATCTCAATTCCTTGCGAACTTAATATTTGTTTCGCCATATAAGCAGCTGAAGCATGAGGTATTGCATAATGAACATGAAGTAAATTCAACTTTTCATATTTAACTACATCTACCATTTTACTTGCTAAAATAGTCTCGTAAGGTTGGTGATCAAATAAAGGATAATCACTCAATGCAACTTCATGATAATAAATATTTTCCCGAAAACTTCCTAAACGAACAGGTTGAGAATAAGTTATAAAATGAATCTCATGACCTTTTTTAGCAAGCGCTTTTCCAAGTTCAGTAGCTACAACACCACTTCCACCAAATGTTGGATACAATACTATTCCTATCTTCATATTTAAAGTTTTTTTGCTGATAAAACAGCATCGTAAATCGCTTTTTGAATATTTGTACGAATGTTCA
>CAMDMY010000167.1 GCA_945902775.1 Chryseobacterium gleum | reverse complement strand
TTATTATTTAAAAAATATAAATGAATTATGAAAACAACAATAGTTTGGTTTAAAACGGATTTGCGTTTGCACGATAATGAAACACTCATCAAAGCAATTGCGCAAAGTGATACTATTATTCCTGTTTATTGTTTGGACGATTCTCAGTTGACGACCACTGAATTTGGCTTCAAAAAGATAGGGAGTTTTAGATTTCAATTTTTATTAGAATCACTACTTGATTTAGATAATAATTTACGAAAATTAGGATCAGGATTATTGATTGTAAAGGGAAAACCTGAAATTGAAATTCCAAAAATTGTCAAGCAATATAAAGCCATTAAAGTTTTTGCCAAAAAGGAGGTTGCCTATGAAGAAAAAACAAACCGAAGCATCCGTTCAAGCAGCACTTTTTAAGTTGAAATGTGAATTTCAAAAATTTAGCACCAGTACCTTGTATCACCCAGAAGATTTGCCTTTTTCAATAAAAGATATCCCTGATGTTTTTACCAATTTCAGAAAAAAAACCGAAAAGGAGACCACTGTAATTAGGCCTTCATTTGTTGCGCCCAATCAAATTAAATCTCCAGAAATTCCACCTCTAAATTTATCCTTGTTTGAAGCAGTAGGGATTCAATTTACTCCAATAGACCCAAGGGCTGTCCTACAATTTAAAGGGGGTGAAACGGAAGCAATGGCTCGTTTGAATCACTATTTTTTTGATACTAAATGTATTTCAAATTATAAGGAAACGAGAAATGGATTGGTCGGAGCGGATTATTCGTCTAAATTTTCTGCTTGGTTGGCTTTAGGCTGTATTTCGGCAAGGTATATTTATCAAGAATTGAAAAAATATGAATTGGAATTTGGAGCCAATGAATCGACCTATTGGTTGGTTTTTGAATTATTTTGGCGTGATTATTTTAGATTTATGATGAAAAAATACACTATTAAATTTTTTCAATTGGCTGGAATTCAGAATAAAGGAATTACAGTCAACAAAAAGAACAGCCATCAACTTCAAGACTGGATTAATGGAACTACTGGGGTCGATTTTGTAGATGCCAATATGAGGGAGTTGAAACACACAGGATTTATGAGTAATCGAGGCCGCCAGAATGTGGCTAGTTATTTATGTAATGATTTAAAACTCGATTGGCGATATGGTGCGGCCTATTTTGAACAACAATTGATTGATTATGATGTCTGCAGTAATTGGGGTAATTGGGCTTATTTAGCAGGAGTAGGGAATGACCCTAGAGGAAACCGTTATTTTAATATCGAAAAACAAGCGATTGACTACGATAAAAATAGGGCTTTTAGGAATTTATGGTTGACTAATTAACTTCTAAAGAAATCAAAATGAAAATTTTATTAACAGGTGCAAATGGCTATGTAGGCCGTCGATTGCTTCCCGAACTCCTGAGTCAAGGTCATGAAGTTGTTTGTGCAGTTCGTGATAAAATGCGATTGGGTTTAGATGCGCAAACACTTTCATTAATCACTATTTGGGAGGTAGATTTTTTAGAAGAGGTTACTTTCGAAAATAGTCCACAGCATATAGATATTGCTTATTTCTTGATTCATTCCATGTCGAGTTCAACAGCGTCTTTTGATTTGATGGAAGCCAAAACAGCCCAAAATTTCAATTTGTATTCTGATTATATGAATGTGAAGCAAGTGATTTATTTGAGCGGAATTGTAAACGATCCAAAATTGTCTAAACACATGCTTTCAAGAAATAATGTTGAAAAGATTCTTTATGGAGGAAAGTCTTATTTAACCGTTTTAAAAGCAGGAATTATAGTTGGTTCAGGAAGTTCTTCTTTTGAAATTATTCGAGATTTATGTGAAAAATTACCCATTATGATTACACCAAAATGGGTTTTAACCAAAGCACAACCCATTGCCATTCGGGATGTTATTAATTACTTAATTGGAGTTCAAAATAGAGAAGATTGTTTTAATGAATCATTTGATATCGGCGGCCCTCATATCATTACCTACAAACACATGATGCAGCTGTATGCAAAAATACGAGGCATAAAACTCGCCATTTGGACCATACCCATTATGACTCCTAAATTGTCCTCTTATTGGTTGTATTTTGTAACTTCAACGTCCTATAAATTGGCAATGAATTTAGTTGACAGCATGAAAGTAGAAGTAATTTGTAAAGACAATCGGTTACAAGAAATGCTACATATTAAACCAATTTCATACAGTGAGGCCATAAAACTCGCATTTCAAAAAATTGAACAAAATCTGGTGATTTCTAGTTGGAAAGATAGTTTAACAAGCAGTCGATTAAACGGAAATTTGTCAAACTATATCCAAATACCCAATTTTGGTTGTTTGAAAGACAGCAAGAAAATTAAAATTTTAAATTCAGAACAAGTTTTAGAAAATATTTGGTCCATCGGAGGTGATAAAGGTTGGTATTATGGCAATTGGATGTGGCAATTTCGAGGTTTTATAGACAAACTTTTTGGTGGCGTAGGTTTACGTCGCGGGAGAACAAATACCAATCATTTAGATAATGGCGATGCGCTTGACTTTTGGCGTGTTTTGTTAGCAGATAAAGATAATAAGCGGTTATTGCTTTATGCAGAAATGCGTGTTCCGGGTGAGGCTTGGCTCGAATTCAGAATTGATCAAGACAATTATTTGCATCAAATTGCGACCTTTCGTCCAAAAGGAATTTTTGGAAGATTATACTGGTATAGCATGTTGCCCTTTCATTTTTTCATTTTTAACGGAATGATAAAAAGAATAGCTAATTCTAAATAAAAAATATTAAATTCTAATTATATTTGCAAAATTATTATTATTAATTGCTAAATTATTAGTTTATATACTAACAATTAGTTAGCTCATTAGCAAACCAATGGACAAAATATTCGACAATACTCAGGTTGCCTTTTCTCTCAAAAGTGACACCGAATTAGATAGGGCTTATTTTCTTTTTAAAATGATTGCCAACGAGCCATTAGTTCGTATTGGAACCGCAGTAACTAATTTTGCCATTAAAGCACATTTGCCTGTTGAAGGATTAATTAGAGCGACTGTTTTTGATCATTTTTGCGG
>CAMDMY010000166.1 GCA_945902775.1 Chryseobacterium gleum | reverse complement strand
TGTAATTTTCATAAACTTTTTCGATTCCACTTTCTAAATCTATTCCAGATTTCCATCCTAATGATTTCATTAAAGTAACATCTTGTTGTTTTTTGAAGGTACCATCTGGTTTTTTAATATCCCAAATAACTTCACCTTCAAAACCAATTTGTTTTTGAACTATAGCTGCTAACTCTTTTATTGTTAAGTCAACACCAGTTCCTATATTGATATGTGTTTGATTCAATTCATTATATAATTTATTGGAATCTACGTTTAACATTGTATAAACACAAGCATCAGCCATATCATCAACATGTAGGAATTCACGGTATACTTCACCTGTTCCCCATAGTGTTATTGATGTTTTTAGATTTGTTTTTGTGATTCCATATTTTGAAAGAATACTGTATATTTCTTGTTCAGAGTTTACTCCGCTAATTTTTTCAATAGGTCTTCTATTTAAATCTTCTCTTATATCATCCCAATTATTTTCATATAGAGCTTTTCCTAAATGAAATTTTCTAAACAACGCTGGTAAAACATGACTTTTTTCCAAATCATAATTATCATTTGGTCCATACAAATTGGTTGGCATAACTGAAATAAAATCACATCCATATTGCCTAAAGTAGGATTCACACATTTTAATTCCTGCAATTTTTGCAATTGCATATGGTTCATTTGTTTCTTCCAATTTACCACTTAACAAATACTCTTCTTTTAAGGGTTGTGGAGCATTTTTTGGATATATACAAGAACTTCCTAAAAACAATAATTTTTTCACACCATGTTTGTAAGCAAAGTGAATGATATTGTTTTGAATCATCAAGTTTTCGTAAATAAATTGAGCTCTATACGTATTGTTAGCTACAATTCCACCAACTTTTGCAGCTGCATCAAAAACATAATCAGGTTTTTCTGTTGAGAAAAAATCACCAACAGCAGCTTGATTGGTTAAGTCTAGTTCTTTGGACGTTTTCAAAACAAAATTAGTATATCCTAAATTTTGCAAGTTTCTTAAAATAGCTGAACCAACCATTCCTCTATGCCCAGCAATGTATATTTTTGAATTTTTCTCCATTTACTTATTCGAAATAATTAAAAGTAGAATAACCTCCATCTTTTAAAAATTGATCTTTTTTCATTAGTTTGACATCACTTTTCATCATATCTTTTACTAAATCTTTTAAATCGTATTCTGGAATCCAACCTAATTTATTTTTAGCTTTTGAAGCATCACCAATTAACAATTCAACTTCTGTTGGTCTGAAATATTTAGGGTCAACAGCTAAAACTTCTTTTCCTATTTCAATTTGATATTCTGGATTTGAACAAGTTTTTACAATTGCTGTTTCGCTTACGCCTGATCCAATAAATTCTAATTCAATACCAACTTCATTAAAAGCCATTCTAACGAATTCTCTAACTGGAGTAGTAGTCCCTGTCGCAATTACCCAATCTTCAGCTTCATCTGCTTGAAGAATCATCCACATCATTCTAACATAATCTTTAGCATGCCCCCAATCTCTTTGGGCATCTAGATTACCTAAATAAAATTTATCTTGTAATCCCAAAGCAATTTTAGAAGCCGCTCTTGTAATTTTTCTGGTAACAAATGTTTCTCCACGAATTGGTGATTCATGATTAAATAAAATACCGTTACAAGCATACATTCCATAAGCTTCTCTGTAATTAACTGTTATCCAGAATGCATACATTTTTGCAACAGCATATGGACTTCTAGGGTAGAAAGGGGTAGTTTCTGTTTGAGGAACTTCTTGAACTTTACCGTATAATTCAGAAGTTGATGCTTGATATATTCTAGTTTTTTTCTCTAAACCAAGTAGTCTGACAGCATCTAAAATCCTTAATGTCCCTAATCCATCCGCGTTTCCAGTATATTCTGGAGTTTCGAATGAAACAGCAACATGACTCATTGCAGCTAAATTATAAATCTCATCAGGTTGAATTTCTTGAATCAATCTTATTAAATTTGTACTATCAGTCATATCTCCATAATGAAGAATGAAGTTTTTATTTTCTAAATGAGGGTCTTGATATAAATGATCTATTCTATCTGTATTAAACAAAGATGTTCTTCTTTTTAAACCATGAACTATGTATCCTTTTTTTAATAAAAATTCACTTAAGTAAGCACCATCCTGCCCTGTTACACCTGTTATAAACGCTGTTTTCATATTAAAATATAGAGTTTTTATTTTTTTAGATGACTGATTTTTACTTCTTTATATATTTTTCAAACATAGCTTCGCCATGATCAGTCACATTTTTCACCTGATTCTAATGCTTTTTTAACGTACGAATATAAGGTTTTATTTTTTAAATTGAGTCAGCTTTATGGTTGATTTAAGATATTTATTAAACAAAAAAATAACTAAATTCTACGATTTAACTAGAAGTAAAATTTAATTTAAGAAATTGATACATTCTTTTGTTTTTTTACATTAGTTTTATAATTGTATATTTCAATAAAAGAATTTTAATAAATTAATAATATAAAGTATTGTTTATTAGTTTATTACGTTTTTTTTATAGTTTAAATACGTTAATTTAATTTAGAATATTTATGAAAAATTTAGTTTTGATAATTTCATTATTTAGCATACATCAAGTCTTTTCTCAAATTATTTCAGGTGATCTTTATTCTGTTGGTAGAAGATTATTAACAGAAACAAATTTCTCAATAAAAGCAGGTAAAAATGGTGAAGTAGTTTTTGATATATCAGTAGATATTAACGGTAAAGTTACATCAGCAGTTATAGATAAATCAAAATCAAATGTAACTTCAACTCCTATGATAATGGATGCTAAAAATTTGGTAAGTACTTTTAAGTTTGAGGCAGGAACTGGTTTTCCGAAATTCCATCATGGTTTGGTTAAAATTAATTTTACTGATAAATAGTTTTAACGAATATTATTTAAACAAAAAAGAGGAGTTTTATCTCCTCTTTTTTGTTTAATCGCAATAAATATTTTCGAATCTATCTTTGTATTTTTCAAGAATAATTTTTCTTTTTAATTTTAAAGTTGGGGTTAACTCACCTCCATCAACAGAAAATTCATTTTCGAACAGTGCTACTTTTTTAATCTGCTCCCAATTACCATATCCTTTATTGAAATTAGCAACCTCTTCATTTATTTTATCAATTACTTTTTTATTTAAACAAATACCTTTGTTTGAAGTGTCAGCACAGTCGATGTTTTCTTTAGACATCCAATCTTTTATAAAAGCGAAATTAGGAACGATAAATGCAGAATGAAATTTTT
>CAMDMY010000165.1 GCA_945902775.1 Chryseobacterium gleum | reverse complement strand
ATGATGGTAACTATTATTTTGGCTAAAGCCGATTCATTTGATTTTTTTTATTACCTCCAGCTAAAGCTAGAGGCATTTTAAATGAATGGCTATTAATTAAAGGCAACTGAGCTCGTCGAAGTTGAGGTTAAAATTATTTTGAGGTGCTGGTATTAAATTACTATTGAAATCATCCTTTATGAATAAAAAAGTAATTCTCTGTGTTTTTTTATTGTATAATTTCCATTTTATTCCAATTATCTTTTGACCAATTATATTTCATTTTCATAATTATCAAGATTTATTTATCTCCTATTATACACATTGTGAGGATTGAATTGGAATGTGGCTTCAGCCCATTCAAATATAATATTTCCATACAAATCGGCTTTAGCCAAAACTTATAAATACTGAATTAAACCTAGAGAATGCTATTCTTAAAATAAAATGATGGTAACTATTATTTTGGCTAAAGCCGATTCATTTGATTTTTTTTATTACCTCCAGCTAAAGCTAGAGGCATTTTAAATGAATTGTTATTAATTAACGGAAACTGAGCTTGTCGAAATTAAGATTGGTATCAATAAATTAACGGCAACTGAGCTTGTCGAAGATGAGGTTAAAATTATTTTGAGGTTGCTGGTATTAAATTACAATTGAAAACATATATGGATAAAAAAGTAATTCTCTGTGTTTTTTTTATTATATAATTTCCATTTTATTCCAATTTTATTTTGACCAATTTTATTTCATTTTCATAATTATCAAGATTTATTTATCTCCTAATTATACTATTAATACACATTGTGAGGATTGAATTGGAATGTGGCTTCAGCCCATTCAAATATAATATTTCCATACAAATCGGCTTTAGCCAAAACTTATAAATACTGAATTAAACCTAGAGAATGCTATTCTTAAGATAAAATGATGGTAACTATTATTTTGGCTAAAGCCGATTCATTTGATTTTTTTTTATTAGCTCCAGCTAAAGCTAGAGGCATTTTAAATGAATCTTATTTATTAACATTTCTGAATTTGGATCAATTCTAAAACTTGTGGGGAAAATAGTGGAATACTAAATTTTGGAAATGAAATATTAACTTATTACAAGGGGCTTCTAATTGATTATTTTATAGTAGTAGCTGTAAATTTCTTCGTAATTGCGTTTCGCTTTTTCAGCGAAAATGAGCATGAGAAAAAGCAAATGCTTTTGAAGACCAAGAGTTAGCGCAGGGAAAGAGAATATACGTGCGGTTTTACGTAGAGGAGCGAAGTAAAAACTACCTTAAAATGGTCTTGATTTTTGCTTACTACCTGCGCTACCGCTTGTCTTCGAAAGTAGCACTTTCTCTTCATCAAGGAAAAAGTAAGAGATTGATAACCTTATTATGAATGAAAAGTTTAAATTATAGTTGTTAATCGATTTAGAAATATTTTGCTCCCCAAAACATTCGGGTTTATCCCTGAATTTCAAATTAATCACAAAATACACATTCATTAATAATAAATATGCTTCAAATAAAATTAGTATAAATTTAATTCAGATGTATCCTAAAGTAAGAAAAATATCAATTTAACAACTCCAGAGCCTTAAAATAATTTTAACCCATGAAGAGACGTATAATAATACGTCTCCACAATTAATATTATTCAATATTTCTTCAAAGGGATTCAATTATACGTCTCCACAATTAAAATTATTCAATGTTTTTTCAAAGGGAACAAATTATATGTCCCGAAAGTATTTATTAAATAGTTGAATTTGAATCAGAAATTTTCTAGCGCAGAAAATAAACGATTCGTAATATCATCGATAGAACCAATTCCATTTATTGAAATAAATTTGTTTTGATTTTGATAAAATTCTTTTACTGGCGCTGTTTCAGAATTATATACGTGGATTCTATGCGCAATAACTTCTGGGTTTGCATCATCTGCTCTTCCACTTATTTCTGCACGTTTAGTTAATCTCACTTTTAACTCATCTTCTTCAACTTCAAGAGCTAACATTAATGTAATTGAAGAATTTAATTCAGCTAAAAATGAATCTAAAGCTTCTGCTTGGTGATTCGTTCTTGGAAAACCATCAAATATAAATCCTTTAGCGCCACTATTATTTAATACTTCAGTGCGTAACATATTAATTGTTACTTCATCAGGTACTAATTTCCCACCATCAATAAAGGTTTTTGCTAATAAGCCTAACTCAGTTTCTCCTTTGATGTTAGCACGAAAAATATCTCCAGTTGATAAGTGAACTAAACCAAATTTTTCGATTAGTCGCTCAGATTGTGTTCCTTTTCCAGCTCCTGGAGGTCCAAATAAAACGATGTTTAACATAATTTCAGGATATTAATTATTTTCATTTAGAGTAGCTTGACTCTCTGTTATTTGATAAATTTCTTCTAAATTTCTTCCTTTTTGGTCGTAATCTAAACCGTATCCAACTACAAATTTGTTCTCAATTGAAAAACCAATGTATTTAGGTGTAAATATTCCTAAATAAGCATTTGGTTTGAATAGGAGAGAACAACATTCGACAGAAGAAGGTTTTTCGTTTTGCAAGGTAAGAATAATTTTATCCATTGTGCGACCAGTATCAACAATATCTTCAAGAATAATGAGATTTTTGCCTTCGATTGAGGTATTCAATCCAATTAATTCATTGATGGTACCTGAAGATTGAATTCCTTCGTAGGATTTTACTTTTATAAACGAAATCTCACAGTCCAAATTAATTTTTTTAATTAAATCAGAAGCAAACATAAACGAACCATTAAGGATAGCAATAAATAACACCTCTTTACCTTTATAATCTTCATTAATTACAGAAGCTAAAGCATTAATCTTGCTTTCAATAGAGTTCTTTTCGATGAAAATATCGAAATATTTGTCTTTGATTTTAATCACTTAAACGATAGAATTATAACACAAAAATACAATTTTATTAAAAATAGGAGTAAGAAATTAGTTAAAACTATTTTTAAAAATAAATTTGAAGCTATCTTGGTATAAAATTATTTTTGAAATGTTAACGTACTTTTTTTGAATTAAAAATTTGTTTTAGAAATAGAATTTTGTGCCTAAGAAATTGAATTGGGCCCCATAGATTGAAAAAGTGAAAGAATTTCGAACTGTTTGAATCCCGATTTTTCTTCGGGATGAGTTTTTGAAATTTCACTTTTTTAATTAAAATGGGTAATTTAATTTGTTAAGTACTAGACCTTTTTGCCTTACTTTTTGGGGCAATGCCAAAAAGTAAGAAATAGTATCAGATAGATCATTTCTTCGAAACGTTCAATAAATTTCGAAGTTTCT
>CAMDMY010000164.1 GCA_945902775.1 Chryseobacterium gleum | reverse complement strand
GTAGGGACAGGGCATGCCCTGTCCCTACATGAAAAATAAAATCATAAAATTATACCCAAATCGATATAATTAACACTAAAAACATCTATTTTATATCAAAATAGGTATAATTACAAATAATTCATTACTTTTATACCTAAATAGGTATAATTTAATAATAAATAAACGCAAAATCATGTTTGAATTACGACTTTTTGTAAAAGAAAAAAGAAAGAGTGTTCATTTAACGCAAAAAGAACTTGCTGAAAAAGCCGGTGTGGGTTTACGACTTATTCGAAGTATTGAACAAGGAAAAACAAATCTAAATATAAATAGTGTAAATCAAGTTTTAGCCCTTTTCGGTCATGAGTTAGGGCCTATAAATTCAAGAGAAATTAAACGTTATGAGAACAGCTGATATCTATTACAATGATAAATTGGCAGGTTATCTTGCAGAAACAATTGATGGAAAATTTGAATTCAGGTATAATGATGAATACTTATTAAATCCCGTATCCAAATCTATCACCTTGACAATGCCGTTATCAAAACAGCCATATACAAATAATGTGTTATTTCCATTTTTTGAAGGATTAATACCTGAGGGTTGGTTATTAAACATTGCCACTACTACTTGGAAAATTAACCGAAACGATCGAATGGGCCTACTCATTGCTTGTTGTGAAAATTGTATCGGTGCGGTTTCTGTTCTACCTCATAAAAATATTTAAAATGAAAAAATGCCTTTTTTGCTATAAACCTCTCTTAGGTAATGAAATTAACGAATATCATAAAGTATGTTCAAAAAAGATATTTCTATCTGAAAATAATTTAATAGTTCCTTACTCTATCGATGAAATAAAAGAATTAGCAAAAATAGTTATCGAGAGAAGTATTGCTATTCCAGGCATTCAGCCAAAACTTTCTTTATCCTTTGAAAATCAATCAAATAAAGAAAAAAGGCTTACAATTGTTGGTGCTTTAGGTGGTAATTATATTTTAAAGCCACCTACTCAAGAATATATTGGGATGCCTGAGAATGAACATTTAACAATGTTATTGGCTAATCTATTTGGAATTAAAACGGCAGAAAGTAGTCTAATTAGATTAGCATCAAATGAACTTGCTTACATCGTTAAAAGGATGGATCGAACTGATAAGGGAGGTAAAATTCATATGCTTGATATGTACCAATTGACTGAATCGTATGATAAATACAAAGGAACAATGGAACGAATTGGAAAAACGTTAGATTTATTTTCGGTTAATCCATTATTTGATAAAATAAGGCTTTTCGAAATCACTTTGTTTTGTTTTATAACTGGTAATGCCGATATGCATTTAAAAAACTTTTCAATGATTGAAAATAATGATGAGTGGTCACTATCCGCTTGTTATGATTTACTCAACACTAAAATTTTAACACCTAAAGACCCTGAAGAAATGGCCCTCCTTTTAGATGGTAAAAAATCTGGATTTACAAAAGTAAGCTTCATTCATTTTGGTGAAAATTTAGGATTGAATAGTAAACAAATTCAAACAATATTTAACAATTTTTCAAAACAAGTTGATAAGGGATACCAACTTATTTCATCATCTTTTTTACCTGATGAGCAAAAAGAAACATACGTTCAATTAATTAAAGAAAGATTTTCTAGAATTTATTGAAACTGTACTTATTTTAAAAGACTGATTTTTAAGGCATTTAAGAGCTCGATTTGATAACGGGGATAAACATACCGCTGAGGCTAAAACGATTTTTGAAAATGTTGAAGTGGTTGAGGATGGAAATGTTTATGAGGTTGGGTGATTTATCAATATTAAAAAAGAGGAAGACATAAAAATTATGACTTCCCCTTTAAAATAAATAATGTTCTGACAATCTCTTTACAAAATATAAAAATCAGCAATGGTAAAACAATTATTGATAATTTATTATAAAACAAAGCTTTACTCATTTCAAAATGAATTAAATGCTGAATCGCTCTTGTCATTCCACAACCATAACACTTTTGATTAAACAGCATTACAGACAAACAAATAGATTCACCACTATCAAAGAAATCACTTGATAAAAAAAATAATACGAATGGCGATAATAATAGACCGATTAAATATATTTTTAAAAGCTTTTTCTTACCACTTGTCTTTATATTCTCCATCTTTAGGTTTCAAACTTCCAGTTAAGATTAGAATTAGATCAACAAGTGCTCCAATTCCACACAATCCAAATGTCAATAAATACAATACTCCTAATCCGATATGTCCTAAATAAAAACGGTGTATTCCTAAAATACCTATAAGAAAACATAAAATAAAAGCAACAGTTTGACTTTTATTACTTGTTGGTTCATTTGATTTTTGAATAGAATTATTTTTTGAATCAACAGATGAAACCACCGTATTCGTTCCATTCGGATACTTAATCATAAAAACCTCTGATTTTTTTATTGAAAAAGTTGGGCCGTTAACATTACTACATTCTTTATATTTTATTTCCTCACTAGTTATTTCCAAAACTTTAGATTTTATTTCTTGTCCATTTTTAAGGATTAAAATATCTCCACAATCTTCTGATTTTGTAAATTTTATAAATTCAGTTTTTTTAAAATCTATTTTTGACTGATTATTATTTATTTTAAATTCGGGCTCATTATTTAAAGACACGAAAAGATTTTCTTCACTTGAAATAGAAGATTCTATAAAATTTTCATCATTTGAGACACTTTTAGTATTTACAACTTCCGAGAATTGATTTTCATCTTTCAAACTTAAATTCTGATTACTAAATTTTTCTTCCTTATCCAAATTATGTTTTTTAAGATTCCATTGAACATGGTAACCTGACATATGAAGCCTTTTTTCCATTGAACATGAAAAAAATAAAGTAATAAATAATCCTATTAATGCAATATTCGTAATTATTTTCATCCTTTTTAATTTCTAAAATATTTATTTATTCTGTTAAAATTGATTTGTAATATTGAACTAAAAAATTCATATTAAACTATTTTTAATTCAACCCTCTTTAAAAAAATAAAAGAGAGTCAATTTTTATTATTTTTTAGACAAAGTAATTTTAAAAATTTCTCCATCAACAACTCCTTCTAGCTTCATTTCCTTTTCTCTTAATTCTTTAATATCAAAAGTCATAGTAGTAGGATTAGAAAAAAACTTAATTTCCATTTGGTCTTTATTTGAAGTGAATTGCCAAGTTCCTTTATCTAAATCAGTATAATTTGTTGTTGTATAATAATCATCACACAAACTATAACTTAAATCATAATCCAAAGATTTATCAATCCAAATATCCTCAGAAGCAATATCACCGTTTTCTTTAAAATTCCAAATTAATCTAGTAGTTGTAT
>CAMDMY010000163.1 GCA_945902775.1 Chryseobacterium gleum | reverse complement strand
AATAACAAATGATTTACACTAATAATTAATTTCCAAGACAGTTAATAGAGCTTATTTTTTCTCCCTTTCCCGCACCATATCCAGATATTCTATCTTTACTTTTTTTACTACAAATAGGACAAACAGGTTGAACAAAATAAGATGATGATTTCTTATTATACAAATCAATATAGCCGTTTGTAACTATGGGTCTATTTGGATATTCAGCTGAAGAAACAGGATTATCCCAGTTGATATATACTTTGTAACTATGACTTTTTGAAGAACTATTAGAATTTTGATTTTGCTGATTAGATCTTGAATTAGATTGATTTGATCCAGAAGAAGTATACAATTGAGTAGCTGTTTCTTGTAAACTTAACTTTGCATTCGTTATTCTTCCATTATATTCACTATCTGAACACTCTTCTATTTTTCTAAGTTCTTTGTTAATGTCACTTTCCCAGCGCGAATATTCTGACATAGAAGGATTTATTGAGCCGTTCTTTAATTTATAAAAGTAATTATTGAAATTTTTTACGAAAGTCTCAAATTCAATTACTTTATTTTTACAATAGTTTAGTTCCGCTTCGTATATTTTTTGTTTTTCTTCTCGACGAATTCTTTCTTGCTCTAATCTTATTCTATTCTCTTCATCTAATTTCCTTTGTATTAGCACATTTTTATTCTTTTGCCATTCGTTTTTAACATCGTTAATAGAAGCAAATTGAATTGGGGTTGTGTGAATATTTTCTTTATTTACTTTATCTAGTGAAACTGACCCATATTTATTGTTTGATGATACACATAGAAAGGTGTCTTGAAATTCAGCATCAAATTGGATTTCGAAAATTTTATCGAATTGAGGTTGTACTAACTCATTTCCGTATTGAGTTAAAACACCAAACTTATTATTTATTTCAATTTTATAATAGTCTGTATTGACAAATCGTTCAATGCTTCGATATTGATTATTTGATATTCCCGTTCCGTATTCTAGCGTGTAGATTCCCCAACCGGAATTTGAGGCCAAAAAGATTCGATCTTTTCCATCCATTTTGTATTCATTATATATCGGGGCAAATAATTCTCTCCCTTTTCTATTAACAAATCCTATTTTTCCATTACTTCTTACTAAAATAAGATCATTATTATCGGTGAGTTGTTGATATGTACTGTATTTAAAAATTTCATCTTTTATGCCATAAAGAACTTTCAAATGATGAACAAAACCCCATTTATCATTTAATTTTATCGCAATTATTGCAGAATTATTAGATCCAATTTTGTTTATAGAATCATATTTTATTGTCCCATTTAGTTTCCCGTCTTTCATCAAAAGTCCAAACAATTCATTTTGTTTAACCACAAAAAAATCATTTAGAACAAAAACATCATCATACAATGTACTTTTAGGTGTGAAAATATCATCTTCATGAGGTCCATTTGCTCCAGTTAATCCTATTGGACCAAGGACCCACCATTTTTTATCATTATTGACGAAAATAAATTGATTGTTTGGGTTAGCTATTATTTTGTCATATTCGAAATCTAATTTTATTTCACCGGAGTATCCAATGATACCTTGCTCATCATTTTCAGTTGCAAGATAAACATATTCACCACGGTAATTTATTAGTTCAATTTTATCATAAATTGGTTCAATAAATACATATCCTTCTGAATTTGAAACCCCAAAGCCAACATTCGTTTTAATTAATAAATCATTCGACTTAAGTTTTGTAGATTCTAAAATAGATAGGGGTTTTATTTTATTACCTTTATAGCCTGTAACAGGTGAAAGATAATATTTTGAATATGAAGAAGGGCCTCCTGGTTCAATCCCCGAAAGAATATTCAAATAATTCGTAGATTTCTTTTTTAGGTTTTCAAATTGTTGATCTTTGCATCGATTAACAGCTAATTTTAACTCATTAAATTCAATTTCACTTATTGTCAGAGACGTTTTAAATAAGTCATAGTACTTTTCAATTAATTTGTTACACTCTTTACATTCAGCAGATAATTGCATATCTACTTCAAGTTTAAAATTTGAAATAATTTTTTTTGAATCAAGGTGAAATCTCTTAGAAATGTTATTTCCCCTAATGTCTGTTTTCCGAGGTATGCTTAATTGCCAAGCTGAATTGTCACCATATGTTCTTGGTGATTTTGTACCATCTTTACCATCACTTTTCCCGCTTAGGACATCTAAATATTCATCATACTTTTTATCTCCACCTCCAAAAAGGCCTTTACCATAAAATTCAATATAACCCCTTGTAATCAAAAGCTTCATTGGGTTAAAAATTATGGAATTGATTTCTATTTTGCTTTTAAAAGCAAAATAATAAAGATTTAATGCATTTTTAAAATCTTCATATGTAAGATTCAATTTGGTGTCTACTATCTTAAAATTTTCAATTATCACTTGTTGCGAATTGTCTTCTTCATTTTCTTTAACAACGGAGTTTTGAATAGTTTCATTCTTCGTATTTGTAAGGCCTGATGTGTTAACTGATTGATTTTCAATTAAATTATTTCTGATTTCAATCACCTCAGCTTTAATGTATCCATTACAAAAAGGGTCTGAATATCCTTGTGTAAATTCAATTTTAATTTTTGAGCTATTCACGGTTACAAAATGTTCTTTAGTATACCAAGTGTCTGAACGAGATTCACCTTTCCATTCCCAAATTAAAGATCCATTCTGATCATAGATTCTACTAGCGTCATAGGTGCGGTGTTGTACAGTCGTAATTTTTATTCTGATTGAATTACCTAGCTCTAAAAAAGCACTTGAAGTATGTGTATTTCGCGATATTTTTTTTGTGGCGCAATCATTTTGTGGGCCAACAATAATTGATTTTTGACTAAATCCTATAATGGAATACAGAAAAACAAACGAAAGAACAAGGAAATTGGCCATTTGTAAAGGAAATAAATTTGTAATAGGATTTTTTTTGTGCATAATCTTTAATTAAATTTTAGTTTGAAGAAATCTGATTCTAACATAATCGATTAAAATGATCTTTGCCCTACACTGTAAGCAACAGATCCTCCGCTTCCCGTGGCATCACCGCCAGAAGCAGAAAGTACTTGGTGACTTGTTTGTGCTTTCATTGAAAAAGAAAACAAAAAAGAAAGGAAGAATAGTATATTGTTTTTCAAAGTTTTAGAAATTAGTTGATGTAAATTTAATAAAATAAAATCTACATATACATTAATATTGAATATAACCCGTTGGGTGTAATTATTTAAAGTAAAAAATGTTGCTTAAATGTTGGTCAAGATACTGAAATTCAGTATCTTGAAGTCGCTAAACAAACCAACATTTATGACAAATATAGTAAAAAATTATTTTAGAGTTTTAGAAGTTATAAGT
>CAMDMY010000162.1 GCA_945902775.1 Chryseobacterium gleum | reverse complement strand
ATATATCACAAGAGTATTACATATTGTATTGTAATACAACGTTTTAAGTATTTTAATATTAATAGGTTCGAACCCCTCCGACTCCACTCCACAGGAAAGCACGCCAAAATCGGTGTGCTTTTCTTTTTTGGTTTTTCCAGAAGTCTTGCCAGAATTGAGTATCAGAGATACCACTTTGTTCACTTCGAGGGTTCGAACTGATTCTTTTTCAAATATCAATTTTTTAGGGAATATCGAACCGATTATACGCTGCTTTGTTGCTGTATCTCTTTGCTTATATAGGTTTTCGATGTTTGAGAGGAGATCGATACATCCATCAATTTTAGAATCAATATTTAGTAAAGTGTTACTTAATTTATTCAATTCTCTTGTTGAATTTGTGATATTTGATTCAATTTCTATTTTAATTTCTTTGTATTCTACAGACGTGATTTCACCATCAAGCATAAGTCCTCGTGCATTTGTCGAACGAAGATTTTGCTTTGCAATTTCTTTTTGAATCTTCTCGATTTCAGTTTTGCTATCTTGGTTGTTCTTCTTCATTTTATCTTTGATGATAGCACCTAAAAATTGAAGTCGTTGTGCTTTGAATTTGAGTTCCCTTAATAAATTAACAAATGCTAAATTTACCACTTCTGCTTTTTGTCGTTCTTTGCACCCAGTCAAACAATGATAGTATGGGTAATAAGCACCTCTCCTCCCTCTCGAGGATGAAGCTGTGAGTGTCAAGCCACATTGAGGGCATATTAAATGTCCACGCAAAGGAAATTCGTCACGTAGCAATTTAAAAGTTTGAGCAAGTTTTCTTTTACGACCATCTATAACATCTTGACATGCAAAAAATACATCCTCATCAATAATCCCTTCATGCTGACCATTAACCCATTCTTCTGATTCCGTCTTATAAGCAGGAACGCAAATTTTACCAATATATACTTTGTTGCGTAGCATTTTCCAAAAAGCATTTTTACTGCTTTTTAAGCCCATTTGATTCATTTTTTTTCGTAAATCGTCTATACTATAAAGTCCTGTAGAAAAGTCTTGAAATGCTTGTTTCACTAATTTTTCAATGACACCTCCTTCTGGAGAAATAATTGGCCGATTAAATTCATTGCGTTTATTTTTATAACCTATTGGACAACCACCAAGCCAGCGACCTTCTTTCTTTCCTCTTCTGATTCCGTGAAAGATATTAAGGGCTCTGCGATCGTTATCAACTTCAGGAGTTGTTAGGTAAATAGCAAGCATGACCTTTTGTTCGGGAATCTCTAAGTCTAATGGCTGCTCCATAGCCCTTGCTTCCACATTCAATTTCTTTAACTTGGCTAATTCAGCGTATGCTTCAGGTGCATTTCTAGAAAAACGATCCCACTTTAAAAAGTAGATGTAATTTACCGAATTTTTATTTGCTTTTAAGAAGGCCATTATTTTCTTCCATTCTGGGCGTTCAAACGATTTGCCACTTTCATCATCGTGGTAAAACCCTACAACTTCAATATTTTTGTTTTCACAGAACCTATAAAGTTTTTCTTTTTGATCAGTTGGACTGTATCCGTTGTTCTGCTCGTCTGTTGATACCCTTGTGTATATAATAGCTCTTTCGCTCATTGGTTTTCTTTTTTCTAATTTTTTTAATTGGTAGTTCTGAGAAATCAGTCGATTCTATTAACATATCGGCAAAAACCGACAGCCAATCTCTCATTTCCAAAATTTCATTATCTGTTAATCCATTTGCTTCAGTGGATAGTATTTCTTTACATTGTTTAAGTGTTAACATTGAGTTGCTAATTGCAACTAAAAGCCATTTCTTTGGGTTTTAATTTGTATTTTACATTAGAGCCGAATATCTCGGGTCTTAAAGCCTTGTTTTATTTTTAAAGTATAGATTCTTGTCATTTCGGAATTTAATTGTTACTTCAGAATATTCGTTTAAGCCTAAAATTCGTTTAACCTCCTTTGCTTTCTGATCCAAAATATTCCCATCCTTTTCAATTTCAATTACGATTGTTTTTTTATTACCATCTAATTTAATAATTATTTCTTTGAAATCTCTTTTACGAATCGCCTCAATTACCTTCATTTCTTTTAGGTCAAGAAGATTTATTGACGAAGCAATTTTTTCCGTTTTAGCATCATCGAGAAATTCTTCGATAATACTTCTAAGAGGAATAAATAAACATGGCTTATCAAAAAATGATTGAACATAGTCCTCTAAATCACTAATTGATTTAATAGTGAAGTAGCCAACATCGTATTCATATTCTCCTTTTGATAATGTAATATATCCTCTATCATTTTTCAGAAGTAATTCAATAACTAGATTTCCAATAAGGGTTTTATAAATCAAAAATTCTTCAGGTGAACTTACAATTTCATCCTTAATCAAATCCATAACCAGAATAATTTCATTGATTTTCTCTTCATTAATATTATTCTCACGTAGACGTCGAATATATTCATCTTTATCATTAAGTATGATATTAAAATAATTTGAAAACATTATTTCTTTTGTCTCCTTAATTTTTTCAAAGGGAACACCATAATCGCGAAGAATCACAATAACTTTAATCCATAAGTATTCAATTAGGTTAATTTTAATCCAACCTTTTTTAGATTCATCTGCTCCAAAACTTTCAATCAAGCCAGATTTTTTCCAATAAAAATAAACCCTTGCTGGAACACCCGTTACAGATAAATTCATTATTGGTTCATAGAGTTTAGGATAGATTTTTTCAATGGCTTGAAGCGTAACTCCATGCTTGATCATCACTTTCTCTAATTCGTCTAAATCGCTATTGCTCATATAATTTTATTTAAATATCTTACAAATATACAATTTATTTATTTACCTTTGTTAAATGCAAGCAAAAAATTTATTTAAAATAAAACCAGTAAGACTATACCGAATGGATCGAGAATCTGATCGATACCGAGTTTGCCTTAATGATGGAGAAGAATTTATGGCAAATGATAGGAGAGAAAAACATTGTTGCCCTGAATGTGCAGATGAATTTCACAATAATAAGAAAAAAATAGCTAAATTAAAAGAGAAAAATCTAAGCGAAATAGATATAGTTTTGAATGAGATAAAAGAACAGAGAAATATGATCAAAAAAAACCTATTAGTTTTAGATAATTTAGAGTTGGATAAAATAGGATCTGTATTTAATTTAGATTATTTATTTTCGTTGGGATTTGATTCATTTTTATGCAATAGTAAAACATCGATTTTTTTCAAAGATGAAACTACAGAACGCTATTATTTCCAATTCGAAAACTACCGCATCTTTAGTGTAGGAGTTTTTGAAGTATTAATTAAAAAAATCATTTAAATCTGATTTTTTTTGAAAAAATAGTACTATTTTGGGTAGCATAAATCTATAATTCCCCCTTATTTAGGAAAT
>CAMDMY010000161.1 GCA_945902775.1 Chryseobacterium gleum | reverse complement strand
GCATTCTTTTTTATCTGCATTTTCCCACCACCATCTTCCGGCACGGAAATCTTCTCCTTCTTGAACGGCTCTTGTGCATGGTTGACAACCAATACTTACAAAACCTTTATCGTGCAATGAATTGTAGGGAATGTTAAATTCTTTTATTTCATTTTTCACTTGTTCTAAAGACCAATTAAAAATTGGGTGGACTTTCACGATATTTCGTTGAACATCAATTTCTGTCATTGACATATCTTTTCGATTTTCTGAATGTTCGGCTCTTAAACCTGTTATCCAACAATCTACATTATCCAATGCTCTGTTTAATGGCTCAACTTTTCGAATGAAACAACATTCTTTTCTATTTTCAAACGATACATAGAAACTTAATGGACCTTTTTCAGTTACCATTTTTTCTACCCCTTCATGTTTAGGAGAAAAAACTTCAATTTTCTTTTTATATCTATCCAAGGTTCTATTAAAAACTCCATATGTTTCTGGAAATAAACGTCCTGTATCTAAAGTAAATACACGAATAGGTAAGTCATTCGAAAAAATATGATGCGTTATCACTTGATCTTCCCAACTTAAACTAGTTGAAAAAGCAGCTCTATCACCAAATTCAGTAGCTATTTTTTTTAAAGCATCTACCAAACCTAATTCTTCAATATTTTTTATTTTTTCTAACATCTAATCCTAATAACTATACTCTAACAAACCTAATACCTAATAACCAACACCTAATAGCCAAAATCTATTTCTTCGTTACATTATATATTTTATGCCAATCTTCGTGAGATAAATTAATTTCACTTGCTGTAGCAGCATTTTTGATTCTTTCTTTGTTCAAACTTCCGATAATTGGTAAAGCACCTAATTTATGAATCCAAGCTACTGCAATTTGCTCTATGTTTGAATTGTATTTTACTGCTAAATCATCTAAAACAGAACGGATTACAATTGCCTCAGAATCAGTTCCATTTAAAATTCTACCATCTGCTAAAGGAGCCCAAGCCATTGGCTTCGCATATTGTTCTTTGATAAAATCTAAACGTCCATCGTGAATTGCAGAAGTATTAAATAAATTCAACTCAAAATGATTCGTCACAATATCCAATGAAAAATTAGCTAATTGTTTGTGTTGAAACACATTAAATCCTGAGAGTCCGATGTGTTTTACTTTTCCTTTGAAAACCAATG
This sequence comes from Chryseobacterium gleum, assembly GCA_945902775.1. Taxonomy (GTDB): domain Bacteria; phylum Bacteroidota; class Bacteroidia; order Flavobacteriales_D; family Crocinitomicaceae; genus CAIUKX01. Next base: position 2,262 of record CAMDMY010000161.1, on the reverse strand, counting down.
TTGTCAAAGCTGAAACCACTTCTTCTGATTTCATCAATGGGTCAAATTCGTTCAATAAAAATACATCTATGTAATCTGTATTCAACTTTTTTAATGAATCGTCCACACTTTTATTGATATATTTTTCAGTTAACTGATTGTAAACAATTTTACCTGTTCCCGCCTCTTGTGATTTGTAGCCACATTTAGAAAAAAGCACAATATCTTCTCTATTCAATGATTTGTTAGCTAATGCTTTACCAAACAATTCTTCAATCTGACCTAATCCATACGAATTCGATAAATCAAACGAATTAATCCCTAATTCAAGACAAAAATTTGTAATATCTTCCAATTTTTCAACCGATAAATCAGTTGCTTCCATCCATCTCCAAAAACTGTAAATAGAATCCGAAGTTACTGGTCCTGAATCACTTAAAAATACTTTTTTCATCTTTTATTTTATTAAGGTTAATATTATTATTCTCAAACTAACAATAATGATTACAATTCCAACTAATATCATCATCGCTTTGACATTTAATTTTTTCGATAAATGAGCCGCAATTGGAGCAGCACAGACACCTCCTAAAATTAAACCTAAAATAGGTTGCCAATTCGACCCTCCAATTATAGTAAAAAAAGTAAAAGAACTAGCTAAAGAAATGAAAAATTCTGCCAAATTAACCGAACCAATTATTAACCTCGGATTCTTACCACTTGCAATCAATGTAGAGGAAACCACTGGTCCCCATCCACCTCCTCCAATAGAATCTAGAAATCCTCCGGTTAATGCTAGCCAACCAACTTTTTTAACATTTTTTCTTTTATTACTTTTCTTAATTACTTTTCGAATTATAATAATCCCTAAAATTAATGTATAAACTCCGACTAATGGCTTAATTATCGCATTATAATTTTCAAATTCAGATAAAATATAGGCCCCTAAAATTGCTCCTATTACACCTGGTATTAAAATTGATTTAAAAAGTTTAGTGTGTACATTCCCGAAACGCAAGTGCATAAAGCCTGAAACTCCACTCGTGAAGATTTCTGAAGTATGAACACTCATACTAGCAACGGCAGGTGAAACTCCAAAAGACATTAAAAATGTTGAAGCACTGACACCATAAGCCATACCCAATGCTCCATCTATCATTTGAGCTATAAACCCGCCTAACATATAATAGACAAACTGAATATCTAAACTTGCAAATACATCGTTCGTATGTTTCCAAATTTCGGACAATGGGAAAATCGAGAACAATAAATGTCCAGCTAACATAATCCCTAGAATAGATGCTACATACCCAATTAATTTCTTAAAACTAAACAAATACCAAGCCCTAGCCTTTTTATCTTTTAATTCACTCGTAATTTTATCTAATTCGATGATTTTTTGTTGAAAATCTCCTTTCAAATGATTTCTGATTTTACTCAAATTAATTAATGAGTTATCAATTTCTTCTGGTATATTTTCATTAAAAATCTCTTTCAATCGCTTGGCTACAGTAGGCGATTTTCCATTCGTAGATATTCCAATCTTAAGATTTCCTTTTGTAACTGTTGAACCCAAGTAAAAATCACATAATTCAGGTTTATCGGCTGAATTAAATAAAATTCCTTTTTCGTTTACGATTACTTTAATTTCTTTTGAAATATCTATATCATTTATAGCTGAAATAACAACGTGTTTTCCTTCTAAATAAGTTGAATTAAAAGCATCTTGTACCATTTGTACATTCGGATAATTTTCAACAAACTCCGCCAATTCGCTGATAAATTCTTTTGAAACAATTGTAATTGTACTTTTGGGAGAATTTAACAAAACAGCTGACAATTTTTCTAACGCTACTTTTCCTCCTCCTATAATCAATAAAGAAAGATGATTCAGCTTTAAAAAGACTGGAAATAACTCGTTTTTTTCTGTCATTATTTCTTTTGAATATTTAAATTTAGTTGTAACCCCAAAATATTTTGTGGTAAAACTTTATTATTAAATTTAATATTTGATTGTAATTGTAAAATGTAAAAAATAGTTAAGTTAATATTTTCTGAAATTGTAAAAGTATTTGAAATACTGAATCGTTGTTCGTTTGTTATTTTTTTTTGAACTGAAACAAACTGTTCAAAGCTAATTTTTGGAAAAAAATAATTCTTCATTTTATATTCATAACTTATTTGCAATCTAGATCTATTTACAATTTCATTATCTTCAAAATAATTTCTCAATTCATTTCTGAAACGTATATTAAAAAAACTTTTATCACTTTTATTTACAAA
>CAMDMY010000160.1 GCA_945902775.1 Chryseobacterium gleum | reverse complement strand
AAGGTGTATCTATCCTTTTTACCTTTTGATTGTTCTACACGAATTTGCATTCTGTTTGAATCTATATCTTTGATTTTTAAATTGATGCATTCTGAAATTCGAAGTCCAGCAGAATAGATAACCATTAAAATTGCTTTGTGCTTTAAATTTGAAACACTTCGTAGGATAAGTAATATTTCTTCTTCACTTAATACGACAGGTAACGTTTTCTCCTTTTTCGGACGATCTATAAAATAGGTTTTCCTTTGTCCTCCAAGTACCCTTTCATAATAGAATTTTATGGCATTTATTGCTTGATTTTGATAGGATGTTGATACATTTCGCTCCATAACAAGATGTCGAAGGAAGGATTGAATATGTCCTTCATTTAATTTTTCAATATCGATTGTGTGATGATAATTTAAATAGTCTTCGAGCGCAAATTTGTAAGTCTTTTCTGTATTTAAACTGTATCTCAATTCTTTTAATTTCATTATAAAATCATCCGGACATACTTTGTAATTTGAAATATCAAAAGGAGTAATTCTTTTGTGAATAGTGAGAGAAGAGTTTTCATCTACTTCTTCTTTATAAATTACCGATAGACCTAATTCGTTTATCTGTGTGTATATAATGTCTTTAAAAATGTCTGAATACGGAATAGACCACCATTTATTTTTTCCATCCCAAGTATTATAAGGTATTTTTTTTATCGTTTGAAGTAATTTTTGATTAAATCCAAATACGATTTTCAATCGATTGTTTTTTGTTTTTATCAGTAAAACGTCGTCTCTTTTTTTAATTATTTCCTCATCTAATTGCTTTATTTCAAGCACTTCGCTTTGATGTTCAATAAGTGAATCAATTCGACCATCAAAATAAGTTTTTAATAAAGTTAGATTCCCAGGATAGTTCGGAATTACCCAATGATACCAATTCTTATCCCAGTGTATAAATTGTATTTTCCGAATAAATGCAATATCAGTTTCATTTTTTGGAATTTTTAAAAATATTCGCCTTTCAAAAACTTCAATCTTAATTTCTTTAAACGAGTTTTTAGCTGGGTTAATTAGTTGGTAGTTAATGTTTTTGGCTGTTTCTGTGTTTTTCATTTTTGACTTTTCTTATTTAAGTTAATCAAAAAGTTCATTTACAAAAAGAAAATCATGGCGTATATTTTAATAAATGGGTGGCTTTACGCAATATATTTCGTGATTTACTTATTAATTATCTAAAATTATTAAACTTATTAAATAGTTTATCGTAATATTGCAATATAGAGTTATTTAAAAATTTAATTAATTCTTTAAAAAGTGTAACAATGGGTATATCAAAATCAGATTTCTTTACAGAAAATCAAAACGAAATGGCAAATTTGATGAAAGCGCTTGGTCACCCGGCTCGAATAGCAATCATTGAGTTTTTACTAAAAAAAGAATCGTGTATCTGTGGTGATATTGTGAATGAATTACCGCTTTCACAACCCACCATCTCTCAACATTTAAAAGAATTGAAAAATGTAAATATTATTCAAGGTTCAGTAGAAGGAAATTCGATTTGTTACTGTTTGAATTTGGAAACATTAGAGAAAATTCAAAACTATGTTCAGTTAACTATTGAAGGCGCTTCTAAATGTAAGCCAGGGGAATGTTGTTGAAAGTTGAGGCTAGATATTTAGACATTAGAAGTTAGACTTTTGCTAACGATTAAGTCTAATGTCTATCGTCTAAAACCGGGAAGCAGCATCGCAGATAATCTAAAGTCTTAAAAATTAAAAAATGGAACAAATAGATAAAAAACACCATTGGGAAAATATATACCAAACGAAAGAACTGAATGAAGTAAGTTGGTTTCAACCAAAGCCAGAAACTTCATTGAACTTTTTTGAAGAGTTTGCTATTTCTTCAACTGCCAAAATAATTGATATTGGTGGAGGTGATAGTTTTTTGATTGATCATCTTTTACTACTAGGATATATTGACATCACAGTTCTTGATATTTCAAATTCGGCTATTGAAAGAGCAAAAAAACGTTTAGGTAGCAATGCTGAAAAAGTTAAATGGATTGTTTCTGATATTGTGGATTTTGAACCAACTAAATCTTACGATGTATGGCACGATCGTGCAGCTTTCCATTTCTTAACGAATAAAGAAGACAGAGAGAAGTATGTTAGTATTGCAGATAAAGGTTTAACCAACGATGGGTTATTGATCGTAGGTACTTTTTCTGAAACAGGTCCACTAAAATGTAGTGGAGTTGAAATTCAACAATATTCTGAAATTAGTTTAATTGAACAAATGAAGTCAAAATTCCAAAAAATAAATTGTTTCACAATCGATCATACAACTCCTTTCAATACAATTCAGAATTTCCTGTTTTGCAGTTTTAAAAAAGTATAAGTAAATCTTTTATAATAGATTTATAAAGTCTAATGTCTCAAGTCTAAAAATCTAAAATCTTAATTATTATGAAATTATCAGAAATTAAACCAGTATTAAACACTGTTGATTCAGTGAGTTTTATCTTACCAAACGGACAATTTGTTCCAAATCATTTTCACGTAACGGAAGTAGGGATGATTACTAAAAATTTCATCGATTGCGGTGGAACGGTGAGAGAAGAAAAAGTAGTGAATTTCCAATTATGGGAAGCGAATGATTTTGACCATCGCTTGGCTCCTCAAAAATTGAAAAACATTATTGAATTGTCTGAAAAAGTATTGCATTTAGAAGATGCTGAAATTGAAGTTGAATATCAACAAGATACCATCGGAAAATACAATTTAGAATTCAATGGGACTCATTTTTTATTGGTCGCTAAACAAACAAATTGCCTTGCACAAGATAAATGTGGAATTCCAGAAGAGAAGCTTAAAGTAAATCTTGTCGATTTAAGTAAACCAGCAGGCACTTGCACTCCGGGTGGAGGGTGTTGTTGAAATAGAAATAAGACTGTAAGACAAAAGACCGCTTCGCTCAAAGACAGTTTGAAATAGGTCTTGAATCTTTAAGTCTTGAATCTTAATATCTAAAATACTATGTTTCAAAAAATTAAAAACACTTGTACTGAATTAGTTCAAAATTTTGATTTGATTTCATCAGAAAGAAAACTTCTATTAGAGAAAATTTCAGTATACATTCAACAAAAAAAAAATAAAAATGAACCCATTCAATTGATTTATGTTTGTACGCATAATTCAAGAAGGAGTCATTTTGGTCAGATTTGGGCGGCTGTAGCGTCTGAATTTTATACTATTGAAAATGTATCCACTTTTTCAGGAGGGACAGAAGCTACCGCTTTCAATATCAATGCTATCAATGCTTTAAAAGAAATTGGGTTTGAGATAAATGCAAATAACACTTCAACAAATCCTATTTATGAAGTAAAATTTAGTGATGAAAAAAATTCCTCCATTTGCTTTTCGAAAGTTTATGATGATGCCTTTAATCCAACATCCAATTTTGCAGCAATTATGACCTGTGGGGATGCAGAGGAAAATTGTC
>CAMDMY010000159.1 GCA_945902775.1 Chryseobacterium gleum | reverse complement strand
AGCGAAAGAGAGCGTGAAGGAAAGTATTTACGTGCGGTTTCACTTCATTAGCGATGTTTGTTGATTTTATATAGACTAAATGAAGTGAAAAATTCCTTAGAAAGAACCTTGATTTTTGCTTACTTTTTATCAAGAAAAAGTAAGAGAATGATAATCTAAGTTTGATTAGTAAAGTTAAATTATTCTTTACAATTGATGTAAAAATGTTTTCAATCCCCAACTTTTGCAATTGATCCTCAATACCAAAAAGTTTGAAAGCAGGATTGAAATAAAAAAGTAGTGAAAACAAAAAAGGGAAACATTGCTGTTTCCCTTTAAAGTGGTGCCTCCAGGAATCGAACCAGGGACACATAGATTTTCAGTCTATTGCTCTACCGACTGAGCTAAGGCACCATCCTTATTTGTGGGGACAAAGATATAAACTTTATTTGTTTAGCAATCACTTTATTTTGTTTTTTTTCAAATTTCTTATGTTATATTTGTTAGATGAATCAAAATCAGAGAGTTTTAATTTTTGATGCAGGAAATACTTTATTGAAAATTGGAGTTTTTTATGAAGGAAACTTGGAAGACGTTATAAGATTAACTTATGATGAACTTTTTTCATTGAAAGAATTATTACTTCGTTATGATTCTAGTGCTGTTTTTATCTCATCCGTTGTTTCGAAAGAACTTACTGATAATATTGTGTCTTATGTTCCAAAAGCTATTCTTTTTAATGGCTCTTTAAAATTACCGATAAAAATCAATTATCTTTCACCTGAAACTTTAGGAATTGATCGAATTTGTAACTCAGTTGCGATTCATGATTTGAATAAGAATCATTCTTCTGTATCAATTGATATTGGGACATGTATAAAATTTGATTTTGTGGATGAGAATGGAAATTATAAAGGTGGGTCTATATCTCCTGGAATAGATTTACGATATAAGACTCTAAATGATTATACTGGAAATTTACCACTTGTAAATGATAAGTCAAAGACTGAGTTAATAGGTAATTCTACTATTAATTCTATAAAGTCTGGAGTTTTAAATGGCATTCAAGCAGAATTAAATCATTTTATTTATTTGTATTCTAAAGAATATCAAGACTTAACGTTTTTTGTGACAGGAGGGGATGCTGTTTATTTTGATTTTCCTTTAAAAAACAACACCTTTGTAGACGAAAATTTAACGCTTAAAGGGTTATACAAAATTTATGTTTTCAATGCACTATAAATATTTTACATTTTACATACTAGCATTATTCTTTTTTAGTTTGAATAGCTATTCTCAAATTACTTCTACTTCTCCATATAGTTCATTTGGAATTGGAGAAAGAGATGGTATTGATAATGCTGTTTTTTCAGGATTAGGAAATACAACAATTACATATTTTGATTCAACTACTTTAAATTATTTTAACCCATCTTCTTACAATACAATTGGAAAAGGTCAACCATTATTTTCATTAGGAATTTCTTCTAGATTATCTAATTATAGTGAAGCAGGAGTGTCCAATTTTTCAAAAACGGTTGTTATTAACCATTTTGCAATGGGTTTGTCTTTTGCTAAACATTTTGGATTTGCATTTGGATTAAAGCCATTTTCTAGAAGAGGTTACGAATTTTCTACTAAAGAATTATTAGTTACAGACACAATAGTTCATACTTATTTAGGTTCTGGTAATACAAATGAAGCATTTGTAGGTTTATCATCAGATCTTTTTAAGTTTACAAACCATCAATTAGCTATCGGTGCAAACGCAGGATATGTATTTGGTACTATGACGAATGAAAGGAGAAGCAACTTAAGCACTGAGACTGCAGGTGGAGTAGATCAAAAAATTCTTAAAATCGGATCTTTGCATTATGAATTTGGTCTTTTTTACAAAGCAGCTATAAATAAATTTAATAATTTAACTTTTTCAGCTCTAGTTGAACCTTCTCAATCTTTTTCAGTTTCACAAGAAACTAATTTATTTGCAACAAAATTTATAGACAATTCTTTGTATTATAATAAAATAGATTCAACAGGTTCAATAAGAGGGAAAATTGTAAATCCATTATTAACTTCTATTGGATTTGATTATGCTTATTCTTTCAAAGATTTAAAAAATGGTATTTCTGAAAGAAATTCAGAAATTAGTTTACACGCTTCTTATTCAACTACTAATTGGACAAATTACCACACAACTTTCACAAGTGAATTGTTGAATCCAAATTATGTAAATACTTCAAAGTATACTGTTGGTTTGCAATATATTCCTGAGAAATCCTTTTTAGGTCAAACTGGAGCTACAAAAATTTTAGAAACAATTAGATATAGAATAGGAGCTTATCAGTATACCTTACCTATAGTTGTTAGTGGAGGATCTATAATTGACCGAGGAGCAACTTTAGGATTTGGAATACCTATTCGTATGCAAAAGTCATTATCGTCTGTTAATTTAAGTTTTACTTATGGGAAAAGGGGGAATTCAGAAGCAACTCAATTGAAAGAACAATATTATGGAATTAATTTAGGAATTGTTTTTGCTCCAGCCAATTTTGAACGTTGGTTTATAAAACGAAAATTCGATTAAATCTAGGAAGATGATTTTTAATTTTATCTATCAAAAATTGAGGTTAAGTAAACTTTTTTTGATTTTACCTTTTTTTTATTCGTGTGTAAATGATTTAGATACAATTAAAAAGGTAACATTTAAATCAGGTGCTCCAGATGATGTAACTGAAAACTTAAAAATCATTCAAACAGATTCAGGATTTGCAAAATTTGAATTATCTGCAAAATTGGCTGAATCCTATACAAAACCAGAGGCAATAACTAAATTTAAAGACGGTTTAAAAGTAAATTTCTTTTCAGAAGATGGCAAAGTGGTATCTTGTTTGACAGCATTATATGGAGAAATGAATATTTCAAAAGGAACTTTTTACGTAAAAGATTCAGTTCAACTAAAGAATTTTGAAAAGAACCAACAATTAGAGACAGAAGAGTTGACTTGGATGAAATCAGACAGTTCTATTTTCACTGAAAAAGCAGTTATTGTAAGAAATTCTCAAGGAGTATTATTTGGAGATGGAATTCGATCGAAACAAGATTTCTCGACTTATACTTTTTTAAAGCCAAAAGGTAAAATAGATTTTGATAAAAAATAAATAAAAGAATATGGATAAATACAATCAGTTGATGTTAAAATTTTGGGGAATTGTCTCTATTATTTTACCGGTAGTTATAACTTATTTTGTGATTACAGAAGGTTTTCAAAAGTGGGGACAGTATTATATTTTAGCAATCTTCACTGTTTTAATGTATTTAGTCAGAAAGTGGATGATGAAAAGAATGGAAAAGCACTTGAAATTTTTAGAAGAAGAAGCTAAAAGGGATCAAGACTAAAGCTTGTGGGGAAATAGTGGAATACTAAATTTTGGAAATGAAATATTAAATGATTACAAGGGGCTTCTAATTGATTATTTTATAGTAGTAGCTGTAAATTTCTTCGTAATTGCGTTTCGCTTTTTCAGCGAAAATGAGCATGTAGAAGAGTATTT
>CAMDMY010000158.1 GCA_945902775.1 Chryseobacterium gleum | reverse complement strand
TGCAATACGAAGTCAATTTTACCACCTAATACATCCATAGATTCAGTATATAGTTTGGTAATGTCTTCCATATTGGTTGCATCAGCTGGAATAATTTTAGCACCAGTTTCTTCTGATAATTTATTAATTTCTCCTAAACGCATAGCGATGGGAGCATTTGTCAAGGTAAATGTAGCGCCTTCTTCGTGGCATTTTTGTGCTACTTTCCAAGCAATAGAATTTTCATCTAATGCACCTGTAATAATTCCGCGTTTTCCTTTTAATAAGTTGTAAGCCATTTTATGTGTTTTTTAGTTGTGTAAATATACGATTTACTGTTAATTTTTTGATAAAATAAGTAGGATTATTAGAGTGTTTTTCACCACATAGAAACATAGATTATTTGTTGATTTAAAAGGTTTTGATAGTGAAGCTTTGCTTCTCACATAGTAAATCTGTGTGTAAAACATGTTTTCTATACCTTACTGGGTATAATTCTAAAAGTTATTTGGTTTTTTATTTAGTCTATGTATCTATGTGGTTAAAATTTTAACTCTAGATGACTTACTCATATAAAAAGTTGTTTTTCCTAATAAAATAATTAGCAGATTCGTATATCTGCATCATATTTTTCTCCATACTATCTGCTTTTTGTTTGAATTGTGTTTTGTAATTGATAGGATCTAAATTTTTATAGTTTCTTAAATAAGTTTCTCCGTTCGCTAATGTTTTATAATAATAATAACCTTGATTATCAACGCAACCTATTTTATCATCTGCCGAAAATACCACGTAAGGGTGTTGCTCTTTTAAAATATTGATGCCGAATGTTTGGTTGCTATAATTAGCGCCAATAATTCCCATAACAGTTGCAGGAATATCTGGTTGATAACAAGGTGAAGAAATCGTATCGGCTTTAAATAATTTTGGTTGATGAATAATGCAAGGAATATGATTATAACTTAAAGGCATTTCGTATGTATGGCCCATTGATAAACCATGATCGCCTAAAAAAATGAAAATCGTATTATCATACCATGGTTCTTTTTTGACTTGATCTATAAATCTTCCAATACTCCAGTCAGCATACATGGTGCAATTATCTTGAGGCGTTTCTCCATTTGGTTTAAACGGAATATCTTTTGGTATTCGCCACGGACCATGATCAGAAGCAGTCATAACTACAGATAAAAAAGGGGCACTACTTTTTCTGTTATTAGTTGTTTCAATCATTTTATCTAATAAAATATGATCGGGTACACCCAGCGAACTTTCTGATAAAGAGTGATCAAAATCGTATTCACTAATAAAATGTTTAAATTTATTGAGTTTAAAAAAACCTTCCATGTTATCAAAATGTGGATCGTGCGTTGTGTAAAAATACGTTTCGTAACCTTCGTTAGTCAGTAAAGGCCCTAGCCCATTAAATGGAGTCTTTACATAACTCTTCATCGATTTTTCGTCGTACACACTCATATGTCCAGTAGTGGTGGAAAACAGTCCATTAAAGGTGTGTATGCCAGAAGAGAAAAAATTATTAAAAAACAGAGATTCTTTATTTAGTTTATCCAATTGAGGAGTTAAATTTTTGCCACCATAGTATCCCATTTTAAATACCGACATACTTTCCATCACCACAATAACGATATTGTATTTCGTTTTTGTTTTCGAGGTATCTATAATTTCTCTGTTTATTGTTTTTTCATACGGACTTGTAATTCCTAAGTAATTTCTGGTAAAAGCAATGCATTCATCAATGTTTTTAGGTTCGGTATACGGTTTTTTATTTTTATTATACAAAACTGTTTTCCAAAAAGTAAAATTTGCATTGATAGCAATTTGATTAATGAAATTATTTTGTGATACTATCGATAATCCTTCGTGTAAACCTGAGCGGTCAGATGTTCTGCCACGAGCACCTAAAGTAACCGTTAGCCCCAATAATATAAATGCTATTAATGAAAAGTACCACTTTGGTTTTTGTTGTTTGACTATTTGAATTTTAAATTCAGAAAACTGCTTTTTACTAATAAAAACAAATAAGTAGGTTGTGATAAAAAACACAATAAAAAATCCCCAATATGAAAAACTACCAAAAATAACACCAACTGCAAAGTCTGGACTTTCGCTCCATAAAAAGGCTCCTTTATTTAAATGATTTCCAAACTGTTTAAAATATGGAATGTCTGCAATACAAATAAGATGATACAATAATTGTAGCGCAAGAAAACCATAATAACCAATAGTGTAAATTCGTTTTTGATTAAAAAAATAAGCTATCGACCATAATAGCGTTGGAAAAAAAGCAATCCAACAATATACGGCTGTGTCAAATTCGAGTCCCATTCTAAAAGCCATCGCTTTTTCTGAAAAAGGAACATTTCCTAAATCTGAAGATTGATTGTAATAATAAAATAGTAAACGAATGATAAAGAAAACCATCAGATTTAAACCATACAGTTTAAATAGGAGTTTGATATGCGCTGGTAGTTTTTTTGATAGTTTATCAAACATTCAATAATTCTTTAGCATTTTTTAAAGCAGTTTCGGTTGGCGTGCCAGTACTTAACATTTTAGCAATCTCTGCAATACGTTCTTCTTTATTTAATGCTTTAATACTTGAAGTGGTTTTATCTTTTGAATCTGATTTGTAAACAAATAAATGATTACCGCCTTTACTTGCCATTTGCGGTAAATGCGTAATCGTAATCACCTGCATAGTTTTACCCATCGTAAATAAAATATTCCCAATTTTATCAGCAACATCGCCACTTACTCCTGTGTCTATTTCATCAAAAATAATAGTTGGTAATGCTGTGCGTTCTGCTAATAGTGCTTTTAAACATAACATTAAACGAGAAAGCTCTCCGCCCGATGCTGTTTTATGTAACTCTTTAAATTCAGCACCTTTATTTGCGGTAAATAAAAATGAAATAGAGTCTTGGCCGTTAAAGCTTAATGCATCTAAAGGTTTTAATTCTATTTTAAATTGTGCATTTGCCATCGATAAACCCATGAGCATGTTTTTAATATTTTGCTCAATACCTGCGGTAGATTTTTGTCGCTTATCAGATAAATCTTTGGCTAAAGATTTACATTGTTTTTCCGATGCGAAAATTTCTTTTTGTGTTTTTTCTATTGCTACTTCTAAAGATGAAAACTGTTGCAACTTGGCTTCAATATCCGTTTTAATAGTTAATAATTCTTCTTCGCTATTAACGCCATGTTTTTTTAACAGACGATTTAATTTATCTAATTGTGCATTTACTTCTTCTAAGCGCGAATTGTCGTATACCACATCTTCCTCGCAAGCATCAATATCTTTGGATAGTTCTTTTAATTCAATAGATACAGAATTGATACGCTCAAATAATTCGTTAAACTGTTTCCCGAATTTTGAGACGGATTGCAATTGTTGTTTTACTAATGCTAATGCCGAAACAATGTTTTCATCGCCACCATTAATAGCTAAAGATGATTTTACTAAACTACCTTTTATGAATTCAGCATTTTCTAGGGTTTCGCTTTCTTCTTCTAATTGTTGTTGTTCACCAACTTTTACATTAGCTTCTTCTAATTCATTAAATTGAAACTG
>CAMDMY010000157.1 GCA_945902775.1 Chryseobacterium gleum | reverse complement strand
TTGTGATTTACAAGACAATCCAAGTTATTTTGAAGCATTATTGAAAAAAGCGAAAGAAGGGAATAAAATTGTATATACTTATAAGAAAGAACGAAAACACGGTTTTTTTAAAAATTTAAAAGCAAAGTTTTTTTATACCTTATTTAAGTTTTTAGTAGATAATGAAAATAACCAAGCTTCTGAGAATGTTGGGTCTTATTCATTATTGAGTAGAGAAGTAGTAAATGAATACATAAAATTAGGAGATTATAAACGCCATTATTTGATGTTGTTAAGATGGCTTGGATTTCAAAGTGCTTATATTGAAATAGAGCATAATAAACGTTATGAAGGTAAAAGTTCTTATAATTTTAAAAAATTGATGATCCATGCCATTGATGGGATTACTTCACAATCGGATAAATTATTGAGATTAACAGCTAGTTTTGGATTTTTAATGGCTTTATTTTCATTACTTTCTGCTTTTGGAATTGTTATTCGATATTTAATTACACCTTTTCAAGCAGGTTGGGCTAGTTTGATGGTTTTAACTTTGTTTGTAGGAGGGATGATTATTTTAAGTGTAGGGATTTGTGGAATTTATATAGGACGAATTTTTGAACAAACTAAAATGCGGCCACAATACGTAATAGATCAGAAAATGAATATGTAGTTTTTGAATAATTAAATTATCATATTATTTTTAAACATAGATAGAATTAAATTTAGAAAGTTCGATAATGAAAAGTTACGGTATAACAAATTCTGTAAAAAACGAGAATGAAATAGAAAGACATCTTGAAAATATTTCAATAAAAGGATATTCAATAAAAGAAGGTGTACTTACTTCAAAAGAATGCGATGAATATTCCAAATTATTGAATGGAGTTTATGAAAAACAGGAAGTTGAATTTGGGAAAGATAAATTAGAAAAAATTCAAGAGTTGGATATGGCAAGAATGCCTTTTTTGTATGATAAAAGGTTGTCTAAATTATATATGAATCCATTTGTATTAGAATTGACTACTAAAGTTTTAGGCAACAATTTCCAATTACATTTACAAAACGCGATAATAAACAAACCGAACCGTGAGCATCATCAAACCTCATGGCATAGAGATTTACCTTATCAGGATTGGGTGAGTAGTAAACCATTGGCATTTAATGCGTTTTTTTGTTTAACAGATTTTACAGAAGAGAATGGCTCAACTGTAGTTTTACCATTTTCGCATAAAATAGATCATTTTCCTAGCGAAGAATATGTAAAAGAAAATGAAGTGAAAGTAATTGCAAAAGCAGGGTCGGTAATCTTTTTTGATAGTATGCTTTATCATAGAGCCTCTTATAATGCGAGCGATATGGTTCGTTATGGAGTGAATAATTTATTTGTTGTGCCAATTATAAAACAGCAAGTGGATATTTCGAATTGCTTTTCTTCAGAAGTAGATTTATCGGAACAAGAAAAAATGATTTTGGGAATCAAATTCGATGTACCTTCATCGGTAGTTGACTTTAGAGAGAAACGATTCAAACGATTGAAAAATGAAAAATAAAAAACTGATAATTATAGGGTTGTCAAATAATGCTAAATTAGCGGCTTATTATTTTGAACGAGATTCAGAATATTCAGTGATTGGATTTTCTGTTAATTCTGATTATATAAATGAAGATAAATTTTATAATTTACCAGTATATGAACTGGAAACTTTAGATATAAATTTCCCTCCAACTGAAGTGGATGTATTTGTTGCAGTTGGTTATAAAAACATGAATTTGATTAGGGAATCTCTATATGATACAGTGAAATCGAAAGGATATTTTTTACCAAATTATATAAGTTCAAAATGTTCTTTTTTAAGTGAAGAAAGCATAGGCGATAATAATTTTATTTTAGAAGACAATACGATTCAGCCATTTGTTAAAATAGGATCAAACAATGTTTTGTGGTCTGGAAATCATATTGGTCATGATGTGGAGATTGGAGATCATAATTTTATAACTTCCCAAGTTGTGATTTCAGGGTTTACTAAAATCAGAAATCATTGTTTTTTAGGAGTAAACGCGACGCTTCGTGACGGTATTGAAATTGCAAATAAAACGTTGATTGCAGCTGGTGCAATTATTATGAAAAGCACAAATGAAGATGAGGTTTATTTAGGTGCAAAATCAGTTTTATTAGATAAAAAAAGTATAGATTTAACAATATCGTAAAATGAGTTGGGAAAAGTTAGGTCAAATTTTTCAAATGAATGAAGAAGATGTTTATTTAAATACACATGCTTCAAATCCATTACCTATATATTTAGAAGGAGATGTTTACCGTGTTTTTTATAGTGGAAGGGATTCTGAAAATAAATCATCTGTAGGTTATGTCGACATTGATATAGTATCTAATAAGGTTGTAAAAGAGAAGAGTGGACTTATTTTTAAATATGGTTCTCCAGATTCATTTTATTCACATGGAGTAAGTATTGGTAATATGTACCAATCCAATAATGAACGGTATATTTTATTTATGGGTTGGAACATACGAAATAATGAACATTGGAGAGGTGATGTTGGAAGATTACGTTTAATAAATAATGAACATTTGGAAATTATTCCAAATACACCATTTATGACGACAGATATGGATGATCAGGTAAGTTTATCTTATCCATTTGTTGTATTTCATGAAGGAATCTATAAAATGTGGTACGGTTCAACGTTGACTTGGTCTTCTGAAAATGGTGAAATGATTCATGTAATTAATTATGCAACATCCTCTGATGGTGAAAATTGGAAAAAACATGGATTAGCAATTCCGTATGAATTAGGTGTTGCTCAAGCTTTTTCAAGACCAACGGTTATCATAAATGAAGAGGGTTATCATATGTGGTATTCATACCGAAGTGGTACAGGTGAAAAATACAGAATTGGGTATTCATTTAGTGAAGATGGTCAAAACTGGGTTAGAAAGCATGACGAAGCCGGTATTGATGTTTCAGAAAGTGGATGGGACAGTGAAATGATCTGCTATCCTTTTGTATTAGAACATAAAAGAGAGCTGTATATGTTGTACAATGGAAACCAATATGGGAAAGAGGGTTTTGGAATAGCTAAATGGAAAAAGTAAATAAATTGTATTTTCCAAATCTCACAGGATTGAGAGCAATCGCTGTTCTTTTGGTGTTTTTTCATCATTATAATCAAATAATCAATTTATTTGGGTTTAAAGGAATACCTATTTATTTTTTAGATTCCTCTGGAGAAATAGGTGTCTTATTGTTTTTTGTTTTAAGTGGCTTTTTGATTACAAGTTTATTATTACAAGAAGAAAAAATAGCTAAGAAGATAGATATAAAAAAATTTTATATAAGGCGGATGCTTCGGATTTGGCCATTGTATTATCTATTGGTATTTCTTGGTTTTTTTGTATTCCCTTATCTTTCCATCCCTTATTTTTCAACCTATCTTTTTGAAAAAAGAGATTTTTTTTTCTTTTTCTTTTTTAGTGCTAATTATGTATTGTTTAAAGGAATAGTAATACCTGGAATTGCACCATTGTGGTCAGTTTGTGTTGAAGAATATTTTTATTTGATCTGGCCTTGGGTGATTCGTTTTAAGAAATTTTTGTTAGGATTTGTTTTACTTGTTTTTTTCTTTCGAATTTTAAAGTATTTATCAGAGAT
>CAMDMY010000156.1 GCA_945902775.1 Chryseobacterium gleum | reverse complement strand
TTTTTGATTTAGCGTAGCAATATTATCAAGTGGATTGATATCTGTTTCGTTTGAATTAATATTGGCGGTAAAAAGCAATTGATCGCCATCATTTAAAGCTGGAGTATCGGTAGGTTTATTTAAATTCAATTTTACAAGAATTTCTTGTTCCTCAAAAGGTTTTAAACCGGAAAAATTCCAAGTTAGCTCATTGGTTCCTTGATTTGAAACCGTTGGTGAGGCAGAAACAAAATCAGTTTTATCATCTTCGAAATGAAATACAATACTTCCCGATTGCGTATTGGTCCCTTTATTTTTATAAACTAATTTATAATTAGCATCAAAACCAGGAATGGCGTTTTCTAATGGCAACAAATTAATCTCTAAATCATCAGTAGACTGAATTTTTGAAATACAAAAATCTTGAGTAATTGAAGTATTTCCACCTGAAAGGGTTATTGAAAATACTTTAGGATCGATAGAAAATGAGGAGTTGTTTTCTAAGTTTGGTTCTATTTGATAAGTCCCTCCTTGAAGTAACATACTATAAATCCCTTTTTCATCAGTAATAAAAGTAGATTTAGTGTCTCCATTAGTAATTGAGAATTTCAAATTAGAAAGTAACCTGTCTGAGGTGTCACATCCATTATTATCCTCATCAAATCTTGTCGTGCCTTGAATTGTATAAAAATTACCTCCTGGAGTTAAAGAACAATAACTATTTACACTACAATTCGAAATACCCCATCTATTATTTAGAAAATATTTCACACTACTTACGTAAGGCTCAATAACACATATGTATTTTAAATTGGTATTTGCTGTTAAATCAAGGTATAAAAACATCCCGTTTTTAGCAAAAAAAGACTCTAAATTCTTACTATTATTACATTGGACTTGGCTTAAGTTCACTAAATGATTAAGGTCTAGCGTAGTGAAAAGGTTGGCTGAACAATTCAGATATTTTAAAGAAATGTTATTCGTAAAATCTAAAGTTTGCAATTCGTTTTTATCACAATCTAAATTGTATATTTTTTTTAATTTGGTGATATCTAATTCCTTTAATTTATTATCTGAGCAAGACAAGCTTGTAATACCTTCTAATCCAGTAATATTTAAATTGGTAATTAGATTATTATTGCAGTTTAAAAAATTAAGATTGGTCGCATTATTTAAATTCAAAGATTCAATTTGATTGGAAGAGCAGGATAGCGAAGTTAAATTCCCTTGACTTGGAATAACCAAACTAGTGAGCTTATTTGAACTACAGTCCAACTTAGTCAAATTTGTTGATTTAGTAAAGTCCAATAGACTTATATTGTTATTCGAGACATTTACTTCTCTAAGATTAAAATTGCTTATGTCTAAATCGTTTATTAAATTAAAAGAACAGTTTAATTCATAAATACGGAATCCTGACAGGGATAAATTTTGAATTGAATTATTGGAGCAATTAATTGTACTTAAATAGGTTAATTTAGAAACATCTAAAACATTTAATAAATTCTTGTTGCAATTTATTGAATTTATATTTTCACTATTTGTTAAATCTAATGTATTTAATAGATTAGACTCACATTCAACAATTGTAAGCATTGGCATATTACTTAAATCCAATGACTCAATCTTATTGAAACCACAATACAAATAGAGTAATGCTTTGTTTTCTGAAAGGTTTAAACTAGTCAATTTATTGTAATAACATTTCAAATTCTGCAATTCCTTGGCACTTTTTAAATCCAGATTAGTTAATTGATTGTATCCACATAGGATACTTTTTAGTTTGCTAAAATCACCGATAGTAATCGTTTCAAGTAAATTATCATCACAAGTTAATGATTCAATCTTATTTAAAAAGGTCAGATTCAGTGTTTTTAATTTATTTGAACTACATTCTAATCCGATTAAATTGGTAAAAGATTGTATCCCTGTAATTTCGGTGATTTGACTTGAATCAACATCCAAAAACGTCACGTTTAGCGCTTCGCTCTCTTGAATATCACCATCATTATTGGTGTCAATTGTAAAAAAATTTCCATTTAAATCTTTTGCAACACTATTATTAGGTGAAGCCGATAATAATTTGTTTTTAAAATTAATGTCTGGAATCCAAATGTTTTGCGCCTTTGTCATAGTAGACATTAAAAATAAAGCAGTCGCTAAAAATAAAGTATTTCTCATTTTGATTTTTTTTGGTTGGCAAATATAAAAATATTATCTACTTAAGATACTATTTGACAGCAAAATAGTATTAATATCCTTTGTGTAAAAAAGCACCAATAAATATTTATTAAAAAATAATTGCATTTTTGACATGAATCCCCCTACTTTACATTAAACTTTTTAAAACTTTATTAGTCTTAATTTGGGTTAATTAAATAATAGTCTATTTTTTTAGCTTTTTCTATAAGTAATTTAAAATCACACTCCTAATTAGTAGGGAATGTAGTTAGTAAATTCCATAGAAATAGCATAAAGAATTATAACACCAACAAATTAAATTTATACCTATGAAAGTCAACAGGAATCTTGCCATTAGCGAAAATGGATTTGTTTTTAACCCAACCACTGGAGATAGTTTTTCAGTAAACGAATTGGGTGCTATGATTATCAATGAAATCAAAGCTGGAAAATCTAAAAATGAAATATTAGAAATCGTTTCTAATGATTATAATGCCGATAAATCTACTATTGAAAAAGATTTTAATGAGTTTCTACAAATCTTAAGCAACCACCAATTAGTAGAAATCAATGACTAAAATAAAAATAACTGTTGCTGTTACAGGCCTTAATAACATTGATAGCCCTGGTCCTGGCATTCCTGTAGCAAGAGCCTTAAAAGAGAGCGAAATTTATGATGTTCGCATCATTGGCCTTTCATACGAAACCTTAGAACCTGGTATCTACATGAAAGAATTCGTTGACAAAACCTATCAAATTCCATTGCCATCTGCCGGAACGGCCGTTTTAAAAGACCGATTGGAATACATTCATTCTATTGAAAATATTGATGTAATCATTCCAAATTTTGATGCGGAATTGCATAATTTCATCAAGATTCAAGACGAACTAAGAACTAACTTTGGAATTGCTACCGCTTTACCCACACAGGAGCAGTTTGAAGAACGCCACAAATCAGCATTAGGAGAATTTGGAGAAAAATACAATGTGGATGTCCCTAAAAGTAAAATGATTTTTAGTTTAAACGAAATTCATAGTTTAACAAATGAATTTTCGTATCCGCTTGTAGTAAAAGGAAAATATTATGATGCCTCAATAGCTGCAACTCCTGAGCAAGCTATGAATTACTTCAATAAAATTAGTGCAAAATGGGGATTGCCTATTATAATTCAACAATTTGTATCTGGAAACGAAGTCAATATTACGGCTATTGGAGACGGAAAAGGAAATTGTGTTGGCGCTGTTCCCATGCGTAAATTATACATTACCGATAAAGGCAAAGCTTGGGCAGGGGTTTCATTAGAAGATAATAAGCTAATTGATATTGCTCATTCCGTAATTGCTAAATCCAAATGGAAAGGCGGTTGCGAATTAGAATTTATCAAAAGTAAAGAAGGAATTTATTATTTACTTGAAATGAATCCGCGTTTTCCGGCATGGGTTTACCTCGCTAAAGGCTGTGGCCAAAATCATCCTGAAGCCTTAGTTAGAATTGCATTAGG
>CAMDMY010000155.1 GCA_945902775.1 Chryseobacterium gleum | reverse complement strand
GAACTCACGTTAATTCAATTGGGGTTATTTTTAAGACGTATTATACCGACCATTTTTATCAAGTAAATGCAGGAACTTCTTTTGTTTGGAATTTGACGAGTTATGGTCAACGCAAAAAGTTTTTAGAAAATAGAACGTATTTGGGAGCTGTATTTTTAGGTGGTAAAAAAGATAATTTAATTGATTATCAATTGGATGGCTTGTTACACCAAACTACTTTTCGAAATGGATTAGGCTATAACTATTTGTGGTATTTTGATAAAGCAGGTACAAATCAACGTTCAGGTGGTTTTTCTTTAATGATAAATAAGGTTTCTATTTTGTTTGAGAACGATGTGTTTGGTGGTCAGGCGAATGACCGTTTTAGAACTGGACATTTACTAGTAAATTACAGATACCACGAATTTAAATTTGGAACAGGAATATATTTGTGGACAGGTGAAACAAATGGAGCAAACTGGAATCGAGAAAGTTCGAAGGATTGTCCTTATGGTTTTAAAGATTTAAGTCAGCTACCTTTTGGGAAAACGAGTCACGGTATTTGGTATGGTTCGTTTATTAGTAATTTAGGATTTGGTCAAACAGTTCAATTGAAAATAGGAGCAGATAGTGAGCAAATTAGGAATTCGATTCAGAATCGCCTTATTCACGATTTGATTTTCTTGCCTAAAACGGTGAAACATAATACACCTCATTATCCGAGGTTAAATCAAGATGGTTTGCCTGTTTTTGATAAAACTTCTAGACGAAAAGACCTATTTTATTTTCAGGGAGGGATTAATTCTGAATGGAGTAATTGAAATCAACAGTTGAATGTTTGAAAATTGAGTTGAATCATTCAAATCAATGCCGTATCTTTGTAAGATGCACACTCATTATAAAGATACATACAAACACAAAGGAATGAGGAGGCAACTTGTTGATGAGTTGCGTTCTAAAGGGATTCAAGATGAACGAATTTTGGAAGCATTTAATGCGATTCCACGTCACTTTTTTTTAGATTTAGCTTTTACTGAACAAGCGTATAGTAATATGCCTTTCCAGATTGGTGCAGGACAAACAATTTCTCATCCATATACGGTTGCTTTTCAAACTCAATTATTAGGAGTTAAAAAAGGAGATAAAATTCTTGAAATTGGAACTGGTTCTGGATTTCAAACGTGTATCTTATGTGAATTAGGTGCTAAAGTATATTCGATTGAGCGTCAGAAAGAATTGTATATGAAGGTGAAAAACATCATTCACCATTTCAATTTCAATCCACGTTTATCGTATGGTGATGGCTACAAAGGGTTGCCTACATTTGCTCCATTTGACCATATTTTAGTAACGTGTGGTGCTCCATTTATTCCACCAGCATTGGTTGAACAATTGAAAATAGGAGGTAAGTTGATTATTCCATTGGGTGAGGGAAATATCCAAAAAATGGTTGTATTGACAAGAACTTCAGAAGATTCAGAAGATGTTGTTGATTATGGCGATTTCAGTTTTGTTCCGATGTTAGAAAATACGTCGAAGTAGGGTTTATTTTTGAATTTTTAAGTTCTCTATTTCTTTTAAACTGATGGTTTTTTACTATTTTCGAGGAATATAAATGTGTATTGTCGAAACGAAGACAAGAAATAAAATTCCTAGATGTTATTCAATAGTTTTGATTTTTTCTTTTTCCTGACAATTGTCTTTATTTTTCATTGGTTAATTCCGGCTAAGTTTAAATGGATTTTATTATTAGCTAGTAGTTACTTCTTTTATGGACAATGGAATTCAATCTATCTTTTACTTCTCATTTTTACAACTGTTTTAGATTTTTTTCTAGCATTAAAACTTACTTCGTCCAATATTGAATTTAAAAGAAAGTTAGGAATTTCTTTAAGTTTGATTTTAAATCTTGGAGTACTTTTTCTATTTAAATATTACAATTTTTTTCAGGACTCAATCAAAGAATTCTACGGATTTTTTCATTTAAATTATACCTATGTAAAAAGTACTTTGTTACTCCCAGTTGGTATCAGTTTCTATACTTTTCAGGTTTTAAGTTATTCTATTGATGTGTACAGAAAAACAATTGAAGCTGAGAAAAACTTAGGGAAGTTTGCACTATTTGTATCTTTTTTTCCTCAATTAGTTGCAGGCCCAATTGAAAGAGCAAAAGATTTATTACCTCAAATAAATAAAAAAGTTCATCAATTTAAATATGAAAACATTAAAATTGGTGTACTCTATATTTTATGGGGTTTATTTCAAAAGGTTGCTATCGCTGATAATATTGCAATTTTAGTTGACAAAGTTTATGAAAGTCCAACATCTGTTGATAGTGGATTACTTACATACACTTGTATCTTATTTTCTTTTCAAATTTACACTGATTTTGCTGGCTATTCAAATATGGCGATTGGGATTGCTAAATTATTTGATTATCATTTGATACTTAATTTTAAAACACCTTATTTATCTTCTAGCGTCACCTCATTTTGGAAAAAATGGCACATATCACTTTCAAATTGGGTAAAAGATTACATCTATATTCCTTTAGGAGGAAGTAGAGTTGCAATACCTAAAATTTATTTGAATTTAATCATCACTTTTTTAATAGTTGGACTTTGGCACGGAGCTTCAATTAATTTTATTTTTTGGGGTTTTTTAAATGGTTTCTTTTTGATTTTAGAACGTATTTTTAAAGTTAGAAATGATAGCAAATATTTAGTAATCAATTGGATAAGGACTTTATTTGTTTTTCTATTAATTTCTTTAATTTGGGTACCTTTTAGAGCTCAGAATCTACTAGACACTTTTTTCATTTATAAGAAAATACTAGTTGATTTTAATATTTTTGAGTTAAGGTATTGGGTTCTCGAGAATCTTTCCAGCCTTTATATTCTTCCACTTTTGACCTTGATATTAATAGAGATTTTAACATTTAAAACTGGATTGAATTCGATTTTAAAATGGAGAAATATGTATAAATTTCTATTTTATAGTATAGTTTTATTTTTAATCATTTTGGTTGGTCAAACCAAAGGAGGAGCATTTATTTATTTCCAGTTTTAATGAGAAGAAGATTCTATACTATATTGACGATTATAATTTTAATCATTTTGGTTGACCAATCGATTGGGTTTTATATGACTAAATTATACGAGAGGAATTTCTGTCAACATTCAGGAGGAGATATAAATTGGTATTTAAAAAAGGGTAAATCAGATGTAGTTTTTATAGGTTCTTCTAGAGTAAACACGATGATTGATAATCAATTGATTAGTAAGGGCAGTGTTAATTTATCTAAACCAGGAAAACATTTATATTACAATTTAGCCATTTTTCATTTATTAAAACAATATCACAAACTCCCTCAAAGTAAAATTATATTAAATATTGAGCTTGAAGATTTTTTAATTGAAAATGAAATGAGATTAGTTGATGATGTTTATTATTTAAAATATTATTATCACAAAAACAGTTACATTCAGAATAAAATCAATAAAAATAGTATTTACGAACCGATTAAATTCTTGTCTAAAAGTTATCTTTTCAATGGAGAAAATTTTAAGTTATTTACCAATCAATTTCAAAATATTTGTGATGAAGAAATTAATGGTTATTATCCTTTAAACTCAACAATTTTAAAGTCCAAATATGCAAAAGAATCTTCTAAATGGTTATTAAATTCGAATGAAAAGATTAATTACATGGCTTTTAGAGAGATAGTTTATATTCAACAAATTTGTAAATTAAAAAAAATAAAATTATATATTTTACTTGGACCAAGATTAAACAATATATCCA
>CAMDMY010000154.1 GCA_945902775.1 Chryseobacterium gleum | reverse complement strand
TTTTTGATTTAGCGTAGCAATATTATCAAGTGGATTGATATCTGTTTCGTTTGAATTAATATTGGCGGTAAAAAGCAATTGATCGCCATCATTTAAAGCTGGAGTATCGGTAGGTTTATTTAAATTCAATTTTACAAGAATTTCTTGTTTCTCGAAAGGTTTTAAACCGGAAAAATTCCAAGTTAGCTCATTGGTTCCTTGATTTGAAACCGTGGGTGAGGCAGAAACAAAATCAGTTTTATCATCTTGGTAATGGAATACGATACTTCCCGATTCAGTTACAGTTCCTTTATTTTTATAAACTATTTTATAATTAGCCTCAAAACCAGGAATAGCATTTTCTAATGGCAACAAATTAATCTCTAAATCATCAGTAGTCTGAATTTTTGAAATACAAAAATCTTGAGTAATTGAAGTATTTCCGCCTGAAAGAGTTATTGAAAATACTTTAGGATCAATAGAAAATGGAGTGTTGTTTTCTAAAATTGGTTCTATTTGATAAGTCCCCTCTTGAAGTAACAGCTTGTAAATTCCACTTTGATCAGTAATAAAAGTAGATTTAGTATTTCCATTAGTAATTGAGAATTTCAAATTAGAAAGTAGCCTATCAGAGGTGTCACATCCATTATTATCTTCATCAAATCTTGTCGTACCTTGAATTGTATAAAAATTACCTCCAGGAGTTAAAGAACAGTAACTGTTTACACTACAATTAGAAATACCCCAAAATTCTTTTAGAAACGTTTTTACACTACTAACGTAAGGTTCAACAACACATATATATTTTAAATTGGTATTTGCTGTTAAATCAAGGTATAAAATCCTTCCGTTTTTAACAAAAAACGATTCTAAATTCTTACTATTATTACATTGAACTTGGCTTAAATTCACCAGATGGTTAAGATCTAGCGTAGTGAAAAGATTGCCTGAACAATTCAGAAATTGTAAAGAAATGTTATTCGTAAAATCTAATGTTTTCAATTCGTTTTTATCGCAATCTAAATTGTATAAATTTTTGAATTTAGTAATATCTAATACCTTTAATTTATTATCTGAGCAAGACAAGCTTGTAATACCTTCTAAATCAGAAATATTTAGATTTGTAATTAGATTATTACTACAGTTTAAAAAATTAAGATTGGTCGCATTATTGAGAAGTAAAGATTCAATTTGATTAGAAGAACAGGAAAGTGAAGTTAGATTCTCTTGGTTTGGAATTACCAAACTAGTAAGTTTATTTGAACTACAATCCAACTTAGTCAAATTGGTTGATCTACTTAAGTCCAATACACTTATGTTATTATTGGAGACATTTACTTCTCTGAGTTTAAAATTACTAGTATCTAAATCATCAATTGCATTAAAAGAACAATCTAATTCGTAAATACGGAATCCAGGTAGGGACAAATTTTGAAGAGAATTATTGGAGCACTTAAGTGACAATAGATATGTTAATTTAGAGATATCTAAGGTTTTCAATAAATTCTTGTTACAATTTATTGAATTTATATTTTCACTATTGGTTAAATCTAAAGTTTTTAATTGATTAGACTCACATTCAACAATTGTAAGCATTGGCATATTACTCAAATTTAGCGACTCAATTTTATTGAAGCCACAATACAAATAAAGTAATCCTTTATTTTCAAATAAATTCAAACTAGTTAATTTATTGTTATAACATCTCAACGATTGTAAATCTCTAGTTCCTTTTAGATTCAAATTCGTTAATTGATTGTTTTGACATTCTATGGTTTTTAGATTGGTAAAATTATCGGTAGTGATTGTTTCAAGTGAATTTTCATAACAAATCAATGATGCAATCTTATTTAAAAAAGTAAGATCTAGGGTTTTTAATTTGTTAAAACTACAATCCAATCCTACTAAATTTATAAAAGATTGTATTCCCGTAAGGTCTTGGATTTGACTTGAACTGACAGATAAATTTGATACATTTTGCGCTTCAATCTGTTGAATTTCTCCATCATTATTGACGTCAATTTTAAAAAAATTTCCATTTAAATCTTTTGCAACACTATTATTAGGTGAAGCCGATAATAATTTGTTTTTAAAATTAATGTCTGGAATCGAAACATTTTGCGCTTTTGTCATAATAGACATTAAAAATAAAGCAATCGCTAAAAATAAAGTATTTCTCATTTTGATTTTTTTTGGTTGGCAAATATAAAAATATTATCTACTTAAGATACTATTTGACAGCAAAATAGTATTAATATCCTTTGTGTAAAAAAGTCATTACTAAAAAATATTAAAAAATAATTGCATTTTTGACATGTATCTCCCTACTTTACATTAAACTTTTAAAAACTTTATTAGTCTAAATTTGGGTTAATTAAATAATAGTCTATTTTTTAACTTTTTCTAAAAGTAATTTAAAATCACACTCCTAATTAGTAGGGGATGGATTTAGCAAATTCCATAGAAATACCATAAAGAATTATAACACCAACAAATTAAATTTATACCTATGAAAGTCAACAGGAATCTTGCCATTAGCGAAAATGGATTTGTTTTTAACCCAACCACTGGAGATAGTTTTTCAGTAAACGAATTGGGCGCTATGATTATCAATGAAATCAAAGCCGGAAAATCTAAAAATGAAATATTAGAAGTCGTTTCTAATGATTATAATGCTGATAAATCTACTATTGAAAAAGATTTTAATGAGTTTCTACAAATCTTAAGCAACCACCAATTAGTAGAAATCAATGACTAAAATAAAAATAACCGTTGCTGTTACAGGCCTTAATAACATTGATAGCCCCGGTCCTGGCATTCCTGTAGCAAGAGCCTTAAAAGAGAGCGAAATTTATGATGTTCGCATCATTGGCCTTTCCTACGAAACCTTAGAACCTGGTATCTACATGAAGGAATTCGTTGACAAAACCTATCAAATCCCATTGCCATCTGCCGGAACGGCCGTTTTAAAAGATCGATTGGAATACATCCATTCTATTGAAAATATTGATGTTATTATTCCAAATTTTGATGCGGAATTGCATAATTTCATCAAGATTCAAGACGAACTAAGAACTAACTTTGGAATTGCTACCGCTTTACCCACACAGGAGCAGTTTGAAGAACGCCACAAATCCGCATTAGGAGAATTTGGAGAAAAATACAATGTGGATGTCCCTAAAAGTAAAATGATTTTTAGTTTAAACGAAATTCATAGTTTAACAAATGAATTTTCGTATCCGCTTGTGGTAAAAGGGAAATATTATGATGCCTCAATCGCTGCAACTCCTGAGCAAGCCATGAATTACTTCAATAAAATTAGTGCTAAATGGGGATTGCCTATTATCATTCAACAATTTGTATCTGGAAACGAAGTCAATATTACGGCTATTGGTGACGGAAAAGGAAATTGTGTTGGCGCTGTTCCCATGCGTAAATTATACATTACCGATAAAGGCAAAGCTTGGGCTGGCGTTTCATTAGAAGATGATACACTAATTGATATTGCTCATTCCGTAATTGCTAAATCCAAATGGAAAGGCGGATGCGAATTAGAATTTATCAAAAGTAAAGAAGGAATTTATTATTTACTTGAGATGAATCCGCGTTTTCCGGCATGGGTTTACCTCGCTAAAGGCTGTGGCCAAAATCATCCTGAAGCCTTAGTTAGAATTGCATTAGGCGAATCGGTTGCCAGCCAAAAAGAATACGAATCAGGAAAAATGTTTATTCGTTATTCACAAGACTTAATCGTTTCCATGAAAGACTTTGAAAAAATAAGCACCCTAGGAGAATTTTAATAAACCCCAAATTTTAAAAAATATAAAAATGTCAAAAAAAATATACGAACGCCCATTCATTCAACAACTTAACACGGGTT
>CAMDMY010000153.1 GCA_945902775.1 Chryseobacterium gleum | reverse complement strand
GGATTCTTTTGTCACCTATTGAAGTAGGTTCTTTGCTATAAGCTGCAATCCAAAATTTATGGTTAGGAAAAAAGTTTTTGAATTTGGTTTCGAAAAAATGATGTGAAGTATAGATAATTGGACGCATTCCAGTTCTATTTTCAACCTCGTCTAACCAAATTTTCATTTTATTACGTAGGTCCTCATCTGAAAACCCTTCTGTTTCAACATCTAAAACAGGAGGTAAATCAACTTCCCTTTTTTTCCAATAAGTTAAAAAATGATCAACTTGAGGTCGAGGTGGTTCTTTAGTTGTGAAAAAGTGATAGGCTCCATTAGGAATACCAAGATCATTTAACATTTTACGATTATATTCCCATTTTGTATCAATATGGGAATTTCCTTCCGTGGCTTTACAATAGACAAAATGAATAATTGTATCGTAATGCTCTTTGTTGAATAGTAAATCCCAATCTATGTTGCCTTGATGATGAGAAACATCAATTCCAATAGATTCGTAACCATTAGGTATGTTTTTTAAAAAGTCATTTTTATTAATTTTCGTTTTATGAGGCGAAAACAAATACCAGGTTCCAAACGAAATGATACTAATTGCAACTATTAGAAGTATCCAAGGGGTGTTTGATTTCCCTTTTTTAGTATTTTTTTTTGGAGTTGTTCGTTTAACAGGTTTTCGTTTGGTAGCCATTTATCGTAGGGTACTTAATAGAAATAAAAAAGGCTTTCTCAAAGAGAAAGCCTTACAATAAATTATATTGATCTTATTTTTGAGTAGAAGAAAAACTTCTTTTCTCTCTAATACGAGCTGACTTACCAGTAAGTTTACGGAAGTAGAATATACGAGCACGACGAACAAATCCTTTTTTGTTAACTACAATACCTTCTAAAAATGGAGATGCAATTGGGAAGATACGTTCAACACCAATGTTTCCAGACATCTTACGAACTGTAAAAGTTTCTGTTACACCTGAACCACGACGCTGTAAAACAACACCTTGGAATTGTTGGATACGTTCTTTAGTACCCTCTTTAATTTTATATGAAACAGTTACTGTGTATCCACTTTTGAAATAAGGGAAACTTTTCACCTCAACTAATTCGTTCTCAATTTGTTTTAAAATATCCATGATTCTAATTTTCTATATTTCCGCGTAATTCGGGGTGCAATATTACGAATAATTTCTAAAACCACATACTTTATTAAAGAAAATATTCAAAAAAATGCTGTTTTTTTACTTTTACTACTATTGCATTGATTTTATAGTGTCAAAATTAGTAATTAAATAAGAGGAAATACTATATTTATCATACAAAATATTAAATAGTAAGAATGACAAAAAAGATAATTGGAAGAAAAGATGTCGCTGATTTTCCAGATTTCGGATTAACAGCTATTCAAGTGAAGATAGATTCAGGAGCTTATTCATGTTCAATTGATTGTAGAAATGTACATTTAATTGAAAAGGATGGGAAGCAACAATTGGAAGTTGTTTTTTTGAATATTGATCGTCCTGAATTCACAGAAAAGGTCTATTATTTTGCTGATTTTAAATCTAAGAAAGTGAAGTCATCTACAGGACATTCTCAAATTCGCTATTTTATTAAGGGTAAAATTGTACTTTTTGAAACTGTTTTTGAAACGTATTTTTCGCTGTCAAAACGTTCAGGAATGAAAACCCCTGTTTTAATTGGTCGAAAATTATTGAATAACAATTTTATCATTGACACTAAAAAAGTTAATTTATCACATAATTTAAGGGGTAAATAGTAGGTTTTTTATTAAATAAATATACTTTCGTAATACGTTAAAAAACACAAAATGAAAATAGCAATTTTATCCCGTAATCCCAATTTGTATTCTACACGTAGATTGGTTGAAGCTGCAGTCTTAAGAGGGCATGAAGCACACGTTATCGACCATTTAAAATGTAATATTGAAATTGAACAATCAGGACCTTCATTGTATTATGGAGATCATTATTTAGAGGGGTATGATGCTGTCATTCCTCGTATTGGTGCTTCTGTTACTTTTTATGGTACAGCTGTGGTTCGTCAGTTTGAAATGATGAACGTATTTTCAGCTGTTGGTTCTAGAGGAATTGTGCATTCTAGAGATAAATTGCGTTGTCTTCAAGTTTTATCAAAGGAAGGTTTGGGTTTACCGAAAACGGTATTTACGAATTATTCTAGAAACGTTGAGCACGTTGTTGAATCTGCTGGTGGTGCACCTGTAGTTTTAAAATTGTTGGAAGGTACGCAAGGTTTGGGAGTTGTTTTGGCTGAAAATCAAAATGCTGCTCAATCAGTTTTAGAAGCGTTCAATGGTTTGAAAGCACGTGTTATTGTTCAAGAGTTTATCAAAGAATCAAAAGGTGCTGATTTACGTGCTTTTGTTGTGGATGGTGAGGTTGTTGGTGCAATGAAACGTCAAGGTAAACCAGGTGAATTTAGATCGAACTTACACAGAGGTGGATCATCAAGAATTATCGAACTTTCGGATGAAGAAAAAGAAACTGCAATTCGTGCGGCTGAAACTGTTGGTTTAGGAATTGCAGGTGTTGATTTACTCCAATCTGCTAGAGGTCCATTAGTTTTAGAAGTGAATTCATCACCAGGATTACAAGGAATAGAAACTACAACAGGAAAGGATATTGCTGGAATTATTATTCAGTATTTAGAGAAAAATGTAAAATTATGATTCTAAAGGCAAAGAAATTTGTTATTCTTAATGAGGAAATTAAGCCTGGAAAGGGGGCTCAATTGAATCTAGAAGTGGCTCATTTACATACGCATACGCCTGTTCAAGTTCCAGTAATTATTGAGAGAGCACATGAAGATGGTCCAGTTGTTTTATTGATGGCAGGAATGCATGGTGATGAGATCAATGGAATGGAAATTATTCGTCGTATTATAAGAAAGGGTATAAATAAACCTACAAAAGGAACAATTATTTGTATTCCTGTCTTTAATATTTTTGGATTTTTAAACGTAATGCGTGTATTGCCTGACGGAAGAGATTTAAACCGTTCTTTTCCAGGTACTAAGAATGGTTCGTTAGCAAGTCAATTTGCTTATCATTTTATGAAAGAAATTGCCCCTGTGGTGGATTATGTAATTGATTTTCATACAGGGTCAGCAAAGAGAAATAATATGCCTCAAATTCGTTGTGTATTTAAAGATACCGAGAGTTTAGAATTAGCAAGAATATTTAATCCTCCATTTATTATTCACTCAGCATATATTCCAAAATCAATACGAGAATCCATGTATAGAAAAGAAAAGAAAATTTTACTTTTCGAAGGTGGTAAAACGGATAGTATTGATGATGTAATTGTTAAAGAGGGAATTGATGGTGTAAAAAGATTTTTGACTCATTTTGAAATGAGAACAGTTAAAGAAAATCTTGGAGATCGTGAACCTATTTATATTAAAGATCACAAATGGTTGAGAGCTCCGAATTCTGGTATGTTTCAGCCGATTGTTAAAAATGGTGATCGTGTTGAAATTGGAACGGTTCTAGGTATTGTAACGGATCCTTTTGGTTTAATTGAAAAGAAAGTAAAATGCTCGTTTGCAGGATATGTTTTTTGTGTAAACGAGGCTCCTGTTGTAAATAAAGGGGATGCTATTTTTCATATAGGTGAAAAAATGGTTCCTAGGGAATACCAAAATGATGTTGAATTGTAAATTTTGGATGTTGGATTAAAAGTATATTCTACAACGAAAATTTAAATTCATAAGTCAAACAATAATTGTAATTTTACATTTTATTAATAAATAAGTATGTCTGTACATTCAAATGTAAAACGCGTAACGACTCATACGTTGCAAGAAATGAAAAATGCTGGTCAAAAGATTTCTATGTTGACTGGATATGATTTTTCTATGGCTAGAATTATTGATGAATCAGGTATAGACGTAATTCTTGTTGGTGATTCGGCTTCGAATGTAATGGCGGGACACGAAACAACGTTGCCGATTACTTTGGATCAGATGATTTACC
>CAMDMY010000152.1 GCA_945902775.1 Chryseobacterium gleum | reverse complement strand
AGCCAGATTTTTTCACACCTCAATTTATAAAAGATGCTGCTCTTGAAGCAATGAATAATAATTTCACAATGTATACTCCTGTTGAAGGGTATGATGATTTAAGAGAAAGCATTTCATTAAAATTTAAAAGAGATAACGGATTAAATTATCCAAAAGATCAAATAGTTGTTTCAACTGGAGCAAAACAGTCAATCGCGAATGTTGTATTAAGTTTAATTAATCCAGGAGATGAGGTAATTGTTCCAGCACCTTATTGGGTTTCTTATCTTGAAATAGTGAAAGTTGCTGAAGGTAAATCAGTTGTTGTTCATGCAGGAATTGAAAATGATTTCAAAGTAACAGCTAAAGAATTAGAAGCAGCGATTACTCCAAAAACGAAATTAATTATTTTTTCAACGCCTTGTAATCCAACAGGTTCTGTTTACAGTAAAGAAGAGTTAAAAGCTTGGGCTGAAGTATTACAAAGACACCCAAATGTATATATCATTGCTGATGAGATTTATGAGCACATTAATTTTACTGGTAAACACGAAAGTTTAGCACAATTTCCAGAAATTTATAATCAAGTAATTACTGTTAATGGTGTTTCTAAAGCTTGGGCGATGACAGGTTGGAGATTAGGTTATATTGGAGCACCGAAAGAAATTGCTAGTGCTTGTAACAAAATTCAAGGTCAATTTACTTCTGCTACTTGTTCGATTACTCAAAAAGCTGCAATTGCTGCTATGAATGCTAATCCATCTGTTCTAAAAGATATGATTACTGCTTTTCATTCAAGAAGAGATTTAGTGATTAAAGCTTTAAATACAATAGAAGGAGTTAAAACCAATTTACCCGAAGGAGCATTTTATGTTTTTCCAGATATTTCTCATTTCATAGGTAAAGTTGCAGATGGAAAAGAAATTAAATCTGCTGAGGATTTAGCGATGTACTTATTAAGTGATGCATTAGTGGCTCTTGTTTCGGGAGAAGCATTTGGAGATCCAAATTGTATTCGTATTTCGTATGCAGCTTCTGAAGAAACGTTGACTGAAGCGATGAAAAGAATCAAAATTTCGCTTGAAAAATTGAATAAATGAATTTTAGAGAAATAGTTAATCAATTTCAGCAAAAACGAATTCTAGTAATAGGAGATGTGATGATTGACTCTTATTTACGTGGAAATGTAAATAGAGTGAGTCCTGAAGCACCTGTGCCGATAGTAAGTCTTCAAAAAGAAGAAGATCGATTAGGTGGAGCTGCAAATGTTGCTATCAATTTAGTTGCAATGGGAGCTTCAGCTATAATTTGTTCAGTTATTGGAAAAGATAAGTCAGGTGATAAAATGCTTGAATTATTAGAAGAAAATTCAATTTCTGCAGAAGGATTGATTTTCAGTTCTTCACGCCAAACAACTGTTAAGACTCGAATTATTGGAAATAATCAGCATTTATTACGAGTCGATTCTGAACAAACAAATGACATCAATTCTTTAGAAGAAGATGAGCTAATCGCTAAGGTTCATTCTATCTTAGAAAGTAAGATAGATGCCATCATTTTTGAAGATTATAACAAAGGAGTTTTAACTCAACGAGTAATTAGTGAAATAATTGAATTAGCTAATTCTAAAGGAGTATTGACTACAGTTGATCCTAAAAGTAAAAACTTTTTCGCCTATAAAAATGTAAGTTTATTCAAGCCTAATTTAAAAGAATTAAAAGAAGGTGTAGGA
This sequence comes from Chryseobacterium gleum, assembly GCA_945902775.1. Classification (GTDB taxonomy): domain Bacteria; phylum Bacteroidota; class Bacteroidia; order Flavobacteriales_D; family Crocinitomicaceae; genus CAIUKX01. Next base: position 2,364 of record CAMDMY010000152.1, on the reverse strand, counting down.
ATGAATTTTTCATTTTCAGAGAACGAACAATTTGAAAATGCAGTTAATAAATTAGAATCTAAATTAGATAATACAATCTCATTTGTAACGCTTTCAGAACACGGTGTTTTCATAAAAGATAAAAAAGAACAACATTACATTCCTGCTCACATCAGAAATATAGCAGATGTTTCAGGAGCAGGCGATACGGTTATATCATTAGCAACACTTTGTTTAACAGCTGGTTTACCAATTCGTGAAATTGCAGAAATAGCAAATCTTGCAGGAGGTTTGGTATGTGAAAAAAGTGGAGTAGTTTCCATTGATAGAGATTTATTGATAGAAGAAGTTGAATTAGGTATTAGGTATTAGGTATTAGGTTTTAGGTCTAAGGTAAAACTTCTAAAGATCGCTACCCAACACCCAACACCCAACACCCAACACCCAAAATAAAATGAGTAGAGTAGAAGTAAAACCTTACGGGAATTCAGATAAATCTAAAAAGGAAGAGGTTGCTGAAATGTTTAATAATATTTCAAAAAAATACGACTTTTTGAATCACTTTTTGTCTTTAGGAATCGATAAGATTTGGAGAAAAAAAGCAATTAAAAAATTACGTGAAATTCAGCCTAAAAGGATATTAGATATCGCAACGGGAACAGGTGATTTTGCTATTGCTTCCTTAAAATTAAATCCAACTGAAGTTGTAGGAATCGATATTTCTGCAGGAATGTTAGAAGTCGGTCGAGAAAAAATGAAAGCTAGGCAATTCGACTCTATTATAACAATGACGTTAGGAGATTCTGAAGCTTTACCTTTTGAAGATAACTATTTTGATGCGTTAACAGTTGGATTTGGTGTTCGTAATTTTGAACATTTAGAAATTGGTTTAACAGAAATGTTACGTGTTATTAGAGTAGGGGGAAAAGTAATTATTCTAGAATTTTCAAAGCCTAAAAAATTCCCAATTAAACAAGGGTATGGATTTATTTCTAAATACATCATTCCCTTTTTCGGGAAACGTATTTCTAAGGATGAAAAAGCATATGCTTATCTACCGGAATCAATTGCAGCTTTTCCAGAGGGACAAGAAATGATCGATATTTTAACAAAGTTAGGTTATAAAAATGTTGAGGCTGAATTAGTTTCAGGAGGTATTGCTACTATCTATAGTGGAGTAAAATAATTTAATTACAATATTGATTGAGGTTATACGTTATTTCAACTATGCGATATATAATTTTTATAATCACTTTATTAATTGTCTCTTCAACGTTTTCTCAGAAGGAAAAACCTCAAAACTATAAGCGATTTGATGAGAAACTGCTGCATTTTGGTTTTATGCTAGGTTTTAATAGAAGTGATTTTATTGTATATCAGAATATTGATGCCTATTCAAAATATGGGTTAAAGACATTAACGACTGCTAAAACACCTGGCGGTCAGGTTGGTATTGTGACAACGATGAAATTATTTACACCGGTGGTTCGGTTGCGTTTCATACCTACATTGTCTTTTCAAGAGCGAGTTTTAAATTACACATTTGTCAATAAAACGGATCCAAATGGAAAAGATTTGATTTATGAAAAGCGTGTAGGTTCTACCAATTTAAATTTCCCTTTAATGCTTCAGTTTAGAACGTTGCGTTTAAATAATTTTGCTGCTTATTTATTGATTGGAGGTCAATATACCATGGATTTACAATCACAAGAGAATGCGAGCCAGAATTATACAAACCCTTTTATTAAAATCAAGAAAAACGATTATCAAGGTCAGATTGGAGCAGGATTAGAATTTTTCGCACCTTATTTCAAATTTGGAATGGAATTGAAATATTCTCAAGGATTTAAAAATTCGTTTATTCAAGATAATACAGAACCATCTAATCCAATCGACCGAATGTATAACAATACACTTTGGATTTCACTTATTTTTGAAGGTTAATGAGTCAACAAGTTCAATTTCAGGTAACTCCTGAACAAGCGAAAAACGATATTTTCTTAAAAAATAGAATCAAAGATGAATTACAACTTTCATCAGATAATTTTCAATTTGTATGGAGAAAACGATCGATTGATGCTAGGAAAGCGACCATAAAGATAAATTGTTCGTTTGACGTTTATTTAGAAAATGAAGAAATCCCAAATGAAGAGTATTATGTATCGAAAGATGTATCTAATTGTACTGAAATAGGAATTATTGGTGCTGGTCCAGCAGGTTTATATGCTGCTTTACCCGCGATTGAATTAGGAATGAAACCTGTTGTTTTTGAAAGAGGAAAAGATGTTAGATCAAGACGAAGAGATTTAGCGACTTTAAACAAAGAAGGAATCGTAAATGGTGAATCTAATTATTGTTTTGGTGAAGGTGGAGCAGGGACTTATT
>CAMDMY010000151.1 GCA_945902775.1 Chryseobacterium gleum | reverse complement strand
GTCATTCAAACGACGAAAATAATGCAGATATTATTTTTTTAGAAATAAATGCTAATTCAAATTCAATGGTCGTTTTCCCAAATCCTAATAATGGAGATTTTACAATTCAATCTCAAATTGGTGATATTGTAAATATTACAATTGAGCTAGGTCAGGTAATAGAAACGATTGAATTAAATCAACAAAATAATTTTTCACTTCAAGTAAATCATTTACAAAGTGGTATCTATTTCTTAGTTGGAAAAACAATTAAACAAAAAGTAATCGTTACAAAATAGATTTTTTTTAAATAGCCTCAAGTGAAACTTGGGGTTATTTTTTATAGTTCTCGAGTTAAATTCTACGATTCACAAACTCAAATGTGTAATTGGTAAAGTCAGTCCTCTATATGTCTTGTTTTTTTGCATTTTCACCAAAAATTTCATTTATGAAGAAACTATTATTCGCTATTTCTACTTTTACTTTTCTTTTTGCTAGTTCACAAACAGCTCAGTTTGCATGGTTGGCCGGTTCAACATTTACAAATCAAATTAGTGTGGTTGGAACTAATGGAGTGCCTTCAAGTACTAACGTTATTGGTGCAAGGCAAGATGCTCAATATTGGAATGATACTCAGAATAATTTATATATTTTCGGAGGTTATGGTGTTAATTCAGCCGGCAATGGTGGTGCAAGAAATGATTTATGGAGATATAATTTAACTACAAACGAGTACGTTTGGTTAACGGGGTCTAATGCTACAGGGTCTTCAGCTGGTGTTTATGGCACAATAGGCGTGGGATCTACCACAAATACACCAGGTTCAAGATATGGTGGATCAACTTGGATAGATGCTAATGGAGATTTATGGATGTTTGGAGGAAGTGGAAACGGACAAACTGGAACAGGATATTTACAAGATTTATGGAAATATACAATTTCAGATAATAAATGGACATGGGTATCAGGTTCAAAGAATGTTGGAGTGCAGGGCAACTACGGTGTTCAAAATTTGGCTGCACCAACTAACACGCCAGGAGCAAGAGAAAATGCCGTAACTTGGATTGATAATACAGGAAATTTGTGGTTGTATGGAGGTTACGGATTGGCAGGTAGTATTTCGGTTGGATTTTTAAACGATTTATGGAAATTTGATGTTGCACTTTCTCAATGGGTTTGGATGTCGGGAAATAGTGTTGTAAATTCCGTTGGTACATACGGAACCAAAGGTACGGCTTCATCGGTTAATAAGCCCGGTGGAAGACAGGGGTCTGTATCTTGGATTGATAATACTGGAAATTTGTGGCTTTTCGGAGGATTTGGAAAATCTTCATCCATTACGAATGGAAATTTAAATGATTTATGGAAGTTTGATGTCGCTACTTCAAATTGGACATGGATGACTGGATCAAATTCATCGGGAGCAAATAACACATCAAGTGTTCAAGGCGCACCTAGTGTAACCTATACACCAGGTTCACGAATGAATGCTGTAAGTTGGAAAGATGGAAATAATTTCTGGTTGTTTGGCGGTGCTCCATACGCATCTAGTGTTCAAACGCCTTATAACGATTTATGGGTTTATAATGTAGCAAATAATACGTGGACTTGGGTGGCAGGCACATTTGCAATTAATCAAGTAGGTGTTTATGGAACTCAAAATGCACTATCTCAAAATAACATAATTGGATCAAGACAACATGCTTCTTCCTTTAAGGATATAAATGGAGATTTAATTTTGTTTGGTGGCTTGGGTCATTCTAGCGTTAATGCTGGTTACCTCAACGATTTCTGGAAAATTAAGCCATGTTATACAAATTTCGCGGTAAATACAACTGCTTCGTTAAATCAAGCTATTTGCCCTAATCAACCAACAACTTTATCTGCCAGTGGTTCAGGCAATTTAGGATGGTATTCAGCGGCATCAGGAGGTACATATTTAGGTTCTGGAACTACTTTTTCTTCACCTACTTTAACTTCAAATACTACGTATTACGTGCAAGATAGCACTTGTGGTGCTGGGCCAAGAACCGCAATTACAGTGACATTAAATTCTATACCAGCAATAGTTATTACCGGAACTAACTTAGCTTGTGCTAACAGAACGGTTACTTTAGGTACAGGAGGAAGTGCAATTTCTTATACTTGGAGTACTTCACAAACAGGAAGCAGTATTGTTGTTACTCCATCTGTTACTACTACCTACACGGTTGTTGGAACAGCTGTAAATACTTGCACAAATTCTGCGGTGAAAACAATTACTGTAAACCCTTTACCAACACTAACGGTTACCGGAAATAATACAACATGTGCTGGCATCCCCACAACATTAACAGTTAGCGGAGCAAGTACGTTTACTTGGAGTGCAGGCTTTATTAGCCCGGTTATTAGTGTAGCTCCAATTTCATCAACTACTTATTCAGTAATAGGTAAGGATGCTAATAATTGTACAAATACAACAACGTATTTTGTAACTGTTAACCCTTTACCGAGTTTAAATGTTTCTACAACAAATACATTATTGTGTACTGGCCAAACTTCTACAATTTCGGTATTAGGAGCAACTTCGTATACATGGAGCAATAGTTCAAACGGAACTGATATTGTTGTAACACCTTTAATAACGACTAACTATTCGGTAACAGGTATTGATGTTAATGGATGTAGTAATACTTCTTTATTTACACAAAGTGTTTCAACTTGCACAGGACTTCAAGAAGCAACTACTAATTCAAATTCTGTTTTGGTATTCCCAAATCCTAATAACGGAGATTTTACAATTCAATCTCAAATAGGAGGTGTTGTAAATATTTCAAACGAATTAGGTCAGGTAATAGAAACAATTGAATTAAATCAACAAAATAATTTCTCATATAAAGTAAATCATTTACAAAGCGGTGTTTATTTCTTAGTTGGCAAAACTTTTAAGCAAAAAGTAATAGTGAGCAAATAGTTACTTATGTGTTTAAAAAGCCTTCTGCTATTTAGTGGAAGTTTTTTTTGTGGTAAAAAGTTCAAATCTCGCTTAACTATTTTGAGTTTTAATTGTTAAGTTTATACGTTGAATTTTATAAAATATAACTCATGGTACAATTAAGCACAGATACAGATTTTGAAACTCTTTTGAAAGACAATAATAAAGTTATAGTAAAATATTATGCCGATTGGTGCGGCTCTTGTAAATTATTTGCACCAAAATTTAAGCGTCATTCAAACGATGAGCAAAATGCAGATATTTTATTTTTAGAAGTAAATGCTGAGGAAAATGAAAATACTCGTAAACTAGGAGGAGTTGATAATTTGCCCTATTTAGCAAGTTTTAAAAATGGTGTTTTATTAGAAGGCACAGCTACTAGTAAGGAAGAATATTTACAAAAAATGATGGATGATTTAAGGGGATAATTGTGAATTTGATGCGAATATACGAATCTGTGTAAGAGCTAGTATACATACATAGCAAACCCAGATGCACCCCTAGATTCGTATACTCGTAAATAATTCCTAATCATTTTTTACAAATAAATAACCTTTCAAATAAATAAAAAATGCAAATTCCAATAATAAAAAAATTAGTAGAGCAATATTCCTTAGCTCAACTCCAATCTGCTGAAGAAGCGATGTTAGAAGAACAAAAACCTGCTATTGAAGTAGAAGGGAAAGATGAAGGTGAATGTTTAACTCATGTACTTGCCTCTATTTACATTAAAGAGAAGATGGAACAAGGCAGTGCTTTTAATCAGGCTTTAAGAGATTTTAGCCAAAGAGTTAGAAAAAGTATTAGTTAGTTTATTCAGTTATACTTGTGGGCTTAATTCGTTTTTTATTTAAAGCACATTAGGGTTATCATACCTTTGTAACGGTGTGGTTGTCCTGATAGGTATTGGGATTGACAATTTGGAGCGAACCATCATTCTTGTTGTCTGCTGAGGGGCAAATGGAGGTTGGCGAATTGTCTTGAATTGTTAGTTATTTTTTAAAAGAAAAGAACAAGAAAATAAATTTACTTTCTGAAGAAATATTATTATTTAACCAACTCAAACACTTTTTTCATATCTACATCTTCTCCATTTAATACATTCTTTTTTGTATAGTTTGTTGGATAATCTGGCAT
>CAMDMY010000150.1 GCA_945902775.1 Chryseobacterium gleum | reverse complement strand
GCATCAACTCCAGCTTCAACCAAAGCATCCACTCTTTCAATAGTGTCGGCAGTAACTCCTACAGCTGCAGCAACTCTTAAACGTCCAAATGAATCTTTACAAGAATTTGGGTGTTCTTTTACTTTGATTATATCTCTGTAAGTGATTAAACCGATTAGTCTATTATTAGCATCAACAACAGGTAATTTTTCGATTTTCTTTTCTTGGAGGATATCTTCAGCAGTAGTTAAATCGGTTCCATCAATTGCTGTAACAATATCTTTTGAAGTCATTACCTCACGAATTGGACGGTTTAGGTTTTTTTCAAAACGTAAATCTCTATTTGTAACAATACCAACTAATTTTCTTTCTTTATCAACGATTGGAATTCCTCCAATACTGTTTTCTTTCATTGATTGTCGTGCATCTTTTACCAATGCATCTTCATGTAAAGTGACAGGGTCTAAAATCATTCCACTTTCAGAACGTTTTACTTTTCTAACTTCCAAAGCCTGTTCTGGAATAGTCATGTTTTTATGAATAACTCCAATACCACCTTGTTGAGCAATAGCGATAGCCAATTTAGATTCTGTAACAGTGTCCATAGCTGCCGATATAATCGGTGTATTTAAAACAATGTTTCTTGAGAAGTTACTTTTTAATTGCACTTCTCTAGGTAGTACTTCCGAATAGGCTGGAACTAATAATACGTCGTCGTAAGTTAACCCTTCTCTAATTTGACTAATATCTGAAACTGACATGTTGAATTCTTTTACTAAATTCGTGCAAAGATAACATTGTTTAGCGATTTCTGTTTTTTTTGAGTCGAGAATATTATTGTTTTTTGGCTGTTTTTTGGTGAAAAAATGTTAATTCTTTTCAACGTTCAATTAAATTAGGGTAACATTGTAAAAGTAAACTTTAATAATGAAGTATTTTATCATTCTTTTTCTTTCTTTATTCAATCTTATTTGTTTTTCGCAAGATGCTAAAAAAACGGCTAGAGATACTTTGGGAGTTATTCAATTATCAGGTGTTGTTGTTGCTGAAAATGGTTTAGATCAATTACCCTACACTACTGTTTTTGATATCACTACAAGAAGAGGTGTGATGACTGACTACTATGGTTATTTCTCTTTTGTATCTTATCCAGGCGATACTTTGATGTTTTCATCTTATGGTTACAAAACATCAAGTTTTGTTGTTCCTGATACCTTGAAAGATAATCGATATTCAATTATTCATATGCTTCAAGAAGATACAATTAATTTACCTGAAGTGACTGTTTATCCTTGGCCATCTCGTGAGAATTTCGCCAAGGCTTTTGTTGAAATGGAGCCTTATTCAGATGAGTTTAGAAGAGCTCAACGTCAATTGTCAGGTGAAAGTTTAGCTTTTGCTGCAGCTCGTTTAAATGGAGATGCATCTTTAGCTTATGGTTCAGTTCAAAATCAAATGTATACAAAGATTTATACTAATGGTCAAATGCCAGTCAATAATTTATTGAATCCCTATGCTTGGGCAAAATTTATTGATGAATGGAAGAAAGGAAATCTAAAAAAGAAATAGTTTAATTTTCAGCTGTTTCCCTATTTTTGAGAGAAGAAATCAATAAAGTTATTGTTCCTATTGTTAAAGTAGTTGAAATTATGTTGTAAAAAATAGGATTTGATTGACCTGTTAATAAAACAAAGATAAAAACTACTGATGTAACCCAAAATGAATATCGAGCAATTGAACTAAAGAGATCTTTTTTTTGTCTTAATAAATGAAGAATTGCTACAGTTATTAAAAATAATAATCCAGCTAATTCATAAGGCCACAATGAATTTAATTTTTGTGGAATTAAGATACCATAAAGCACGATTAAAATTAAAACAATCCCGCCATAAAAAGTAGTGAAAGCTAATCCAGAATTTGTTTTTTGTATACTATACAATGAAAAGAAAATACAAGTACTTACAGCGAAAACACTTAAAGCGTCTATTAAAGTGAAGAATGAAATCGAAGTGACTAATAATAAAATAAGGGAAGTTATTAATCCTGCTACTGATGCTAATAAAAGCGAAATAGTTACTTTTTTCAATGTTTTGTTGTATTAATATAGTTTAAAGTTAATTAAAAAATGATGTTATACTAAAAAGCCTTGCAAATTTTTTCACAAGGCTTTTTAGGGTTCAATTTTTATTTTATTTTTACTAAAGTGATCGTCTGTTTTTTTCAACTGCACAAATTAAATTCCACAAGGCTCTTGATCCAACATTTGCATCCCAATCACCATCTTTACCTGGTGAAACTTCATTTAAATCAAATCCTACAATTTTCTTTCCTGATTCTACTAATTTGAAGAACAGGTAATTAATCTCTTCTAATTTAAATCCGCCAACTACTGGTGTTCCTGTGTTTGGACAAAGTTCTGGAGATAATCCGTCAATGTCGAATGAGATGTATACAGAATCGGGTAAATCTGAAATTATTTTTTCAACTTGTTGCGCCCAAGTTTCACCATTGAACTGTCCTTCTTTTAAATTCCAGTCAAAATAAGTGGAAACTCTTCCGTTACTATTATTGATTAAATCTACTTCAGACTGTGCAACATCTCTAATTCCAACTTGAACTAATTTTGTTAAGTTTTTGCAGTTTTTTAAAGCGTTGAACATAATACTTGCGTGAGATTGTTCAAATCCTTCATATGCATCTCTTAAGTCTGCATGTGCATCAACTTGAAGTATTCCAAATGCCGTTCCTTTCGAATCAATTGCTTCTAAAAGTCCAAGTGGAACACTGTGTTCTCCGCCTAAAACTCCTACAATTTTCCCTTGTTCCATTAAAGAAATTGCTCTTTCTTTTAAGTTGTTTTTAAGGGCATTCGAAGCTTCATTGATTGTGTTTACAGTGTTTTGAAAATCAGCATTTTGTGAAATATCACCTCCTTCTTCAAGGAAGGAAATATATTCAATTGCTTCTATACAAAGTTTAGAATTTATTTTCGCCCATTCTTGAGAAATAGGAGCAAGGTAAACTTTTGTTTTCCAAGCATCATCTAATTTTGGGTGATAAAAATCCAATTGAGTTGAAGCGTCAAGAATAACTTGCGGACCTTCACTTGTTCCTTTTCCGTAGGATGCCGTAGCATCCCATGGAATTGGTATAATAACAATGTCTGCTTCCGATTCGTTTACTGGAAATCCAAATAAATTACCGTTTGCAATTCCTACGCCGTTTGGGTCGAAGTTTGACATGATTCTTTTTTAATAAGTGCTTTAACAAAATTTGGAGTTGCGAAACTTCCTTTGTGAACGTCAGAGTTATAATAACGTAAACCTTTAGCATCTACAAACGTATCAATTTCTGCTTCGTTAGTAATGTTTTTTGGGTGTTTATCTCCTTTGATTCCGTATTGGAAACTCCACATTCCTGTAGGGTAAGTTGGTACAAAGAACAATGAAATAGGAGCATTGTTTTCACCGAAAATACCTTGTAATGTCAAGTTTAACTCTGCAAAAGCTTTTTCATTGAATTTTGGAGATTCTCCTTGAGCTAACATAATACCATCTTTTTTCAACGCGTTGTAGCAGTTTTGGTAGAATTCAACAGAGAATAAACCTTCTGCTGGTCCAACTGGATCAGAACCGTCAACGATAATGATATCATATGATTCAGGAGCTGCTTGCTTGATAAAATCGATTCCGTCAGCTACTAATAATTCTAATTTTGGGTGATCGAAAGATGCTGCAATTTCTGGTAAGTGTTTTTTACATGCTTCAATTACTTCACCGTCAATTTCAACCATCGTTACTTTTTCAACACCTTCGTGACGTAAAATTTCTCTTACAGATCCACCGTCACCACCACCGATTACTAAAACATTTTTAGCATTTCCGTGTGTGAACATTGCTGGATGAGAAATCATTTCGTGGTAATGGAATTCATCTTCGATAGTTGTCATAACCATATCGTCTAATGCTAACATTTTACCATATTTATATGATTCAATGATTCTTACACGTTGGAAAGGAGATTGTACATCGTGAAATACTTCACCTGTAAAACGTAAAGAAAGTGCTTGCGCATCATCTTTATCTGTGAACCAAACATTTCTTGTGTAGAAATCAGGATTAGCCCACTCACTCGCTTTTTGACGCATAGTTGTCATGT
>CAMDMY010000149.1 GCA_945902775.1 Chryseobacterium gleum | reverse complement strand
GCGACTCCTATTCCTATTGAATGTTTGCCACTTATTTTTCCTTCTATCAACCCTCTAATTAAATCTTGTTTTCTACGTTTAAAATAATCATCAAAAGTCCTATATCCTATATCAAAAACCAAATTATAATTATCTGAAACTTTATGCCTCACAACAATACTTGCCCAAGCACTTCCTCTATACTCCTCATTTTGTGATAAGCTAATAAAAGGTTTTATTACGAAAAATAATATCACCCATTTTCTCATTTTTTAGAATTTCAAAAGATCAAATAAATACTCTTTATCCTTCCAAACATTTGATAATTCTACAACAGGTCCTATCACAATTACTCCTGGCGCAGGAATATTTGCTGCATTTTCTGTTATTGAATCGATTGTTCCAACCACTGAAATTTGATTTGAAAGTGAACCATTGCTTACAACTGCGACTGCTTCCTCACTTTTTCCATACTTTTGATATATTTTAGTGATTTCATTTAGTTTTGATAAGCCCATTAAAATTACAACAGTAGCAGAAGATTGAGCCGCGATTTCAATCTCTGGATTTAAACTACCATCAGTTAATGTACCTGTCAATACAAAAAAGCTATTACTAACTCCTCTGTGTGTCACTGGAATACCAGCTAATGCAGGAACAGAAATCGAACTTGATATTCCCGGTACAACCGTTGTTGGAATATTAAACGCTTCTGCATGAAGCACTTCTTCAAAACCTCTTCCGAATACGAAAGAATCTCCTCCTTTTAATCTTACTGCATGTCCGTAAAGGAACGCCTGATCTACTAATAATTGATTGATTTCTTCTTGAGAAAATGCTTTGAATCCTCTTCTTTTTCCTACAAATATTTTTACTGCATTTGGTGCGAAATCTAATAATTCCTCATTCACCAACGCATCGTATAAAATTACATCTGCATCTTTAATTGCATTTATACCTTTTAATGTGATTAATTCAATATCACCTGGTCCTGCTCCTACTAATGTTATTCTTGGTTTTTTATTTGTCAATTTCATCTTTTATTTTTTTTTGGTTCAAACTAGACGTAATAAATTACGTCTCTACGGCAATAAATTACTTCTCTACGGCGTGGGGGATTGTAAACAACCCCAATCACATTCGAAATTCTTTTGCTTTTAAAATGAAATTATTAACCTGTGAATAATAGGATTGTGCGAACTCTTTTGATGGTTCATATTTGTTAATCTTCAATATGAAATCTGCAAAATTTGATATTTCGAATGAACTGAATTTTTCTTCTAAATTTTTATCAAAATCAGCTATTATTCCTGACTGTGTATTACAATGTACTTTTTGGTCTAACAACAATGCTTTTGCTGTATGAATACCTGCTGAATAGGTATGGTATATCGCATCAGCATATCTATCCTCAGCTATTGAATTAAATGCAGCATCAATTTTTTCTTCTGCATCAAAAATCAATGTAGCTACTAAATCAATTAAAACTCCTGCACACTCTCCTACTCCAATTGCAATGTTGAATTGCTCTTCATGTCCCCAATCGATATAATCAGATGGTTGTAAAGTAGTTGTATCAGCTAATGGTTTTAATAAATCATAGAAAAATTTATTACCTTTTCTATCGTAGTATTCGTTAAATGTCTCTTCAACCTCTTGATTTTGAATGTAATCATCAAACAAATAACGAATTACATTCAATACTCTTTTACTTGGAACTTTAATTACTTTTTCCGCAATTCTTCCTGCTCCATTTCCTAGTTTACCTCCTCCTAATAATACTTGTAAAGCAGGAATCGTTAAACCATTTACTTTTTGAGAAGAACCATGAAAACCAATGTGCGCTAATCCGTGCTGACCGCAAGAATTCATACATCCACTGATTTTGATTTTAATCTCTTCGTTATAAATTAAATCTGGATACTCTTCTCTAACAACACTTTCAATTACTTTCGCAACATTTGTAGAATCAGAAATTCCTAGATTACACGTATCTGTTCCAGGACAAGCAGTTACATCTGCAACACTATTGAATCCACTTGCTGCTAATCCAATTTCTTTTAATTCGTGGTATAAATTTTCTAAATCTTCTGCTTTGATAAATTTCAACAATAAACTTTGATCAATTGTAAAACGAATATCATCAGCAGCATATTTTGAAACGATATCGGCTAATTGTCTTGCTTGCGTTGTATTAAAGTTACCAATTAATACTTTTACGAAAGCTGCAAAGTAACCTGTTTGTTTTTGCTCAACCACATTTGTTTTAACCCACTCTTTGAATTTATTATCCGAAATTGTAGCTAAAACTTCTTCTTTCGTTTTTAAACTATCTAATGGTGTATTGAATTCAGCTTGTTGGTCGAACAATTTAAAATCTTCAGAATGATTGTACTGAACTGCTTTACGTTCTTCATTCGTCAAATGAATAAATTCTTCTATTCCAATTTTCCCGATTAAATATTTAATTCTTGCTTTTGCTCTCGAATTTCTTTCTCCATGTCTATCAAAAACACGAATCGATGCTTCCAAGAAAGGAATAATATCTTCTTCTGCTAAAAACTCATGCGCTACTTTTGCTAAAAAAGGTTGAGCTCCTAAACCTCCTCCAACTAAAATTTTAAAACCTCTCTTCTCTACTCCATTTTCAACTTTTAATTTTGGAATAAATCCGAAATCATGGATAAAAGAATACACATCATCTTCCTCACTTGAACTGAATGAAATTTTAATCTTTCTTCCTAACTCTTGACCGAAAGGTTTACGCAAGAAATAGCGAAAAACTAAATCTGCATAAGGCGAAACATCGAAAGGTTCTTTGGCATCAATTCCCGCTTTTGAACTTGCTGTAACGTTTCGTACTGTATTACCGCAAGCTTCTCTCAACGTCACATCCTCTCTTTCTAAATCAGCCCATAATTCTGGCGTTCGATCTAAACTAACATAATGAATTTGAATATCTTGACGAGTTGTAATATGAAGATGTCCTGTACTATACTCATCGCTTACATCAGAAATACGTTTCAATTGTTTCGTTGTTACTTTTCCGAATGGTAATTTAATACGAATCATCTGAACACCTTGTTGACGTTGTCCATATACTCCTCTCGCTAAACGAATAGCGCGAAATTTGTCTTCGTGTAATGTACCATTTTTAAAAGCTTCGATTCGTTGACCTAAATCAATGATATCTTTCTGTACAATTGGGTTTTCTAATTCTGATAAAAAGCTCTGCATGTATTCTTCTTAGTTTTAAATTCGAGGCAAAAATATAGATTGATTTTCGATTAAAAAAACTTTTTGAAATAAAAATTACATAAAATCTATAGTTTTTATAGAATATAATACTTAAAACAATGATAATCAATATTTTAAAAGTTTAATTTATTTTAAAAAATAAATTATAAGGATATCAAAATAACTTATAAAATGAGAAAATAAAGTGAAAAAATATAACTTATTATTTAATAATTGTTTGAAATATAACGCCCTTACTTTTCTTACTATTTATTAAATATTATATTTGCATTCTAAAATTAATACTATGATAAACGTAGCAGTAATCGGAGCAGGTACAATGGGAAATGGAATTGCCCACACTTTCGCTCAATTTGGATATAAAGTCTCATTAATTGATTTATCTCAGGCATCTTTAGATAAAGGAATTGCGACAATTTCAAAAAATTTAGATCGTCAAGTAGCAAAAGAAGCTATAACTGAACAAGATAAACTAAACACACTTGCAAATATTACTGCTTATACTTCTATTGAAGAAGGAGTGAAAAATGTAGAGTTAGTAGTTGAAGCAGCTACCGAAAACATAGATTTAAAGTTAAAGATATTTGCTGATTTAGATAAATTCACAAATCCAGATGTTATCTTAGCATCTAATACTTCATCTATTTCTATTACTAAAATTGCTTCTGTAACTTCTCGTCCAGAGAAAGTGATAGGTATGCATTTTATGAATCCTGTTCCAGTAATGAAATTGGTTGAAATCATTCGCGGATATTCAACTACTGACGAAGTTACGAATACAATTATGGATCTTTCTAGAAAATTAAACAAAGTTCCTGTTGAAGTTAACGATTACCCAGGTTTTGTTGCTAATCGTATTTTAATGCCTATGATTAACGAAGCTATTTATACTTTGTTTGAAGGTGTAGCGGGTGT
>CAMDMY010000148.1 GCA_945902775.1 Chryseobacterium gleum | reverse complement strand
CAGAACCTGAAGTATAATTATCACCTAAACCAACAACTTTTAAAGCCAATAAGAAAACAAATAATGAACCTGAAGCAATTAAAAATGGTTTCTTATTTAACTTGATTGTTTCTCTTTCTTTGAATAATTGATCCAAAAATAACACACCTATCAAAGGCAAACAAAACTCTACAATTACTAAAATAATGGTTACCGTTCTAAATTTGTTATATCCTGGAATGTGATCAATGAAAAAATTAGTCAAGCCCATATAATTTTTACCCCATGATAACATCAAACATAAAATCGACACGCCTAAAAGCACCCATTTTGATCTATCTTTCAAGTAAATCAATCCTAAAATACTTAAGAAAATAACAACTATTCCAATAAAAGCCGGACCAGAAGTCATTGGTTGATCTCCCCAATAAATAGACATACTTTCAGCAGCTTTTACTTCTTCACCCGTTAAATCTGTTTTTTCAGTAATATCAGCAAAAGGACTATCAGCTAAAGCAACCGTTGAAGAACCTTTTACATAAGGAGAAAGTAAGGTAAATGATTCACCAATTCCATAACTCCAATTCGTGATATAATCTTTGTCTAAACCTGTTGATTGAACTGTAGATTTCGTTCCATCTGGATTAATTGTAATATCATTTGCGGCTCTTATTGTATGTTTTGAATAATCATTAGTTATAGAAATATTACCATAATTGATTATGAAAGCAACTAAATAAGCTCCAACAAGGCAAGATGTAGTTATAAAAAATTGTTTAAAAGCTTTTGATTTAATCGCCATTCCAAACTCATACAATCCTAAAGCTCCTAACAAAATAGCCATATAATAGGTTACTTGTAAATGGTTCGATGCCAATTGATACGACATAAACAAGGCTGATAAAATCGCTCCCCATTTCCAATTTCGACGGTAAGCCATTAAAAAAACACCTACTGTTGGAGCTATCAATGCTACTGAAATTGCTTTTGAATTATGTCCTGCCTGTAAAATAATAATTTCATACGATGAAAAAGCAACTGCTATTGCCCCTATTACTCCTACAATTGGATTTAAACTTAAACAAAGTGCAAGTATATAAAAACCAATCAAATGCAAGAAAACAATTGCAGCTGGTCCACCTACAAAATCAACAAATTCACCTAACGTTTTTTGGAAAATATTTCCTGGATATAAAACTGATATTTGAGAAGTTGGCATTCCTCCAAACATTGAATTTGTCCACAAAGGTTCATTTCCTGTTTTTTCTCTAAACAATTGCGTTTCATGCGCCATTCCTGAAAACTGCTCAATATCATGTTGTTTTAAGCCATATCCGTCAAATTGAGGAGAGAAATATGCATATGTGATAACGAAGAAAAAAGCAATAATTGCAAAATGAATCCAGTTTTTAGAAAAGAAATTTTTCATGTTTAAATTTTACTTGTTGAGTTTAAAATCAAATAGGTGTTGAAGATACACAAATTGATTTGTATCGACGTTATTTTAAGATTAAGAAATTTCTTCGTAATCAATATCTTCGATCGAAGAGTTGGATTTAGAAGTTTTGAATGATTTGGTTGAAGATGAAAGAATTGAAGTTCTCCCTAAATTTTCTTTTTTTCGTTTTAATTCTTTGTCAAATTTATCTTGCTCGGCTTTTAACTGTCTTTCTTCAGCTAAATTTCGTTTTGCTACCATTAATTGACCAAAAAAACGTAAAAGCACAAATGCTCCAAGAATCATTAAGACTGTCTTGAAAATTCCTGAAACACTTGCTTCTATTATCATTGTATTTTATTTTGATAAATATAAATTACGCTCAGAATAAATCTTAACAAAATAAGGATCTTTTAAGTTTTTAATAAAACGAATTCCTTCACCTGTTGATTTCATTTCTGGTCCTAATTCTTTTTTCACATCAGGGAATTTCTCATAAGAGAAAACAGGTATTTTAATTGCGTATCCTTCTTTTACAGGTTTAAAATCGAAATCTTTCACTTTCTTCTCTCCCAGCATTACCTTAGTTGCATAATTAACATAAGGTTCTTGGTATGCTTTTGCAATAAAAGGAACAGTACGAGAAGCTCTTGGATTCGCTTCAATCACATATACTTTATCATCTTTAATTGCGAATTGAATATTTATTAAACCAACTGTTTTTAATTCTAATGCAATTTTCTTCGTAATGTCTTCAATTTGGTGCATCACTAAATCACCTAAATTATATGGTGGTAATACCGCGAATGAATCTCCTGAATGGATTCCAGCAGGTTCAATGTGTTGCATAATTCCAATGATATACACATCTTCGCCATCACAAATTGCATCTGCTTCTGCTTCTATAGCTCCACCAATAAAATGATCTAAAAGAATTTGATTCGCTCCCATTTCATTGATAATATCAACAACGTGGTGTTCTAATTCTTCTTTATTTATAACAATTTTCATTTTTTGCCCCCCCAATACATAAGATGGTCGAACTAATAATGGAAAACCTAAATCATCAGATAATTCAATTGCTTGCTCAGCACTTTCAACTATACCATATTTTGGGAAAGGAATGTTGTTTTTCTCTAATACTTTTGAGAATCTACCTCTATCTTCCGCTAAATCCAAAGCTTCAAAACTTGTTCCGATAATTTTAATACCGTGACGTTCTAATTTTTCCGCCATTTTCAAAGCTGTTTGTCCTCCTAATTGAACAATAACACCTTCCGGTTTTTCATGTTTAATAATATCGTACACATGTTCCCAGAAAACCGGCTCAAAATATAATTTATCAGCTGTATCAAAATCAGTTGAAACTGTTTCAGGATTACAGTTAATCATAATTGTTTCATAACCACACTCTTTTGCAGCCATTACACCATGAACACAACTATAGTCAAACTCAATACCTTGACCAATTCTATTAGGACCAGAACCAAGAATTACAACTTTCTTTTTATCAGAACGAACACTTTCGTTTTCAAACTCAAAAGTAGAATAGTAATAAGGTGTTTTTGCTTCAAATTCAGCAGCACATGTATCAACTAATTTGTAAACTCTATTTATATTAAATTCATTTACACGTTTATTGTGTACTTCTGATTCTAAACATCTTAACAAATGAGCAATTTGACGATCCGCATATCCTTTTTGTTTAGCTTCATACATCAATTCTTTAGGCATTGAACCTAAATGAAACTTTTCAATTTTACGCTCTAATTTTATTAAATCTTCGATTTGTTTTAAGAACCAAATATCAATTTTTGTTTTCTCAACAATTTTTTTGAAGGGGATACCCAATTTAATTGCATCATAAATATGGAATAATCGATTCCAACTTGCAAATTCTAAACTGTGTAGAATTTCATCCTGATTTGTTAATTCTTTTCCATCAGCTCCTAAACCATTTCTATCAACTTCTAACGATTGACACGCTTTTTGAAGTGCTTCTTGGAAAGAACGACCAATCCCCATAACCTCTCCTACTGACTTCATTTGAAGTCCTAGTTTACGATCTGTCCCAGGGAATTTATTGAAGTTCCAACGTGGTATTTTCACAATCACATAATCCAATGTCGGCTCAAATAAAGCAGAAGTTGTTTTCGTAATTTGATTACTTAATTCATCTAAATGATATCCTATGGCTAATTTAGAAGCGATTTTCGCAATTGGATAACCTGTTGCTTTTGAAGCTAATGCAGAAGAACGAGATACGCGTGGGTTAATTTCAATCGCAATAATATCTTCTTTTTCATCTGGAGAAACAGCGAACTGAACATTACAACCTCCAGCAAAATTTCCGATTGAGCGCATCATTAAGATTGCCATATCACGCATACGTTGGTATGTATGATCAGACAATGTCATTGCAGGCGCAACTGTAATAGAATCACCTGTATGAATTCCCATCGGGTCAAAATTCTCAATAGAACAAATAATAACAACATTATCATTTGCATCTCTTAACAACTCTAACTCAAATTCTTTCCAACCTAATAAAGCTTTATCAATCATTACCTCGTGAATCGGAGATAACTGTAAACCTCTGTCTAATAAATCATCAAATTCTTTTGGATCATGAACGATTGATGCACCTGCTCCTCCTAATGTAAATGAAGCTCTAATACACAATGGAAAACCAAATTCTTGGGCGATTTCTTTTCCTTCTAAGAAAGATTTAGCTGTTTTTTGTGGAGCCATTGGAATTCCAATCTTCAACATCAACTCTCTAAATTCTTCTCTATTTTCTGTAATTTCAATCGCTTTGATATCAACACCAA
>CAMDMY010000147.1 GCA_945902775.1 Chryseobacterium gleum | reverse complement strand
CCTATTTTTAAATCTGCAATATTGAGAGAGTCAATAGTTGTTTTTTCAAACTTTAATATATCTTTCATTTTAGCCTTTGTAATTCCGGGTGGTAGCCAATCAGAGATATTTCTTTTCAAATCTTTACCAGCAACTGACCATTCAGAAATATTATTTGAATTCATGTCAATGCCACCAACTAAAGTGTTTAATAGTTCTTCCAAATCAAGTTTAGAGGGTACGCGAAAACCTTCCGGCGCAAGACCTCTTGGGTCAATAATTGCATACCAATTGTAGAGTTTACCATATAATACTCCATTTTCAGAATTATTATCATAATAACAAAATGCAGGTTGCTTATTTTTACTAGCCTGATTCCAATCCTCCATATTTTGGATTTCTGGAATTGGATCACCGTTGTTAAATTTATCCTTGTCTAAATTAATGATACTCCACTCTTGATTTCCTATTTTTACCGTTTCCATAGTTATAACTTTTCAACCTAAATAATACATAATCATTTCACAATTCAGTGATTTCATTCAAAATTAATAAAAGGATTTAATTAACGATTTTTTTCTAAAATAATTGTTTTTGATAAATCTTGAATATTATAATTCCATCTTTATTTAGGACAGAGGTAATTCAAATATAAGTTTATTATTGGTTTTCTTATTAATTGGAATTAAATATTTTTCACGGATTTATGCTCGTATGCTTTCTTTATAATTCCCCCATTAATTAGGGCAGCGATGTTGTAAAGCTAAGTTAATGTTTTCTTGTAAAAGCCAAAAACAGTCATAACAATTACAACCGTTATGACTGTTTTTTTTTTAAATAATACTAAAAAAATATTACTTTTCTAAATCCTTTTTACGCTTCCGATTTTTATAAATAAAATAGATTACACCGCCTAAAACTACAGTTATTGCTACCCCTATTAATAATTTATTAATCTTATTTCCATTTGGCAAATTCTGTGGCGTTTGTGGTAATTTGCCGAAATTTTTATCTACTTCATCTATTCTCATAATCTTGTTATTTTAAAAGTTAATACTGTTCCTGCCCTATCCTTTGAAGCGAAAATCACCTACATGAGATTAAAAAATTATTTCCCCCATTTAAAGCTGTCCATGAATTAAAATGACTTATTTCATATCCAAAGTAATCTAAAAGCGTACATTCCACCATTTTCTCCAAATCAGAGCCCATTATTTTAGATAAGGCTTGAAATTAGGGTTGCTTTGTTACAAAAGAAGTATAGATTAGGCTTCATTGTTAAATATCTTTTGTTCAAATTCCTCATTAATGGATTGATTTGTGTACAAGTTATATCTCCTCATAGTATCCATCTTTAAATGACCAGTAGTTTTCATTAATATATCAGGTCTCACACCTTTCTTTAAGCAATTAGTAATATAAGTTCTTCGTCCGGTTCTTGCAGTGATAAAATCAAATTTTCTTTTAATTAAAGAAGGAGTACCTTTTTTCTTAAGTTTTAATTCTTTTGCTTCATCAAAGCCTAATTTCTCACACAAGTTTTTTATTTCCTTGTTGAAGGATGAATTAGGTAAATAGGGGAAAATTTTATAGTTCTTGTTTTTAAATCGTTCAGAATCTTTTATACAACGTTCTACAATTTCTTTTAATTTTATTTTCAGAAATTTTTCAGGTAATCTAGCATCCCCAACGGTCAATGTCCCATATCTTTCAGGAATAATTAATGCAAGTAATAATTCAATTAAATGTCCGTGAATTGGAATATTACAAGAAATTGGTTTTGTGGATTTTTGTCTATTAAATGATAAAAGAATAAACAACTTTGGTATTTCATTACTACCACGTTTTTGCATTTCCTTTGATTCAAAACTAATGTCATGTAAAGAAAGATTTAGCATATCAATATAATTAACTCCGGTAACACACATGAACCAAAACATTCGTCCTATGAGACGTTCACGATCATTTAATTTTATACTATTTTCTCCAACTTCATATCTTGTGTATGAAATAGAATTTCTTATTATTTCAAGTTCATATTCAGATATGACAACAAAATTATTTTCCTCTTCTCTTTCAACTTTGACTTTTTTATATGATAAATCTATCGGGATATTCATATTAGATGTGATGTGGTTGAGAAAGGTCTTCATCGTTTTGATGTATTTTCCAACTGTAGAAAACATCAAACCTTGGTTCTTAAGAACTATTTGAAATATCTCCAAATCTTCAAACGAAAATTCGTTGATTTTAAAAGGTGATTTTGTTTTTTCATAATCTACCCATTTCTGATATGTTGTTTTATAAATACTCAAAGTAGCTGGTCTTACTTGGGGGTCTTCGGTTTTCTTCTCTATAAAACTTCTAATGAGTGGCGTTAAGAGAAGTGAATCTGGAGATTTATGTGATTCTTCATTTCCTTTCAATAAAAGTTTTAATTTTTCAATTGAAGGTGCCGTTCCAAACTTTAAAATCTCGTTATCTATTAACAATTCTAATTTTCGGTTTAATTCCATCATTGAGCCAAATATTGATTTGAAACCCTTGAATGAAGTTTTGGGTATTCTATTCACATCATCCCATTCATCAATTAATACAGAATATCCTAATGGAATTCTATAATATTTTCTATTAAAGGTATATCTTAATACGATTGGACATTCACCTTTTTCATTCATCTTATCTTTTCGGATTATATAATCCAAGGAATATCTTTTACTCATGTTTCAAAGATAATAAAATAAACTTGGGGACAACAAAAGGGACAACATAATACGAATATCATACTAGGTTACATTACTGTTTTTTAAGTAGTATTTAATTGTTTTTCAATGATTTAAGTTATTTTTTATAAAATATAAAAATAAATAAAATATGTATTTCACTTCCCGTCCAGACCGCAAAACGCTTACGTTAAAAGCAAAGTCTATATGGCTGTAGACTCAGAAAACCCTAAGATGTATCAAATGTCTTAGGGTTTTTGCTTTTAGGGGAAATATTATTCTTTGATTAATTTAAGTGTCATTCCTTGTTCACTATTTATTTTTAAAAAATAGATTCCATTTGGAACAGAAGAAAAATCTTGTTTATCAATGTCTTTTCCGGCATATATATTTTTGCCAAAAGCATTAACTAATTCAAAATAGTCGGTTTTGGAATTATTTTTTAAAAATAATTCTGAAGTAAATGGGTTCGGAAAGACATGTATATCATTGAGCTCATTTTCAATATTAGAATTAGATAAAGTTCCCGAAATTCCTCTTACACATAAAACATAATTAGCAGTCGTTTTAGTGCTATAAGTACTTATTCCAAATTGTGTATTCAAATACCAAGCATTTGTAGTTTGATTGGGTAAACTTGTCGAACTCCAATAATTATTCACTCCAATTGATGGGAAAAAAGAGGAGTTTATCGATGGGTTTGTTCTACTTTGATCATTCAAGGATTGTAATTCTTTAATGTTTGGCAAGCGCCAATCTGAAAGATTTGTTAATGATAGGTTTTCGGCATAAACTAATGCATTTTCCCAGTTTTGAGTTTGTATATTCGGTGTCTTCTGCCAAACTAATTCCGTCAAATTATCTGTAATTGTGCCGTCTCCATTATCTGTA
Source organism: Chryseobacterium gleum (assembly GCA_945902775.1). Lineage (GTDB taxonomy): Bacteria > Bacteroidota > Bacteroidia > Flavobacteriales_D > Crocinitomicaceae > CAIUKX01. The sequence continues at coordinate 745 of CAMDMY010000147.1, read as the reverse complement.
AAATGATTGGCTAGAGTAGTTGGAAAGGAAATATCTCTTACAGCGCGAACATGAAATCTCTTAATGCCCCCAGCGCTTATTGTCTCAGATTTAGGATGATTCCCTATTCCACCACCAGCATTTGTGCACCAAACTTTTGTTGTTGAATTTAATTCATAGGTATTTGTCCACCAATATTCTGCTGTACTTACTGTAAAAAATGTAGTGTTCATGGCAGGATTGTTATTTTGATGATTTAAAATACTAAAACTCTCAATTGGATTTGGTAAACGCCAATCCGAAAATCCACCAAGAATTAAATTTTCACAATATATTGTAGCATTTTCAATCGTCATTTCTCCACCATCGACTTGTTGCCACATTAAACCTGTTACATTATCTGTAATGGTTCCATTACTATTATTAGTATAAGATGGTGAATTAATGGTGTAATCATTGTCTTCGCCAAAAGTTGGAGTATAACTGATTGTTTGACCTGTGTCTGATAAGCGTGCAATTGTTTTGCTTAAGCTTTGCGCAAAGGATGTTCTGGCAAGCATAAGAAACGGTATGACAAAAAGTGCCTTTTTCATATTTAACATAAGTATATTAGTTTAGTTCTCTAATTCTTCAAGTATTTCTCTAAAAATTGATCTTGTTCCCAAAGTAGGTGAAAAATATTTTCTTTTGCGGCATAGCCATGACTTTCTTTTGGTAATAAAACCAAGCGAACAGGAGCGCCCAGACCTTTTAAAGCTTGAAAATA
>CAMDMY010000146.1 GCA_945902775.1 Chryseobacterium gleum | reverse complement strand
AACAACAACTTAAACTACGTTAAATAAAGTAATTTAATCTATGTAAATTGTTTATAATTTTAAATTATATCCTAAAATCTCGAAACAGAAATTCACTATCTTAGAGGATTCAAATAGAAATATACAAATGAAACAATATCACGATTTATTAAAGCACATTTTAGAAAACGGAACTCAAAAAGGAGACCGAACTGGGACAGGAACTTTATCTGTTTTTGGTTACCAAAGTCGCTACGATTTATCGGAAGGTTTCCCTTGTATGACTACAAAAAAATTGCATTTGCGTTCAATTATTGTTGAATTACTTTGGTTTTTAAAAGGGGATACAAACATTAAGTATCTAAAAGACAACAATGTATCTATTTGGGATGAATGGGCGGATGAGAATGGTGATTTAGGTCCAGTTTATGGTTACCAATGGAGAAACTGGCCAGCAAGAGATGGTGGAACAATTGATCAGATTTCAAATATCATTCAACAAATTAAATCGAATCCAAATTCTCGTCGTTTAATGGTTTCAGCTTGGAACGTTGCGGATGTAGATAATATGGCTTTACCTCCTTGTCATAGTTTATTTCAATTCTATGTGGCGGATGGAAAACTAAGTTGCCAATTATACCAAAGAAGTGCTGATACTTTCTTAGGTGTACCTTTTAATATTGCTTCTTATGCACTTTTAACGATGATGATAGCGCAAGTGTGTGATTTAGAAGTTGGTGAGTTTATACATACAATGGGGGATGCGCATTTGTACAACAATCACATTGAACAAACAAATTTATTGTTAACACGTGAGTTTAGACCACTTCCAACTATGAAAATCAATCCGAATGTGAAAGATATTTTTGAATTCAAATTAGAAGATTTTGAATTAGTCGGTTACGATCCTCACCCACATATCAAAGCAAGTGTTGCTGTTTAATTACAGATTAATTTAAAGACGTTAACATGAATATAGCGATTATAGTTGCAATGGATGCAAATAGAGGGATAGGTAAAAACAATGACTTAATGTGGCACCTACCTAATGATATGAAATTTTTCAAAGAAAAAACAACTGATAACATAGTTGTTATGGGTAGAAAAAATTACGAATCTATCCCTGAAAAATACCGTCCACTTCCAAATCGTGAAAATGTAATTTTAACTAGAAATAAAGATTTTAAAGCTGAAGGGTGTATTGTGCTTCATTCTTTTGATGAATTACTTCAACATTATGAAAATGAAGAAGACCGAACAATGTTTATTATTGGCGGTGGAGAAATTTACAAAGAAGCTTTGAAAAAAGACATTGTAGATGAAATGTATATTACCAAAGTAAACAAATCGTTCAATGCTGATACTTTTTTTCCTGAAATCAATTTAAGAGAATGGAGAAGGTCTAAAATTTTAACAAATCCTCAAGATTTAAAACACGAAGCTGAATTTGATATTTGGAAATATGAAAGTCAAGTAGAATTTTAAATTAATTTAATCTTTAAAAAAGTTTAAATACCATCTTAATTCACTTTTAATAAATAACTATTTTAAAATTGAAGAATATAGAATTTCCTTCTATTCTATACTAAAACTAAAAAGAATTTAGATTTATAAAATACTATCCAACAAAAAAGCCGTCTCAAATGAAACGGCTTTTTTGTTGAATATAGAAATTAATTACAATACAACCACTTTCTTAACAGTTGAAAAAGCTCCTGATTTCACTTCTAGGAAATAACAAGCTGAATTCAATTTTGTATTTAAAGCTAAAGAATGATTTACATGAGCATTTGTTTTTTCGATTTTCTCAGTGTATATTACTTTACCTTGAACATCTCTTAAAGTTAATACAACTGGGTTTTCACCTGCAGTATATGAAACATTTAAAGCCTGTTCAGAAGTTAAAGGATTTGGAAATACATTTAATTCTAAATCACTTAATTCATTCTCAAATAAACCTAAAACACCACCAACATTGATATTGTCTACAAATAAGTTATTAGAAACGTCTGAAGCGATAAATTCTATCTTAAAACGAACATTTTTATCTGACAAAGATGCAGTATAAGGAATAACGATGTTTTTCCATTGACTAGCTAATGTAGGTTTAAAATCAGCTCCACCGGCATAACCAGCAATTAACAAATCTTTACCTGATATAGTCTTTTTGTTAATCCATGTTTCACCACAGTTTTTAGAAACGTAGACATTAATTTTCTCAAGAATATCCGCTTTATTATTTCCGTTTGTTGTTAACAATGTACCATTAGTTGCATAAGAGAAGTCAAAAGAAAAATTAGCATTTGATGTGTGCGTTAAATCGTAAGATGGAGTAATAATTGCATCTCTTGATCCACCTAATCTTCTAGTATATAATAAATCAGGACTATAAGGGTCATTATAATTAATGTCTCTGTAGTTTTTCAATTCATAACATTTTGAGTTGTTTACTCCTTTTCCAGAAACTATTTCAAATTTATTAGCATCATTATCAGAATTTTGATTTAAGAACCAATAAATTTTATCATCATCTAAAGTGTTTTGAGCAGGACCATTATAGTCACCCCAAGGATCTGAAACAAAAATATATTTATCCATTGTTTTGGTATCCGTACCGGCAGAATTTGTTACAGTTAAAGTAACTTTTTTGTATCCAGAAGTAGAATAAGTTACAGCTACGTTTGATGCTGTTGAAGTTTCTGGAGTTCCTCCTTCAAATGTCCAAGTTCTAGAAGTTACAGGAGCATTCCAAGAAGCATCTGTAAAATTTATCGTAGAACCTTGACACACAGAAAAAGAATTCGTTATTACGTCTGTTAAAACTATTTGTGATAAATCAGTTTTAAAATCCGCTACAGGAACACAAGTAACAGGAGTTAAAACATCGATTCCAGTTGCAGTATGATTTGCAGGAGTAATTAGATTACTTCTTCCTGATACATCAGATAATAAGTTTAATCTCATTAAAGCCGCTTGGTCAATTGTAAACATATTAGAACAATAAGAATATTCCATATAATTTTGAACATTCTCTACTATTCTATCAACTCCACTAATTTTAAAATTATCAATACTGAATGTTCCTAAATTATCTTCCGCATTCCAAGCATAAACTCTAAATGTAACTTCACCTCTTACATTTGTAAAAGAATTATTTCTAATTACAACATTAGATCCTGAAATATTAGTTGCAACATCATTTTTAATAAAGAATGAATTTGAATGTAAACTTAAATCAGTATTAGAAGCACCAATAGAATCAGTTAAATTAGAAGCGAAATTATCGATACTTGATCTAACAGCATACGATCTTGGTCCTGTACCAGAACGTTGAACATCAAATGTTAATTTTTTAAAATCTATGTTTCCAGCAAAATTTGGAGAGATTTTAACTTCATAATATTTAGTAAGGTCAATTGCCCCAGTTAAATTTGCATAATTATTATCTGCATCAGTAGCACCAGTTGTCCATCCATTGTATGAAAATCTTGCTGCATCAATAGGATTTAATGATAACCCAACAGATTTAAAAGCACCATATTTAGCAGCAACAACAGGAATTTTAGTTGGGTCAATTTGTCCAGATGTAAGAACAAGAGAATTAAATGTATAAACTGAATCCATTACAGTATTTGTACAGATTTTTGCTGCATTTTTATTACATGATAAACTAGATCCTTTTGTAACTGGCGTATCATTAATACCTTCATCTCCACAAGCATTCCCTGGATCATTGTTATCACCCCAAGTGTGAGGTAAACCTAACCAATGTCCAATTTCATGCGTTAATGCTCTCGAATTATAAGAAGAACCTGTACCGATAGATCCAATGTGTGCATTTAAAATAATAATTCCATCTTTCAAAAATCCAGAACCAGTTACAGAAGAAGGGTAAAAAGCATATCCTGCAACAGAACCTTCCATTTTAGCAACTACCCATACATTTAAGTATTGATTTCTATTCCAACCATTTAATTTGGCATTATCATCTCCATTTGTAGACTCATGACTATAAATATGTTCGATTCCATTTGTACAATTACCCCATGGGTCTTTAGTAGCTAGCTTAAATTCAATATTAACGTCTGATTTAACATTTTTAAACTCATTAACAATATCTACCGTATCGTCATTTTTCAATCTATAATCACGATTTAAAATCGCAACTTGATTTATTACCTGAGCATCAGAAATATTTTCCTCTCCATACTGATGGATAATATGAAAAACAACCGGGATAGTATATACTGTAGCTTTCTCCCCTTTCTCCATTTTATAATGACGAGCATTATAAAGCATTTTTGCTTGGTCAGCTTCTAATTTTGGATCAGCAGCATAAAGCTCTCTTAAACGTTGATCTAAACCACATTGAAAGTGGTCTGTTTGAGCATAAGAATTCAGGCTAATT
>CAMDMY010000145.1 GCA_945902775.1 Chryseobacterium gleum | reverse complement strand
GAATAAACTAAAAGCTGACATTATCCAATTAGTTATCAACGCCATAGGCTCAAGGAGATGAAGTCCGAAAAGATCGAACGCTATTTTATCGCTTAACATATTTCAAAATTAATAAAAAAAGAGTTAAATAGATTCAAGATTTTAAGATTCAAGACCAAAAGACTTATTTTCAACTTTGAAAATAATTAAGTCTTTCATCTTGCAGTCTTGTGTCTTTAAGACTAATATAGTAAATTTGCAATCATGAATATCCCCTCAAAATATATAGAAGAAGCCGTTGAACAATTATCATCATTACCTGGAATTGGCAAGCGGACAGCATTACGATTGGTGTTAAATTTATTAAATCGTTCTGAAGCTGAAATAGAACGATTCTCTAATTCATTTACTTCGATGAAAATTAATGTGAAAAAATGTTCTTCTTGTGGAAATGTTTCAGACTTAGAATTGTGTACTATTTGTTCAAATCCAAAAAGGAACAAAGAGCAGATTTGTGTAGTGGAAGACATTCGTGATGTATTAGCTATTGAGGCAACAGAATCATACAATGGTATTTATCATGTTTTAGGAGGAATTATTTCACCAATGGATGGCATTGGACCAGGGGATTTAAATATCACCACTTTGATTGAAAAATTAAAAAATGAGAAGACTAAAGAAATTATTTTTGCGCTGAGCGCTACAATGGAGGGAGATACAACAAATTATTATCTTTATAAGAAGATTGTTCCTTTTTCAATTGAAGTAACTACTTTATCGAGAGGTGTTTCGGTTGGTGCTGAACTTCAATATGCAGATGAACTAACATTGAGTAGGTCTTTGTTGCATCGTCAACCTTTTCAAACAGTTTGATTTCAATCTTTTTATATTTGAAATCTCTTTTTTTTAATGTCGATTTGTAACACCTTTATTTTTAATGAATAAAAATAAGTTCTTAAATTTGGTTGTATTTAAAAAATGTTTATTTTCGTAACTGATAATTATAGTTTTTAACCTTTAAAAAATTGACACATCCAGGAAACTGGTGCTATTTTTAAAATTATGACAAGTATTTTTGTAGCCAAATTAGACTTTGGTGTTACGAGTGAGCAATTAAAAAGTACTTTTGAACAGTATGGCAAAGTACTAAAGGCTTCCGTTGCTACGGACCGCGAAACAGGAAAATCTAGAGGATTTGGTTTTGTTGAGATGGAGGATCAAACAGAAGCGAGAAACGCGATTTCTGCGTTAGATAATTATCAATTCAATGGCCGACCAATATCGGTAAAAGAAGCTGAACCACGTGAAAGTAGACCACCAAGAGAACAAGGCGCAAGGCCTCCTTTTGCAGGTAACGGTGAACGTAAGCCTTTTCAGAGAAATGACACACCATCTAGACCATCTTCAGCTCCATCTAGACCTCAAGTTAACACTTCAGCTTTAACACCTGAAGATTTCACTAAATTAGCTTCTCAAGGTTCTGAAAAACCTAAGAAAGCTGAGAAAAAGAAAAAAAATGGTTCAATGGAAGCTTATAAAAAAAGTGGCAAGACTCCTCGTTATGACTTAGATGACGATATGGATGATTGGAGACCTGCTGGAGGTAAAAAAAGTAATTCTCAATTTGAAGAAGACGACGATGATGAATTTTAAATCATTTGACTATTAATAGTTTTTAAAATCCTATTTGTTTAAACAAATAGGATTTTTTTATTAAATCAATCATCAAAAATTAAAAATCCATAATTTCCACTTATATTTGTACTAGTTCTTTGGGGTCGTATTGGATTTGACAGCGATAGCGGTTGTCAAGTGTAAGCATGTAGAGCGTTGAGGTGAAGCTCTTTAATATCTTGCCTCAAAATTTAATTGACAACACGTCATACGCACTTGCTGCTTAATTTGTTAGACAAATAAAGCTTCATTCCTGCTGAAGTATAGTAAGCGGAACGAGTACTTCCTTCAGACCTCTGTCCATTAGGTTTGGAAATCGGGAGTTCAAAATTTTGGAATAGGCGTTGCCCCGCTTCGTGGTAACGATGAAAACTCAAGAAGATAAGTTGGTATTTTGGGTGTTCTTGCTCGTGGTATCGATCGAAAATTAATCAAGAAATAAACATGTAGAAAGCTTGTTAATTCGTCGTTTGGACGAGGGTTCGATCCCCTCCGACTCCACTATTAACTAATTTTAAAAAGTGTAATTGATTGTTTTATAATCGGTTACACTTTTTTAATTTAAAAGTTAGCCAACATTTAGCCCGCAATTTTTATTTTTTGAATTAATCTGCTGAAAATTGTTTACTAATATAATCAATTATTATGAACCAAAGCGCCTTCGGAATCCCAAAGGCGCTATTACAGTAATTCAATACTTTTTTTAATTATTACCGAAATAGTGCTTGTTTAAACCTGTTGAATCAAATGAAAATGCTTTTTCGCTTTCCGTTTTATCCAGTTTATTATTAATTGATAAACTCCAGATGACAATTTCCATAAAAAACAAGCGATCTTGTTCTTCTAAATTTGGGTTGTATTCATCTACTAATTTACATAATGGCTTAATCTGGTTGAGTGCATTATTGAATTCAGCATCTGTATCTGTATAATTTAATTCTAGAACATTTTTTTCGAACCAATTTATAATATCTGAATAAGTTGTTTTCACTCCTTCTTTTTCCAATTTTGGTATAAGCGGGAATATTTTCTCAAATTCAGTGACAATTGCTTGATCGATCAACATTTTAGCAACTTCTGCAGCTCCCTCCTGTTCTCCTTCGTATACTAGTTCGATTTTTCCAGTGATGGATGGAATGATCGAAACAAAATCAACCAAACGAATTGCTGTTTTTTCTGCTCCTGTTTCAATTAATCGCAATTTTGCGGCCGCTATTAGGTTTTCCATTGCACTAATTGTTAAACGTGCACTTACTCCACTTTTAGCATCTACATATTCGCTGTTACGCGCCTCAAAAGCAACTTGTTCTAATAAATCTCTTACAGAACTACAAATTGTAATATTTTCTTTGTCGTTATCCGAAATTTTCGCTTCCTGTTCTGTAATTTTTCTAGCTAATTCAATTGACTTTGGATAATGTGTGAAAATCTGTGATCCGATTCGATCTTTTAATGGAGTTACAATACTCCCTCTATTAGTATAATCTTCTGGATTCGCTGTAAATATAAATTGAATATCTAGCGGCATTCGCAATTGAAAACCACGAATTTGTATGTCTCCTTCTTGTAAAATATTGAACAAGGATACTTGTATTCTCGCTTGTAAATCAGGAAGTTCGTTTAGAACAAAAATACAACGGTTCGCACGTGGAATCATTCCATAATGTAAAACTCGTTCGTCTGAATAGGGTAATTTTAAAGTAGCAGCTTTAATTGGATCGATATCTCCAATCAAATCGGATACATTTACATCTGGAGTCGCTAATTTTTCAAAAAATCGTTCCGAACGATGTACCCAAGAAATAGGTGTTTCATCTGCTTTTTCAGCCAATAAATCTCTGCTGTACTTAGAAATTGGATGAAAAGGACTATCATTGATTTCAGAACCTTTTACTATTGGCATATATTCGTCCAATAATTCAATCATATTACGGGCAATTCTCGTTTTTGCTTGACCTCTTAATCCGAGTAAATTGATGTGATGTCCAGCAAGAATGGCTTTTTTTAATTGTGGAACAACTGTATTTTCGTATCCCCACAAACCTTCAAAAACGGGTTCTTTTGATTTAATTTTCCTCGAAAGATTTGCTTGCATCTCCTCGTTGATAGTTTGATCTTTGTATCCTGAATCTTTTAATTCTTTGAAAGTAATTTCTTTTTTCATTTTGTCTGTTTTAATACGTTTATCAAATTCTTTTTACTCTGTTTTTTTCGTAATCTTCAAAGATCATTTGACCCAAACCAGATAGACCAGTTAGGAAAGCTTTCCCTTTGTTTTGCGCAGTAAACAATTCTACAAATTGTCTCAAATATGGATCTTGTGCAATCATAAATGTGGTAATCGGAATTTTTAATTTTCGGGCTTGTGCTGCTTTGTTTAGGCATTGCCCTACTATCATTTCATCTAAACCGTTGCTGTTTTTGTAAAATTCACCATTAGGTAATCTAACACAACTTGGTTTACCGTCTGTAATCATGAAGATTTGTTTATTTGTATTTCGTTTTCTTCGCAAAATATCCATTGCCAACTCTAAGCCTGCAACTGTATTTGTATGATAAGGTCCGACTTTTAAATAAGGTAAATCTTTTACTTTAATTGGCCATGCTTCGTTACCGAACACGATAATGTCTATCGTATCTTTTGGGTATTTTCGATTGATTAATTCCACCAAAGCCATAGCGACTTTTTTTGCAGGAGTGATACGATCTTCTCCATATAAAATCATTGAGTGACT
>CAMDMY010000144.1 GCA_945902775.1 Chryseobacterium gleum | reverse complement strand
TATCTAACATATTTAATTTATTTTTATATAATCAATAGTCCTATTAGGTGTAAAATTAATAATATTTAATGAGTAAGAAATACTCTCTGTTTTATTCTCATTTATTTCAAATCCACATTTCAAATAGAAATCATTTACTTGTTTGTTTTTTGCTGTAGGATAATAATTTGCGACAACCCTTTGAACTCCTTTTTTTGAAAGATCATTAAGAATATAGTTCATAAAAGCAAACTCAATATCTCTACCTATCACTCTGCAACTCATTAAAAAAGTATCGATAATAGAAGTATCTTTATTCTCATCATCCCCTTTTATAATACAAATTCCTGTTAATCCATTATCTCCAAACTTATCTTTAACCCTAAAACTATAAATCGTTGTATTTTGGCTTTCAATAAAATGATTAATTTGACTTTCAGTATATCTAAACGTTGTGAGATTAAATTGATTTGTTTTTTGAGTTAATTGAGTAATTCTTTCAATATTTGAAATATCATTTAAAGAAATAGTCACTTCCATTTCTAATGACCTTAAATAATCAGTCATAGAAGAATGAGCTTTTTTAGTCTCTAACCTCTGAGCTTGTTGAATATATAGCTCGGTTCTATTTAATTTTTCCTCATTCAAGTCTAAATCAAAATAGGTATAACATTTTTTCAAAAGTAACTCTGAATATTCGGCAATATTCTTTGGCACCTGAACAGATAAAACTTCGGGTAATTGATCCTTCATTAAGTTTATCTCAAAATCAGAATCATCAACAAATATAAAACTGTCGATTCCAATATTTAATTCTAAAGCAATTTCTTTTAGATTTGTTGGTTTATCAATCCAATTAATTTTCTTTACTATTATATATTCTTTTTTCAATAACATATCTGGATGATTTTCAAACACATTCAAAACATCCAACTCATTATTTTTACTGCAAATACATACTAAAACTCCTCTTTTATTTAAGAAAAGAGCAATCTTATGAATCATTTGAAAAATAGCGCCATCCTTTGTGCCTTGAGACATGTCAATTCCATCAATACCATCTTCTCCTATTATACCTTTCCAAAGTGTATTATCACAATCAAAAACGATCGCTTTTTTCAGTTTTCCCGTATTTTTCAATAGTGTATGCTCAATATTTAATGCATAATATTTAAAAAACGAAAAAGTATAAGGAGCCTTTGAAGAGCGATAAAATCTAAAATCAATTGCCTGATTTACTCCTATCTGTTTAAATATTTGATCAAGATCGATAGTAGTAACATTCAACGTTTTATTTTTCTCTACATAATGATTTAGATCTTCAACAAATCTTTGAATTTTTATTTGTTTAGTCGAATTTATAGTATAATAAGCTGAAGAAAATAAATTAAAAATAACGGATGGGGTATCTTTTAAGTTTTCAAAAATCATATCAAATTCATTAAAGAACTTCAGCTTTAAATCATTTAATTTTTCATCACTAATATCTTCAAAAAAATCAGAAACTTGATCAACAATGTTTAATATATCATAAAAAACGATCACCAATTTATTACTGCTGAAACTAAAACTATCTTGAATGATATTATCAAAATTCCCAATACTAATTACTGGGTTAATTTGATGTGACAAACAGCTATACTCTAAAATTTCTTTAAAAGAATTAATCGTAACATTAGAAAGTATACCTATTTCATATACCTCTGACTTATTTATTTCCTTTAAGCCTTTATTTAATTTTAATATTTCAGTATACTTTAGATTTTCCATTTTTATAGTTAAATCATTACTTGTCCTCCATTTACTCTAATATTCTCACCTGTTAGGAAATCAGATTTATCTGAGGCTAAAAAACTTATTGTATTTGCTACATCTCTAACTAAAGCTAACCTTCTTAATGGTGTTTGAGATGCGGTTAACAATTTGATTTTTTCAGGAATATCTGAAGTTAAATCCGTATTAACTAAACTTGGAGTAACCATATTTACACGAATACCTTTAGGACCTAATTCAAATGCTAATGATTTAGTTAATCCTATCAATGCTGATTTAGCCGTAATATAATGAGACCAATCTGAATTAGGTTTTTCCGTCGATAAACTTCCAATATTAATAATTTTCCCATAGCCATTTTCGATCATACTTGGAAGGATAGCCTGAATAATATTAAAAATAGATTTTATACTTATATCCATTTGTTTGGAATAATCATCCCAAACTAAATCCATAAATTTAATAGTTGGAATAACCACCGCTGCACAGTTAACTATAACATCAATTTTACCAAACGTTCTATTGGATTTAGACAACAACTCTTTTATTTCGTTTTCGTCTAAAATATTGGCCGAAATACAACTTGCTTTCTGACCCAAAGATTCAATCTCGTTTTTTATTTGTTCAGCTACCTTTTTATTATTATTGTAATGAATAATAACATTAAAACCATCTTTTGCTAACTGGATACATGTAGCCTTACCAATCCCTCCTGTTCCACCTATAACCAAGGCTGTCTTATAACTATCATTTACTGATTCAATTTCAGCGTCTTCATCAGGCTCAATCACTTTCACTTTCGAAATCCCTTTAGTTACAATTTGTCGGTTTTGATTAAAAATATCTGTTTTCAGTTCAATTATTTGTTCCCTATCATTCTTTTTAAGAACCTCCGCTTTTATCGTTAATACATCTCCAATTCTAACAGGTAATAAAAATTCTAACGATTGAGAAAACCAAAGAGCTCCATCTCCAGGAAGTTTTGTCCCTATAATAGTTGAAATAAATGAGGCACCTAGCATTCCATGAACTACAGGTTTTTTAAAATGAGTTGTACTTGCAAATTTTTCATCTACATGTAATCTATTATCATCACCTGTTAAATCAACAAACTTTTGAATATCTTCTTTTGTTATCGTATGAACAAGCGTTTCGACATCCCCAATATTAATATCAATGTATTTCTTCATTTTAATTATTTTTTACAAAACAAACCTACTAAATTGGTTATCTTACGTTCAAGTGCTATACTTTCTTCCATATCTTCTGAAAAGAAGTTACAAGAATCTACAATTTTCAAACCTGTATCTTGAACTAAATCAACAACATCTTCTTTGGTTTTAAACAAATACACATGATCCAAAGCCGGAGCATTCGTAGGAGTAGTTAACCATAATACTCCTCCAGGAGTTAATAACTTTGATAACTTCTTTAGTATTTGTTTCGGATCATCTAAATGCTCTAAAACTTCGCCTAAAACTATAAAGTCATACTTGTTAATGTCATCATAATCAAAAATATCTTTTTTAAAATAATTTATTTTTCCTTCATCAAAACCAATTATTTTTTTTGTCATTTCCAAAGACGTTTCACTAATATCTACAATGTCTATTTTTTCATACTCTGAAAATTCTTTTTTTGTTAAGTAAGAGAAAAAACCATGGCCTGGTCCAATATCTAGAATTTTCAATTTTGACTTATTGTTTAATATCGTTTTTAGTTTATTTTGGAAAAACATAAAAATATTAAAATGATGCTTCCACATTATTTGTGATACTAACAAAGCATTCATATAATATGACATTACATCTGGCTTTGAATAAACATATTCATCTGCTATTTTTTGATTATCACATCTATATTTACCATGTCGATAGAAATAGACTCCTTCAGTCCTCATATCCTTGATCATTTTTAAATAATCTTCTGATACCCTTTGACTAGAAAGATTTAAATTTTGAAAATAATTCTCAATTAAATTTACGAGTTCATTTAATTGATCAGGATGAGTTTCATTTAAATAATCAATATTCTCTTTAATCTTTTTCGATTGTAATCTATCTTTTACTGAAATCTCATTTATTAACTCAATTAAAAAAATAGAGTTCATTTTTAAATTTGTCATATTAAAATAGTTTTATTTTAAAATTTAAATAAGCACGCTCCAAAATTGAATCCTGCTCCAATTCCAGCAATTAATAATTTACTATCTTTTTTTATCAGTCCTTTTGAAAAAGCTTCACTTAAAGCGATTCCAATACTTGCTGAACCAGTATTTCCTATTTCTTCAACATTCGTGTACGTTTTTTCTAATGGTATTTTCATTTTTTTTAGAAGATAGTCAATTAAAAAACCATTCGCTTGATGAAAAATAAAAAAATCTATTTCGTTTATATCTAGTTCTTCTTTCTCTAATAATTTCCTTATTACAATTGGGAAGTTGGAGACTGCCTGTTTCCATGTAGCCAACCCATTTTGTTCTGCATATAAAATCTTAGAATCATCTGTGCGATTTGCAATTGGAAAAGAAGATCCTCCCCCCCTCATTCTGACTGATTCATAAGTAGACGAATCGGTTAGAAATTTAGAATTTACAAACCCTAAACCTCTATCTACCTTACCTAAAAGTATAGCAGATGCTCCATCACTAAAAAATACAGCGGTCTCTTTATCTGTAGGGTTTGTAAATTTTGATAAAACCTCAAC
>CAMDMY010000143.1 GCA_945902775.1 Chryseobacterium gleum | reverse complement strand
TTATTAATTTTATGTTTAATTAATATAGTATAGGGTTTAAACCCTATACTATATTAATTTTTTCTGTCAATCTCTTTCAAATTATCCATTTTTTTCTTTTCCAAGAAACCTTTAATATCTTCAAAATGTTCAACCACTCTTTTGTTTCCAAATTCGAAAACTTTCGTGGCTAAACCGTCTAAGAAATCTCTATCATGAGAAACTAAAATCAATGTTCCATCAAAAGCTTTTAATGCATCTTTAATGATGTCTTTAGTTTTCATATCAAGATGATTAGTTGGCTCATCTAGAATCAGAAGATTTACAGGTTCTAGCAATAGTTTGATCATTGCTAAACGTGTTTTTTCTCCTCCTGAAAGTACTTTTACTTTTTTAGTACTTGTTTCCCCTCCAAACATAAACGCTCCTAAGATATCTTTCACTTTTGTTCGAATATCTCCAACAGCAATGTGATCGATAGTTTCAAAAATGGTTAAACTTTCGTCTAATAAAGCAGCTTGATTTTGAGCAAAATAGCCTATTTGAATATTGTGACCTAATTCCAAAGAACCTTCAAAATCGATTTGTTTCATGATGGCTTTTATCATGGTAGATTTACCTTCACCATTTTTTCCAACAAACGCAACTTTCTGACCTCTTTCAATCGTTAATGAAGCATCTTTAAAAACCACATGTTCATCGTACTTTTTTGATAATTCGTTTACTATCAATGGATAATTTCCAGAACGAGGAGCAGGAGGGAACTTCAGTCTCAAAGCAGAGGAATCAACTTCGTCTACTTCAACAATTTTAAGTTTTTCGAGCATTTTAACACGCGATTGAACGACTAATGTTTTGGAGAAAGTTCCTTTGAAACGTTCAATAAAATCAGTTTGTTCTGCTATAAATTTTTGTTGTTCGTCGTATTGTTTTTGTTGTTGTTCTCTTCTTTCTTTTCTAAGTTCAAGGTAATGAGAATATTTCGCTTTGTAATCGTAAATACGTCCCATTGTTACTTCTATCGTTCGAGTTGTAATATTATCAACAAAGGCTCTATCGTGAGAAATAACTACTACCGCTTTCGCGTTATTTACTAAAAAGTCTTCTAACCATTGAATAGATTCAATATCCATGTGATTTGTCGGCTCATCTAAAAGAATCAAATCAGGTTTTTGAAGTAAGATTTTAGCTAATTCTATTCTCATTCTCCATCCTCCACTGAATTCTGATGTCGGACGAATGAAATCTTCTCTAACGAAACCAAGGCCGAAAAGTACTTTTTCAACTTCAGCTTCATAATTAACTTCTTCAATCATGTAGAATGCTTCACTTACTTCTGAAACACGTTCAATGATTTTCATGTATTCGTCTGATTCATAATCAGTTCGAACGGTTAATTCTTGATTCAATGCTTCTATTTCATCTTTCATAGCAAAGATGGATTTGAAAGCTTTGGATGTTTCGTCAAAAACTGTGCATTCATCTTCAGTCAATAAATGCTGAGGAAGATAAGCGATAATATATTCTTTAGGAGCAGAAACGCTTCCTCTAGTTGGAGTTGTTAGTCCAGATAATATTTTAAGAAGAGTAGATTTTCCAGCTCCATTTTTCCCCATTAAAGCAATTTTATCATTTTCGTTAATTACGAATGAAACATCACTAAAAAGAGTCGTACCACTAAATTCTACTGCTAAACCGTCTATTGAAATCATACTTTTTGGGTGTTGGGTGTTTGGTTTTAGGTGTTGGATTGTGTAGGTTACAACCCTTAAAACAAAACACGTTCACATTTTTTAATTACATATTCATTAATACTTTTTTTCAAATTCTAACCTACCTAGACCTAAAACCTAATTCCTAAAATCTAATACCCAACTCCTACCTAAACCTCCAGTTTAAACTCAGAAGTCTTATGAAAAGTGATATCTGGATAATCCTGCTCTGCCATAGCTAATAGGAAAGAAGTTTCAGCCAAGAAAACCCAATTATCATCTTTGTCTTTAGCTAAATAATTTCCTTTAGCACGCATGAATTGAGTCATTTGCTCTTGATTATCCGTTGTTAACCAGCAAGCTTTGAAATAATTTTTAGGAACGAAACGACAATTAGCACCATATTCGTGTTCTAATCGGTAAGCAATAACTTCAAATTGAAGTTGTCCAACTGTTCCAACAATTTTACGATTTCCTGGTTGTTGAATAAATAATTGAGCAACCCCTTCGTCCATTAGTTGTCTAATACCTTTCTCTAATTGTTTTGATTTTAAAGGATCTAAATTTTCTAATTCCTGGAAAATTTCAGGAGAGAAACTTGGAATTCCCTTGTACATAAATTTTTCACCTTCATTTAAAGTATCTCCAATTTTAAAACTTCCTGTATCATATAAACCTATAACATCACCTGGATATGCTTCATCAATCACACTTTTGTCTTGTGCCATAAATGAAGTTGGGTTTGGGAATTTCATTTTTTTATCCAAACGAACGTGATTGTAAAACGTATTACGTTCAAATTTTCCAGAAACAATTCTTAAAAAGGCAATTCGATCTCTATGTTTTGGGTCTAAATTGGCATGTATCTTAAAGACGAATCCTGAAAATTTATCATCTTCTGGATTAATAAAGCGCAAGTCAGTATCTCTTCCACGAGGTGAAGGTGAAATTCTACAGAAAGTATCTAATAATTCTTTTACACCAAAATTATTTACTGCTGAACCGAAGAAAACAGGAGCAATGTCTCCTTTCAAATAGGCTTCTCTATCGAATTGGTCATAAATACCTTCAACGATTTCTAGTTCTTCTCTCAATTCATCCGCAGGTGCTTTTCCTACGATTTCATCTAATTGAGGGTCGTTTACATCTGTGATTTCTACCACTTCAGTAGCTATTTTAGTTTTATTTGCCTGAAAAAGATTTAAACTTTTGTCATAAATATTATAAACACCTTTAAAACGATCTCCCATTCCAACTGGCCAAGTAAGCGGTCGAACTTTAATGTCGAGCGTAGATTCTAATTCATCTAATAAATCGAAAACATATTTACCTTCTCTATCCATTTTATTGATAAAGATGATAACTGGAGTTTTACGCATACGGCAAACTTCCATTAATTTTTCTGTTTGAGATTCAACACCACTTGCACTGTCAATAACTAAAATAACACTATCAACTGCAGTTAAAGTTCTGAAAGTGTCTTCGGCGAAATCCTTGTGACCAGGAGTGTCTAATATATTTACTTGTTTTCCAGCATATTCGAAAGCCATTACAGAAGTAGCAACTGAGATTCCTCTTTGTTTTTCAATCTCCATAAAATCTGAAGTCGCTGTTTTTTTGATTTTATTGTTTTTTACAGCCCCTGCAGATTGGATTGCTCCTCCAAAAAGCAACAATTTTTCAGTTAGTGTTGTTTTTCCTGCATCGGGGTGAGAAATAATTCCAAATGTTCTTCTTTTCTCGATTTCTGCTGCGTTTTTCATGTGAAATAGTGCGAATTTTTAATTGTGCGCGAAGATAGTGATTTTTTGATGTTTAATGTTTGATCTTGAATGATTAATTAATAAGTTTAGATTTGTATCTTGCCAGAAGTTTTAAAATCATATGTTAAAATAATTAAGATTCATTGAAAAAAGGAACGATAGTATATAGTGTTTTAAAATTAAAATGTCCAAAATGTCAAGAGGGTGATTTGTTTGTTGACAAGAATCCGTATCATCTTAAACGGTGTTTATTGATGTATGAGAGATGTGAAAAATGTAATCAAGATTTTCAAATTGAACCCGGATTTTATTATGGCTCGATATGGATGAGTTATCCTTTGGTAGTGATTATTACAATAGCGATTACTTCTTTTTTTTATTTGTATTTAGAAGTTAATTTTTTATTTTTTATTTTTATTCTAACGACTACAATGTTATCACTTCAACCATTGATTTTAAGGTTGGGTAGAGCAGCGTGGCTAACTATTTTTGTGAAAAAAGATCGAATTATTTAATATTTATTAAAATGGAAGATAACAAGAATTCATCAAAAGATAATTATGATTTATGGCACAATGACCCATCTAATTGGAAATTAGGAATGTTTTACTTCAATAGGGAAGATCCTAGGCTTTTGCCTCCTAAACGGAATCCTATGATGGGGTGGACTGTTAATTTCGCGAATCCTAAATCGTGGTTGTTGTTGATAATTCCAATTCTTTTTTTATTTATTATGAAATATATCGGGTAGATGTATTCGAGAACTTATATCATCATATTTTAGTGTTAGGTTTAATGATTAAAAGTCTATCCTTTTTTTTTTGAGGACTGAGGCTGAGGCAATCGTTTTTTTGGGATCAAGACTAAAACTTCTGGGGAAATAGTGGAATACTAAATTTTGGAAATGAAATATTAAATGATTACAAGGGGCTTCTAATTGATTATTTTATAGTAGTAGCTGTAAATTTCTTCGTAATTGCGTTTCGCTTTTTCAGCGAAAATGAGCATGTAGAAGAGTATTT
>CAMDMY010000142.1 GCA_945902775.1 Chryseobacterium gleum | reverse complement strand
AATGAATGACATCATAGAGCTTATTTTTTAATTACACGAAGTTACTTTAGAAATAGACGAGTAAATTAAACCATAAGCGATGTTTTAAACAGATTTGTGTTAGTATAACTTTCTTTTAAAAAAAAGACACAACATTTATTGATTTATATGATGTGTTGACTAATTTTAGTTTGCGACTTAAGTTAATTTAAAAAATAAATAGGAGTGATAGCTAAGGTAAATTTTAGTTATTCGAGATTTTTGACTATTTTTTTAAAAAATTTATAACTTTATTATAACAGTTTAGTGATCGATTAGAATGAAAAAAATTATTTCCATAGTACTAATTTTTCTTTTTTGCTGTTCGGTTTTGTCGGCACAAAATCTAAATAACAATTACCAAAAGCTAAGGGACAGCTTGCAAACTTTGTCAAGTTATGACACGGTCTCATTTTTTAATATAGCTTCAAAGCTAACTCAGATTGCTAATAATCTTAAATCGCCCCAGAAGAAAGCAGATGTATTACACATCATTGGCACCTATTACTATTTTAGAACAGATTTCAATAAAACAAATGCTTATTATGATTCTGCACTTTCAATTCTAAAAAGATATCCTGACAGAAAATTAAAAAACTTAATTGATTTAAAACGCAGCTATATTTGGATTGATAAGGGAGATTTTAAACGTGCTAAAAAATTGTATGCCGAAAAAGAATTAAAGGAACCTGATGATACCACGGCACAAATAATTTTAAACATGGCTCTTGGGCAAATTTATCAATCTGAATTACGACATGATTCTTGTTTGAATAAAATGTACAAAGCACTTAATTATTCGATTCAAAAAAAAGATTTATACTATGAAGCCAATAGTAGAAATAATATAGGAGGAGAATACCAAACATTAGGAAGATTAGAAGACGCAAAAAAGGAATTTACAACTGCAGTTAAAATTGCAAAAACAATAAATAACAAAAAACTTGCTGCAAATATCAATAGTAATATTGCCGTACTTTATTTACAAGAAAATAAAATAAAAGAGGCTTTAGCCATTTATCAAGAAAATTTAATTTTTTACGAAAACACCAATTTCTATTACGAAATATCATATATGTATTTAAACTCTGCCTATTGTTATTCAAAACTTGGAGATAAATTAAATTTAAATAAATACTCAGCATTAGCTATAAAAACTGTAACTGAACGAAAACTCACTTTTGAATCCATAAACGTTTACATTCAAATAGCCAGAATATTTTTAGATACAAAAGATTACAAAAAGGCCATAGCTATTTCTAAAGAAGCTATGGCTTATTCACAAAACAATAATGTTCCAATTATTCAACCTACCTATTACGAAAACTTAAGTAATGCATACGAGGCCGTTGGAGATAATTTAAACGCCTTGATGATGAAGAAAAAATACATTAACCAAAAAGACAGTATTGATAAAGCCTCTAATAATAAAGTGGTAAACGAGTTAATATTTAAAAATCAATTGGCTGAAAAAGAAAAGAAACTCCAAAAACAACAAAACGAAAATACATTACTAAAAAAAGAGAATGAAATTTATAATCTGAATAAAACGTACTATATGATTGTGATTATCATGATTGTTATATTATCTACTGTTTTTGGTTTTTATATTTTAGAAAGGCGAGTGAAAAAGCAAAAAGAAATTTATGCAAGTCAGCTAATCAATGATATTGACCAGGAACGAGAGCGCATTGCAATGGACTTACACGATGATTTAGGCTTAGGAATAACCATGGTAAGGCAGAAATTAATAAAAAATTCAATTACAACCGATCAAAACACGTTTGAAATAGATCAGGATTTAATGAGTTTGCTTGAAAAAACTCGCAAAATATCTCGTGATTTATTTCCATCTACTTTAAAACATTTAAGGTTTCAAGAATTTATTGATAATTTATTTAAAATTACTGAACAGCAAACCGGCATTATTTGTAGTTATGAAATTGATAATAAAATTGATAATTTTGAATTAAACACTAAAACACATATTTTAAGAATTATACAAGAATGTATTCATAACAGCATTAAGTATTCAGGTGCAGTTGCTATTAGATTAGAAATTGAAAACATCAATGATAAGAAAACACAAATAACATATTTTGATAACGGAATTGGTTTCAAAAAAAATATGGAACAAAAAGGTTTAGGCTTTAAAAACATAAATCAAAGAGCCTCACTTATTAATGCAGAAGTAACGATTGCTAATAATGAAAATAATAAAGGGATAAAACTAACCATACTTGTCAATGACAAATCTTAAAATACTAGTTGCAGACGATCATCCAATTTTTAGAATAGGACTTTGCAATGTCATTCAAAGTGGCATTACAAATTCAATGTTATTTGAAGCGGATAATGGCATTAAAGCTTGGGAGATTATTGAAAAAGAAAATCCGGAAATAGCAATATTAGATATTAATATGCCTGGTATTGACGGGCTTGAACTCTGTAAAAAAATAAAATTAAATAACCTTTCCACAAAGGTTATTATCTTAACCATGTATAAAGAAAAATCTTTGCTTGAAAAAGCAAAAGAAAATGGAGTCAAAAGTTACTTAATAAAAGACAATTCCACATTTGAAGTTGTAGACGCGATAAAGACGGTTTTAAATAATAACTTTTATTGGAGCGAATCTCTGAAAGATATTCAAAATGAAATTTTTGAGTCAAATAAAGAAATTGATAAAGTAGAGCTACAATTAAAAGAACTGACATCTACTGAATTAAAAACGTTGAAATTAGTTTGTAAAAACTTTACCTCTAAAGAAATTGCCGAGCTACTATTTATTACAGCAAAGTCAGTGGATAACAATCGGTCGAGAATTTCGAAAAAACTAGGTTTAGATCAAGTGACCAATAGTTTATTAATCTGGGCGATGAAGCACAGAGATACTATTGATAAAATTTAATTCTTAATTTTTATTAGTTTCAAACTAAACGGTTCATTATTTACTTTACCAGATAAATAATAAACGGATTGAGATAAATCATCTGTATTTATAGAAATTTTAGAAGTTTCGCCTTCCATTATTTTATTATCAAAAATAGTTTTGACTATTTGCCCAAGATTATCATGTATAAATAGAGTAATGATTGACGATGTATTGTATTTTAAATTTAAACTTAAGGTGTTTTCAAAAGGATTTGATAGTGCAACAATATCAAAAGGAATATCCGAGCAGTTTTTTGTGTATGGCTTAATTTCAAAATTTGTGACTGTATTATTTAAATCTGTTTGAGATATTCTGTAATAAGTAAAGCCTTGTAATGGATTTTGATCAACATAACTATACGATTGAATCATTGAGGAATTTCCTAGGCTATTTACTATTCCTATAGTATGAAAAACTTCTCCATCAATAGATCTTTCAATTGAAAAGAAATTGTTGTTTTGCTCGGATGCCGTTGACCATGATATCTGCGGCACATCCGATTTGCATTCTACTTTATAATCTAATAAAGTTACGGGTAACACACCACAGCCAGTTATTGAACCTATTGTTATTAGTTGGTCCCTAGGATTTACCGAATTAGAAGATACAGTATTAGTGCATGCCCCAGAGGGGACATGAATAAGACTTCTTCCTGATAAGTATTCTATTTTTATTGACTTAACGTTTGCAGTGCTAAATGTAACGGTTGTCGTACCTCCTCCGCACGAAGACGCCCCACCAATCCTACGAGAAGAACTAATCGTATTTGAAGCGCAAGATGACGTGATTGAACTAGGATATATTATTGTACTAATAGTATTAGTTCCGGAAATAATAATCGAATCCTTAAATCTATTTGAAGATAATGCACAAGATGGGTTTTGATTTATATCTATAATGTTGAATGTTACAGGACCACACAATGCTGTTGCAAAACTTGCTGAAAAAGTAATAGATGACACTAAATCTCCCCAATTAGTATTTAATAATAAACCTGTTCCTTGAGATACGTTTCCGGTCGTATATGTTGGAGAGCCTGCCGTCCATGTTGTTGTTCCAACCGTTGTAATAGAAACGGCCATATTATTACCACTAGATGAAATATTCCCACTTAAAGAACCCGCAGGCCAAGTGTTCCAATTATAAATTATTTGACCTAGGACATTTTTATTTCCTAAAATAGATAAAGATATAATTAATATGTAAAATGCATTTCTCATTAATAGCCATAAAATTATGGCCTTTATAGAAATTTTAGAGAAGGGAAAACCCCTCAATAAAACAAACAATTAAAACTTCGTAATCAAGAACTCTGTTCTACGATTGGCTTGATGCTCGTCTTCTGAGCAAGTTGATACAACTTTACCTTCGCAAGCACAACCATTGATAAGTTTGCTTTCACCATAACCTTTGCCAATGATTCTGTTTTTAGCAACGCCCTTTGATACGATGTAAGCTGCTGATGATTTAGCACGCTTGTCAGATAAAGATAAATTGTAAGCTTTTGATGAACGACAATCCGTATGTGAACCCAACTCAATGGTCATCGTTGGGTTTTCTTGCATCACTTTGACGATCTTGTCAAGTTCTTTTGCGGCATCAGCACGGATGTTCCATTTAGCTAAGTCAAAATAAATAGGATTGATTTGGATGATCTTTGCAATGTCTGCTCCAATCTCTAATTTTTGCATCGTTTCTTTTAAGTCGATAACAGTGTTCATGTCTAAAGTAATCTCGTAGTTTTTCTCTACCGTGATGTATCCTTCTTTTTCATACTTGATAGAGAACTGTAATTTGTCTCCAGGTTTTTT
>CAMDMY010000141.1 GCA_945902775.1 Chryseobacterium gleum | reverse complement strand
GAGGCTTTCTCTTACTTTGAATATACTTTTAAAGCTATTTGAGAATGATTCTGCTCTCACTCTTTTTCACTAATAAATAATTTATGTATAATTTACAAATAATTATAATTAGACAAACATAGGAGAGATTGATAACCTTATTATGAATGAAAAGTTTAAATTATAGTTGTTAATCGATGTAGAAATATTTTGTTCCCTACAACATTCGGGTTTGATTCGTGAATTTCAAATCAATCAAAAATCACACATTCATTAATAATAAATATGCTTCAAATAAAATTAGTATAAATTTAATTCCGATATATCCTAAAGTATGAAAAATACCAATTTAACAACTCCAGTACCTCAGAATAAAATAATCCCTGATTTTCACTCGTTATTGAATGTTGTTCGTTAGTTGATTATCTTTGTCGCTTAAATAAAAGTATCAAAATGGAATTTATATCTCAAGAACTAGATAATTATGTTTGTAATCATACTGAAAATGAACCTTCACTTTTGTATGAATTAAATAGAAAAACAAATTTAGAAGTCTTGAGACCTAGAATGTTAAGCGGACATTTTCAAGGGCGTGTTTTGAGTATGCTTTCTCACATGATTCAGCCTAAAAATGTGTTAGAAATAGGAACGTATACTGGATATTCTGCGCTTTGTTTTGCAGAAGGACTTCAAGTAGGAGGTAAGGTAACGACTATTGATGTGAATGAAGAATTAGAAGATTTAATTCGCGAATACATTGCTAAATCAGATTATTCAGAAAATATTGATTTCGTTCTAGGAGATGCTATGGAAATTATTCCTTCACTGAATGTTGAGTTTGATCTAGTTTTCATTGATGCAGATAAACAAAACTATAGTAACTATTTCGATTTAGTTTTTGATAAAGTAAAAAAAGGAGGTTACATCATTGCTGATAATGTACTTTGGTCAGGTAAGGTTATAGAAGAGTATGAAACAACTGATAGAGATACGCAACTATTAATGGATTTCAATGAGAAAGTACAGGATGATCCACGAGTTCAAAATGTATTATTTCCAATTCGTGATGGATTAATGATTGCAAGGAAAATATAGGTTAAGATTAAGACTGAGATTCAGGTTAACCTCAACCTCAACCTTAATCTCAACCTCAACCTCAACTCACTTCCAATTCAACACCTGGTATTTTTTATTTCCATCCTCTTTACCATAATTTAATTGAATACTCCTGATTATTTTTTCAATTGAATCCCATTTTGAAGTTTTATTAGGGAGAATTGCTATAATTTCTCTAGCTGGAATTTCCTGTGTATCAGATGAAATAATACGTTTGCATTTTGAATTGTCTAATTTTAAAACGCGTTGATATTCTTCAGGAATTAATGAATATCCTCCGTTCACATCCACCATTCTTAAAAGCATTTCTAAATTTCCACCTTCGTAATTCCAAGAATCATTTGTATCTGAAGTTAATCCACAAAAATGGATCATTTGAGTTCGAAGGCAATTTCCTTTACTTAATAACCAAGGATGTATATCAAGCAGTTCATTTGAATGAATTGTTTCGCCTTGTTTATTAGGAATATAAGCTTTAATTTCTTCTTTAAATAAAGGAATAGTTCTCAAATTTGATTGGTGAAAAGGTCCGGCCATTATAGCTAAATCAATTTCTTTCTTTTCAAGTGCAACGATTAATTCTTCCGATTTTAATTCTTCTATACTTAATTGAATATGAGGAAGTAATACTTTCCATTTTTCAAACATATCGGATATAAGAAAAGCTGAAATGGTCGGAATAACACCTAATCGAACCTTTTCGATGTAACTTCCACTCATCGATTTGGTTAGATTTGAAATCTTTTGAGTTTCATTGATGATTTCACGAATAATTTCAATCAATTGTTCTCCGAAAATCGTTAGAGATAAAGGATTTGTAGAACGATCAAATACCTGAAAACCTAATTCATCTTCTGCCTTTTTAATTTGCATCGAAAGTGTAGGTTGCGTTACAAAACAAGCTTCACTAGCGCGTTGAAAATGACGGTAATCATTGACCGACAAAATGTATTGCATTTGTTGAATTGAAATCATATAAATATTATCTATGTATTTATAAAGTTAATCAATATATTTTATAAATACAAATAATGCATCTTTGTATTAGAAACAAAAGGATATGGATTGTGAAAATAATTATTCTGTAGTATATTCATTTAAATTGAAAAATGGAAAAGAAAATGAATTCATTGAAAATTGGAAATTTGGGACAAGGTTGATTTATGAATATGAGGGAAGTTTAGGTTCTAGATTGCATAAAATTGAAAGTAATATGTTTATGGCCTATGCATTATGGCCGGATAAAAAGACTTTTGATGAAGCGACGAATAAGATACCTAGTGAATTGGAAAATAAAAGAATCGCTAATTTTAAAAATTGTGTAGATGAATTTAAAGTCATATTCAAAAATTGAAGTTGTTTCAGATTTAATTAATTCAGAAGTGAATATTTAAAACAATAAAGATTTCTTAACAATAATGCAAAAAGAGTTTACTTTAAATACTTAAATTTGAAGTATAAATTTTAATAAACAATTAAAAATAAATAAAATGAGTGTATTAGTAGGAAAAAAAGCTCCGTCATTTTCAGCTGGAGCTGTTGTTAATGGTAATGAAGTAGTTGGTGGATTCTCTTTGGATCAATTCATTGGTAAAAACGAAGTGTTGTTTTTCTTTTACCCAAAAGATTTTACATTTGTTTGTCCGTCTGAATTACATGCTTTTCAAGCACAATTAGGTGAATTTGAAGCTCGTGGTGTAAAAGTTGTTGCTTGTTCAACAGATACAGAAGAGTCTCACTGGGGATGGTTACAAGTACCTAAAAACAAAGGTGGTATCCAAGGAGTTACTTACCCAATCGTAGCAGATACTTCTAAAACTATTTCTGAGGCATTCGGTGTTTTGGCTGGTGAATATGAGTACGATATGGATGGTAAATTAGTAGCTAGTGGACCAATGATTGCTTACCGTGGTTTATTCTTAATCGATAAAGAAGGTGTTGTAATGCACCAATTGGTAAATAATTTTCCATTAGGAAGAAACGTTGATGAAGCATTAAGAATGGTTGATGCATTGCAATTTTTCCAAGAAAATGGTGAAGTTTGCCCTGCTAACTGGACAAAAGGTTCTGAAGGAATGAAAGCTAGTTTTGATGGTGTTGCTGATTATTTAGCTGCTCATTGATTTTAAATAAGTCTTGAATTGGAAAATGCTACTCGAAAGGGTAGCATTTTTTTTGATTACTATTTCATCGCTTCGGTTATTGCGGATCAATACCAAAAGGTGGGGACTAATTTTTGGAATTGTATTCTTGAACTAAATAGACATTTATTTGCGAAGCACTAATATGAATTTGGTCTTTCTACCGAATTAGCTGTAAATTTTTCCGTAATCGCGTTATGCTTTTTCAGCGAAAGAAGAGAAAGTACTACTTTCGAAGACTAAACGTTAGTGCAAGGCCGTGTAGGAAAGTATTTACGTGCGATTTCACTTCACTAGTGATGTTTGTTGATTTATGTGGGGTTCATTTTTTCAATTTATTCTTCAAATCCATTCGTTCGTGGAGGATTCTTGTTATTTCAATCGATTGATCTTCTAACACACGATAGAAAATTATATGCTTTGAGGTAAGTTTTCCCTTCAAATCTGGATAAATTTCAGGATATACTTTCCCAATTTGTGGTTTCTTAGCGATTGTTGAACAGGCACTAATTATTAGTTTATAATATTTGTCAGCATGGCTTTCAGACCAAGTCTCAATAGTGTAACTCCAAATGTCAGATAAATCCTTAACAGCATTGTTTGTAAACTTCAACTTTGCCATTTATTTTCGTTTTGCTTTCATCATTTTTAAATGCTCTTCAGGATCAAAATCTTCGGCTAAACCACTATTTACACCTTCATCAATAGCATAACGCAAAGCAATAATTTTCTGTTCCTCTTCTTCAAGTAGTCTCAATCCAGCACGAACAGCCTCGCTTGCATTTTTGTACCGTCCTTCTCTTAAAATACTTTTAATAAATTCATCAAAATAACTACCCAAAGTAATGGATGTGTTTTTACTCATAACAACTAATTTTAGCGAATATACCAAATATTGGTATTATTTCAAAATATATTTTGGGAGTTTTTCGGGTATAGGTAACCCTATATAACGTTTTGCTACTAGGCGCCCGGCATATATTTTACCAATTTTTTTCTAACGAAACCTAATCCTATGCTTATCTCTACTCATAACCACCTCATTATTATGACATAAAACATACGTTTATATGATTTAAATACTATATTTACCAAAAATTAACAAAGGCTAGTTCTACCTCCTCTCTCTTCATTTGAGTCGAATTCTTACGAATCTCATTAAAAATTAACTCAATGAAGAAAAACACAATCGTGTTATTTTCACTATTTGCTTGTATTTCTGTATCAGCACAGGAAGTCTTATCCACGCAAGGAGAATCTTACTCCAATGGAAGTGCAAAGATCGACTTTACAATTGGCGAAGTAGTGATTAACACAGGAACCGATGGAACCAACGAACTAACGCAAGGTTTCCACCAAACCAATTGGAACTTTGTAGGACTGGAGGATTATGCTCCCGACTATCAAGCCACTATTTTCCCCAATCCAACGCAAGATGTATTGAACATCAAGACAAGCACGTTCGAAAATGTGACGTACACGCTGTATGATGCACAGGGAAAACTTGTTATTCAAAACATTCTTACTGCAGAACAAACAC
>CAMDMY010000140.1 GCA_945902775.1 Chryseobacterium gleum | reverse complement strand
GAAGCTTTGTGAAACTTCAGTAGTTCTTCTATATTAACATTTGCGACTCCATCTCCATAAGTTAACATAAACGACTCATCTCCAATGTATTTTTGAACCCGTTTTAATCTACCCGCTGTTTTCGTTTCTAAACCTGTATCTACTAAGGTTACTTTAAAAGATTCGGCATTCGTATAATGAACATCTACTTTATTATTTCCTAATTCAATGGTTACATCTGAATTATGTAAATAATAATTCATGAAATATTCTTTGATTGCATAACTTTTGTACCCTAAACAAATAATAAATTCATTGAATCCATAATGATTATATATTTTCATAATGTGCCAAAGAATAGGCTTACCTCCTATTTCCACCATTGGTTTTGGTCGAACATCTGTTTCTTCTGATAATCTTGTTCCTAATCCTCCTGCAAATATTACTACTTTCATTTTTATACTTTTAGGTTAAGGTTGAGATTGAGGTTGAGAAGCTAAATCTCAACCTTAACCTCAACCTCAATTTAAATTTCAATGGCTTCGACATTTTGTAAATTAATGCTTCCCCAACCTTGTTTGTCCCACATTACAATTCCTTTGGAATGATCAACATCTGTATAGGATATTTCAAAAAATAATGTTTTCATTACTAGATCAAATTCTCGTACACCTGTCTCTTCATTTCCTTTACCTATAGCGAAATTAAAATAATATTGGCCTTTTGCCAACTGATGGTGATTTATTTTTAATCTTATTTTCTTAATTTCTCCCTTTTTAATACTGAATTTTGGGTCAGAAAAATGAGAAGCTACTCCTTCTTCTTGTAGAGTATATATGCCAAAAGCTACTCTGAAATCATCTATACTTTGATTTCCAAACAATGTTAACTCAACTGTCATTGGGTCATTCGTAGCATATTGGTTGAATTGAAATCCTTCTAATAATTCAAGCGATTTAACTTCAATTTCAGATAATACACCACTGTTTTTATGTTCCTTCTTGATTTCGATAAAATTAGAGGTATCAAAATTAATAGCGCTTGATACATACGCATTTACTGCATCTGTCGACGAACCGTCAAAAACAACTTCTCCATTGTTCAATAAAATTCCTCTGTTACATAAATTTTGAACAGAACCCATATTATGACTAACAAATAAAACGGTTCTCCCTTCGCCAGATATGTCTTTTATTTTTCCAAGGCATTTATTTTGAAATTCTGTATCTCCTACTGCCAAAACTTCATCAATGATCAAAATTTCAGGATCCAAATGTGCTGCTACGGCAAATGCTAAACGAACATACATCCCTGAAGAATATCTTTTCACTGGAGTATCTACATACCTTTCAACGGAACTAAATTGAATAATTTCATCTAATTTCTTAGTGATTTCATTTTTTTTCATTCCCAAAATAGCTCCATTCAGATAGATATTTTCTCTTCCTGTTAATTCAGGGTGAAAACCTGTCCCTACTTCTAATAAAGAGGCTACTCTTCCTTTTATTTTCACTGACCCCGTTGTTGGAGCTGTAATTCGAGATAATATTTTCAATAAAGTACTTTTACCAGCGCCATTTCTCCCAATAATTCCCAAAACATCGCCTTGGTTCACATCAAAATTGATGTTTTTTAAAGACCAAACATAATCTGAATTCCCCGTAATTGTTCGATCGTTCGTCTCGCCTAATTTAAGCAAAGGATTTTCTTTTCCACGTATACTACTCCACCATTTCTTGAAATCATCTCGCATAGTACCAGTACCAACTACACCAAGTCTATATTGTTTTGATAAATTTTCTACTTTTATTAATGTATTCATTGAGGTTGAGATTGAGATTGAGATTGAGGCTGAGTATGAGATTGAGGTTGAGGTTGAGGTTGAGATAATTCATACTCAGCTTCGCTTTCAGAAACATAACCTTTTGCTGAAATTTGTTTTAATAAGAATGATTTCACCTTATTGATATCGTGAATTACCATTTTACTTTTTTCAATTTATATATTTTTAAAAATATTTTTAAAATTCAAATTTAGATAAAAATAAATGCGAAGCTAGAATAATATTGGACTTTCCTATGAATTAGCTTTAAATTTTTCCGAAATCGCGTTTCGCTTTTTCAGCGAAAAAAAGCGTGTAGGAAAGTATTTAAGTGCGATTTCGCGTAATAGAATGAAGTGAAAAATTCCTTGGAAAGTTCCTTGATTTTTGCTTATCCTTCGAAAACAGTGTTTTCTCTTATCAAGAAAAAGTAAGAGAATTATAGATTAAATATATAAACATCTTCCCCTACTTCTAATGCTCTTTGCCAAACAGGCATATCTGTAAAATCGTTATAACTCATATTTTTTTAAGATTGAGGTTAAGATTGAGGTTGAGTACTTAACCTCAGCCTTAACCTTATTCTAAACCGTATCCATAAATGTCTTCTCCGTTCTATTAAATAAAACCGTTCCAATCAACAATAAAACAACCATTACGATAAAACTATAACCTAAATCGAATAAACTAAAAGCACCTTTCCCCATAAAACCATAGCGAAATGCTTCGATAATTGGTGCAATCGGATTGTACTCAATAAAAAACTTAAATTTTGCTGGTATTGATGATAAAGGATAAATTACAGGTGTAACATACATAAGCAATGTAATTCCAAATGAAATAAAATAAGATAAATCCCTGTATTTAGTTGTCATCGAAGAAATAATTATACCTAATCCCAATGAAATTCCAGCTAATAGTAGAATTAAAATTGGAAAAAAGAATACAGCTATCGTCAAGTGAACCTCCCCTTTGTAAAAATAATACGACCACAAACAAAGAAACATGCCAAACTGAATGAAAAATTTCAATAAATTAGAAATTACAGTGGAAATAGGTGAAACCAATCTAGGAAAATATACTTTACCAAATAAACTTGCATTCGATGAAAAAGTAGTTGTAGTTGCCATAAAACACGATTGAAAATAATTCCAAAGTGTTGTTCCTGCTAAATAAAACAAAGGAGCTGGTATTCCATCAGTTGATATTCCAGCTATACTGTTAAAAACGAATGTATAAATAAAAACGGTGAAAAGCGGTGCTAGAAAAAACCAAAGAGGACCTAAAACCGTTTGTTTATTTGTTGATACAATATCCCTTTTAACAAAAATCAGTATCAAATCTCTATATTCCCAAATTTCTCTAAAATTAATCTCAAACCATTTGTTTTTTGGTTGTATGATATGAGACCAATTATTATTTTTTATATCTGACATTTTCTTTTCGACTTAAAGTCTTTTTATACAATTAATAATAGTTTGAATATTTTCATCTGACAATTCATAAAACAAAGGCAATCTTACCAAACATTCTGAATATCTATCCGAATTTATAAGTTCTCTTCCATCATGTTTATGTTCATAAAATTTACTCTTATGTAAACTTAAATAGTGAAAAACTGAATTGATATTCTCGCTATTTAATTTGTCAATTAATTTTGTTCTAAATTCAATGGACGGACAAACCAAATAAAACATGTGGGCATTATTCATCGATTGATCAACTTTTACTGGGACTTCGACACCATTTTTTTTTGACCAATCAAGTAAACCATTATAGTATAAATTCCAAATATTAATTCGTTGTTCTTGAATTCTATCAATATTCTCTAATTGAGCCATTAAGAAAGCAGCTACTACTTCAGACGGTAAAAATGAACTTCCAATATCTACCCATCCATATTTATCAACTTCTCCTTTAAAAAAAGCGGAACGATTAGTCCCTTTTTCCCAAATAATTTCTGCTCTTTCTTTGAATTGAGAATCATTGATAACCAACATACCACCTTCTCCAGATATAATATTTTTTGTTTCGTGAAATGAAAATGCTGCTAAATGTCCGATTGAACCAAGTGCTTTTTTTTTGCCGTCTTTACCGATATAATAATTATCAATAGCTTGAGCTGCATCTTCTACTACAAATAGATTGTATTTAGCTGCTAATTCCATTATAAAATCCATATCGCATGATGTGCCTGCATAATGAACCGGAACAATGGCTTTTGTTTTGGCTGTTATTAATGCCTCCAATTTCATTTCATCGATTCCAGGATGATCGGCTCTGGAATCTGCAAATATTATTTTTGCCCCTCTTAAAATAAAAGCATTGGCTGTACTAACAAAAGTATAAGAAGGCATAATAACCTCATCTCCTTCTTGAATATTTATTAGGATAGCCGCCATTTCCAAAGCATCAGTACAGGAAGTTGTCAATAAGCATTTATGAAATTTATATCTTTTTTCAAAAAAATCTTGACACATTTTCGTGTATTTTCCATTACCTGAAATTTTACCTGAAAATACAGCATCATTGATGTACATTAATTCATTTCCCGTCAAAAATGGTTTATTAAAAGGTAAGTGCATTACTGTTTATTTGTTGATTTAACGACCATGAAACTCTCCTTCAACTTTAAAAACTTAGTCTCAAAGTATAGAAAAATAATTTTTGAAAATAATATTGTAAAAGTCAAAATTGTAAATGCAATTAAAATATGTTGTCCATTTGATAGATAAAAATCATCTGTATCATTATAAAATTTCTTTAATAAAAACAGTAAAATAAATAATATGAAACTATGAAATAAATAAATTCCATATGAAATTTCGCCTATATAATTCAAAAGTTTAAACTCTAAATGTAAAACATTTGTCTTATTTAAAGCCAAATTAGAAATTAAATAAGAAAATAAGACTGAATAAATAAAACGGTACATAGGAAAATTTATTCCTTGAGTAACAAAAACAAATAGTAAAACAGAAACAAATAGTAATTGACTCAACTTATTAAATATAAACATCTCCAATAATAATGGGCGATTAAAAAATAAATAAGCAAACAATCCACCTGAGACCATTCCTTCAAAAGGAAACAATTGAAATATTTTATTAAAATAATAAATATCAATCCTATTCATCTCTG
>CAMDMY010000139.1 GCA_945902775.1 Chryseobacterium gleum | reverse complement strand
AAATTTTTCATCGTTTTCCAATTGTTTTCTTTCTAATTTATCTATTCGAAAATCGATTAAGTTGTTTTGATTTAGCACTTTTCTCAATTCAACAAAAGCTTCCATAATTTTGACGCTAGTTTTAATGGCAATATCACTTCTTAAGATTGCAGAGAGCATTGCAACTCCTTGTTCAGTATATACAAATGGTAAATATCTTCTTCCACCATGCTCAAAACTTGAGGTCACAATTTGTGACCTCAAGTTTTCAAAATCAATTTTAGTTAATCGAAATCTAAATGATTCCGGGAATCTGTCCATATTTCTTTTTACGCCTTGATTTAGTGCTTTTACTTCTACTTTTAATAATTCAGCTAAATGAGAGTCAATCATTACTTGTCTTCCCCGAATTCTGAAAATTCGTTTTTCAATGTTTATTAAGTCAATAATTAAGTTGTTTTCTTCCATTATTTAGGTGTTTTTAAAACTTATGTTTACTGAAGTTAAGAGATATGTTTTGATTTTTAGCAATATAAATTCAAAAAAAAATCGCCCTTTTTTCAAAGGACGATTTTAAGAAATTATTGATACAGAGCTCCTGAGTGTTTTTTCAAAGAAAAAATCTATCGAAGGGGCGATGTATTATACAGAAGCCATAGAAGCTAACTTTTCTTCTAAAATTTTAATTTTGCTCAACGCATCAGACTCTTTTTTACGTTCCATTATTAAAACTTGTTCTGGAGCACCAGCAACAAATTTTTCATTTTCTAATTTTTTCAAAACGCTTTGTAAGAATCCTTTTGTGTAGTTTAATTCTTCCATCATTTTCGCTTTTTCAGCTTCCAGATCGATGTTTTCACCGAAAGGGATATAGTATTCATTTGAATTGACAATGAATGAATTTGCATTATTTACTTTTTCAGTAACATATTCTAAAGAAGAAAGATTCCCCATTTTAGAAATTACAGAGTCGAAAGTTAAATCGATTTCATGGTTCTTTTTAACGAACAAATCCATTTTTACTTTATTTGCAACATTGTTTTTCTTACGTGTATTTCGGATATTAATGATTACTTCTTCAGCAGTTTTGAAATTTGTTAATACCTTTGAATCTACAGAAACAATCTCTGGCCATTGTGCGATGATAATATCTTCTCCTTCAGTTCTAGAGCGAAGTAAATGCCATAATTCCTCTGCAATAAAAGGAGTGAATGGGTGAATAATTTTCAAGATTTTCTCAAAGAATTCAATTGTTGCTTCAAGTGTTTTAGAATCAATAGGTTGTTCATAACCTGGTTTGATCATTTCTAAATACCAAGAACAGAAATCATCCCAAACCAATTTATAAGTAGCCATTAATGCTTCTGATATTTTGAATTTATCAAAAAGTTCATTAATAGTGGCTAATTCTTGATTGAATTTCGCTTCAAACCATTCAATTGCTTTTTTAGATGAATTTGGTTGTTCAATATCTCTAACTTCCCAAGCATTTATCAAACGGAAAGCATTCCACAATTTATTTGTAAAGTTTCTTCCTTGTTCACATTGCGAAGTATCAAACGGTAAATCATTACCTGCTGGAGAAGAAATTAAAATTCCCATTCGTACTCCATCAGCACCGAATTTTTCAATCAAATCGATTGGATCAGGAGAATTACCTAATGATTTAGACATTTTCCTTCCTAATTTATCTCTTACGATTCCGGTGTAGTAAACGTTTTTGAACGGAATTTTTCCACCCATATATTCATTACCTGCGATAATCATTCTAGCAACCCAAAAGAACATAATTTCTGGTGCCGTAACTAAATCATTAGTAGGGTAGTAGTAATTTATTTCTTCGTTGTTTGGTTGTGTTAATCCGTTGAAAACAGAAATAGGCCATAACCAACTAGAGAACCAAGTGTCTAGTACGTCTTCGTCTTGTTTTAATTCATCAGCAGAAATTGTTCTTCCCGATTTTTGAATTGCTAAAGGTATAGCTTCTTCGATTGTTTTTGCAACTACATAGTCTTCAGAATCAGAACCGTAATAGAAAACAGGTATTCTATGTCCCCACCAAAGTTGACGTGAAATACACCAATCTTTTACGTTCTCCATCCAGTGACGATACGTATTCTTAAATTTTTCAGGATGAAAAGCAATATCACCATTCATTACATTATCCAATGCAGGTTGAGCCAATTCTTTCATTGAAACAAACCATTGTAAAGATAATTTTGGTTCGATTACAGCATCTGTTCTTTCAGAAAAACCAACTTTATTGATATGGTCTTCTGTTTTTACTAAATAACCTTTATCGTATAATTCTTTTTCAATCGCTTTACGAACTTCGAAACGATCTTTTCCTTCATAATGAAGACCATTTGTATTTAAAGTCCCGTTATCATTAAGAATTTCAATTGTTTCTAAATTATGTTTTTTTCCCAGTTCATAATCGTTTGTATCGTGAGCAGGAGTAACTTTTAAACAACCTGTACCGAATTCAATATCAACGTATTCGTCCAATATAATTGGAATAGTTCTGTTTGCGATTGGAACGATTGCTTTTTTTCCGTGTAAATGTTTGAAGCGTTCGTCTGTAGGATTAATACAAATTGCGCTATCTCCTAAAATTGTTTCAGGACGCGTAGTAGCGATTGTCAACCATTTATCATCACTTTCTGCAATTTTATAACGAACGTAGAATAATTTTGAATTTACTTCTTTGTGGTTTACTTCTTCATCTGAAACAGCAGTTAATGCTTCGGGATCCCAGTTCACCATTCGAGCACTTCTGTAGATTTTTCCTTTTTTATAAAGATCAACGAATACATCTAAAACAGATTCAGAATATTCAGGATCCATCGTGAAACTTGTACGTTCCCAATCACAAGAAGCCCCCAGTTTTTTTAACTGTTCTAGAATAATTCCTCCATGTTTGTCTTTCCATTCGAAAGCATGCTTTAAGAAATCTTCACGTGTTAAATCTGATTTTTTAATTCCTTCAGCACGTAATTTCTGAACAACTTTTGCTTCAGTAGCAATGGATGCATGATCAGTTCCAGGAACCCAACAAGCATTTTTACCAAGCATACGTGCACGACGAACTAATACATCTTGAATTGTATTGTTCAACATATGTCCCATATGTAAAACTCCAGTAACGTTTGGTGGAGGAATGACGACAGTATACGCTTCACGGTGATCAGGTTCAGAATGAAAATATCCTTTGTTCATCCAATGTGCATACCACTTTTCTTCCGCCTTTAAAGGCTCATACGTTTTTGGTGTTTCCATATTTAATAAATGTTGAATTACAAAGATAGAATATATTAGGTGAAAGTACAAGTAGGATAGAGAACGTTTGAAGAGTGAAAATTAATTTAAGATCGATGCAAAAAATAAATTTTTGAGTAAACTAAGAGTTAGGAGTTTTGCAACGGTCTGAATATCTTTGAAGAATTAATTTTGAATAATGAGTAGTTACGAAGAGACAAATAATTTTAAAAGTGGTTTTATAAGATTGGATAATTCATTTTCAACTCTTCCTGAAAGTTTTTATTCAAAGGTTCAGCCTCAACTATTGTCTAATCCATATTTAGTTTCCTTCAATGAAAATTTGGCAAATGAATTAGGGATTGAATCTTCTGTTTTTCAATCGAGAGAAGGTATAGACGTGTTTACAGGGAATGAAATTTTAAAATCATCAATTCCTATTTCAGCTGTTTATTCAGGACATCAATTTGGACAATGGGCTGGTCAATTAGGCGATGGTAGAGCTATTCTACTAGGCGACTTAAAAACAAATAAAGGAACTTTCGAAATACAATTAAAAGGAGCAGGGTTAACTCCTTATTCTAGAAGGGGAGACGGAAGAGCTGTTTTGCGTTCATCAATTCGAGAGTATTTATGTTCGGAGGCAATGAATTCATTAGGAATACCTACAACTAGAGCTTTGTGTATAACAGGTTCAGATGATCCAGTTTATAGAGAAAGGATGGAAACTGCTTCCGTTGTGACACGTGTTTCTCCCACTTTTATTCGTTTTGGCTCTTTTGAACATTGGTATTACAAACAAAATATAGAGAGTTTAAAAATATTGACAGATTATACAATTGATATTTTTTATCCTGAAGTAAAGTCTGCAGCATTTCCATACAAAGCTTTTTTGTCAGAAGTAATTAAACGAACAGCTGAATTAATAGCACAATGGCAGTCTGTTGGATTTATGCATGGAGTAATGAATACAGATAATATGTCGATTTTAGGTTTGACAATCGATTATGGACCATTTGGATTTATGGATGCTTTCAATCAAGGGCATATTTGTAATCATTCGGATGATTCGGGAAGGTATTCGTATGTTAATCAGCCTCATATTGGTAATTGGAATTGTAAAGCACTTGCTCAATCCTTGTTACCTTTATTGGGAGATGTAGAAGAAGTAAAAGAATTATTAGAAAGCTATTGGCCGATTTATAGAGCAAAATACGATGATTTAATACATCAAAAATTAGGATTAGATGCAAAGTATCCTGAAGATAATAAATTGTTTGATGGTTTATTTTCAATATTGCAACAATCAAGAGTTGATTTTACTTTGTTTTATAGAAATTTAAGTGATTTAGAAATCGATAATTTTGAATCGAATCAATCGATTAGAGATTTATTTATAGATAGAGAATCATTTGATGATTGGTCAGTTCAATACAGAAGAAGATTAAAGTTGGAGCAAAGTAACGATTATGAAAGAAAAGAGAGGATGAATAAGGTGAATCCAAAATATATTCTTCGAAATTATTTGTTGCAAATAGCAATAGAAAAAGCCGAAAAAGGTGATTTTTCAGAGGTCGATAAATTATTAAAAATAATGGAAAGTCCTTTCAAGGAACAAGTTGAAAATGAATCATATGCAAAATTACCTCCAGATTGGTCAAATGATTTGGAAGTCAGCTGTTCATCATAATGTTTTTTATTTTTTTGTAGGGACAAGTCATGCCTTG
>CAMDMY010000138.1 GCA_945902775.1 Chryseobacterium gleum | reverse complement strand
CGCGATTGAATTAGGAATGAAACCTGTTGTTTTTGAAAGAGGAAAAGATGTTAGATCAAGACGAAGAGATTTAGCGACTTTAAACAAAGAAGGAATCGTAAATGGTGAATCTAATTATTGTTTTGGTGAAGGTGGAGCAGGGACTTATTCAGATGGAAAATTATATACACGATCTAAGAAAAGAGGAGATGTATTAAAAGCCTTAAAATGGTTTGTACATTTTGGTGCTGATGAAGATATATTAGTTGATGCGCATCCACACATTGGAACGAACAAATTACCGCATATTATTGTGGCAATGAGAGAAGAAATAATTAAGGCGGGAGGTGAGGTTCATTTTGAATCTAAAGTTACTGACTTAATAATTGATAATAAAGAGATTAAAGGCGTTGAAATTAACAATGAATTGAAACGTTATTTTTCTAATGTTATATTGGCAACTGGTCATTCTGCAAGAGATATTTTCGAATTATTGAATTCAAAAGGAATTAAATTAAATGCAAAATCATTTGCCTTAGGCGTAAGGGTTGAACATCAACAAGCTTTTATAGATAAGATACAATATTCAGGTAGATTAAATGATGAATATTTACCACCTGCTTCATATTCGTTAGTTACACAAGTGGATGGACAAGGGGTGTATTCATTTTGTATGTGTCCTGGAGGTATAATCGCTCCTTGCGCAACGGCTGAAGGTGAGGTAGTTACAAATGGTTGGTCACCGTCAAAAAGAAACAATCCTTATTCCAATTCTGGAATCGTAGTAACAGTAAACCCTGAAGATTTGCCTAATTATTCAAAGGATAAACCTTTCATAGCACTAGATTTTCAGAAATCAGTAGAAAAAGCGTGTTGGGAAGCAGCTGGAAAAACTCAAAAAGTACCTGCACAGTGTTTGAAAGATTTTGTAGATGGAAAAGTTTCTACTTCTTTCCCTCGCTCTTCCTATGTTCCAGGATTAGCAAGTGTTGATTTAAATAAAATATTGCCAAGTTTTATAGCCAAACGTTTGAGAAAAGCATTTGTCGATTTTGATAAGAAAATGAAAGGATTTCTTACAAATGATGCTGTTTTACACGCTCCAGAATCGAGAACGTCTTCACCTGTTCAAATTCCTAGAGATGAGGTAACTTTAGAGCATCCAGATATTAGTGGTTTGTATCCTTGTGCCGAAGGTGCGGGCTATGCAGGCGGAATAATTTCAGCTGCAATTGATGGGATGAAATGTGTTGATGCGATAAACAATAAAATAACTACAAATGAACGTAATTGATAAGTACGACCAATTGAATTTCAACATTGTTTTGGTTGAACCGCAAATCCCAAATAATACAGGAAACATCGGACGTTTATGCGTTGCTACTAAAAGTCGATTGCATTTGATTCATCCATTAGGATTTGAAATTACTGATGCAAGAGTAAAACGTGCAGGTTTAGATTATTGGCCAGACTTAGAGATTTGTCACCACGAAAATTTTGAGGCATGGATATCTACAATTGAACCGACGGCGAATGTCTATTTCTTTTCAGCGAGAGCTACAGAATCATTTTATAAAACAAGACTAAAACGAGGAGATTATTTAATTTTCGGTAAAGAAGCAGATGGATTAGGCGCTGAAATTTTAGAAGAATTCAAAGAAAATTTAGTTACAATTCCATTTCCAGGGAAAGTCAGAAGTTTCAACCTAGCAAATGCTGTGGCTATGACTTTAGGAGAAGGGATGAGACAGTTGACAAATATCTAATTATTTTATGAAATATTTAGGAATTCTTTATTTTATATTAATCTTAAACTTATCTTCTTTTTCAGATATTGAGGTAAATGAGTGCCATAGGAATTTGTTATCGTATGAGGAGGAAATATATAATTATCACAATGGTGGATTATCCTATTTTTATTGGGAATATTATTAAACTAGGCAATAATAGTGAACTAAATGAACAAAGAAAAATATCAGCTGATAAACGAATTATTTCTATGGAGAAAAGTCTGCCTTCTATAGAAAAACAATATATTAATGCTAAAAAGACAAGGAAGCAAATTAAAGATCTTTTTTTTATTTCAGTCCTGTTTTTTATAATAAGTGTTTTAATCAGGAGATATGTGAAATTTAATTTTTTATTTGAAAGTTATCAATTATTCCTTTTTTCAATTGGTATTATATCTTTAATTTTTATTGAAGATATAATAATTGAGAAATATTTTTTGAAAACACAATATGATATTTTAGGTTATCCCACTCAAAGAACGAATATAGCGTTGGAATTTTTAGCAATTATTCCTTTATATTTAAGTAAATATTATTCAAATAAACATTTTCTTGCAACCGATAAAAACTTAGTTTGGAAAAAAATCGTTAAAATTTGTTTTATACTTTATTTGGTTTTTCTTTCAACTTTTGGATTATTACAGTGGATGTTTTCTGGACCGTGGGATTGGATGACTTTAAATAATTAAAAATTATTGAATTCAAACCCAATCACTTCTTTCTATTCGAAATTCAACAGAATCAGACGATTGCGATTTATTTATTTATGTTTTGAAGAATTTAAATAAAATTTATCAATTATCACCCTCTAAAAAACTCCGATAATAATATACCTGTAGCAACTGAAACATTTAAAGATTCAGCTTGTCCAAAACGAGGAATTGTAATTGGTTCAGTTATTAAAGGAATAATTTTTTCAGAAATTCCATTTCCTTCGTTTCCAAGAACTAATATACCTTTGGGTTCAACTGATTTCTTGTAAATATTTTGACCTTCAAGTAAAGCTCCAAAAATAGTTTCTTTTGATTTTTTCAGATAATCTTCTAAATCACAATAAGTTACTTTAATTCTAAAAATTGCGCCCATACTCGCTTGTACAACTTTCGGATTATAGACATCAACCGTTTCTTTAGAACAAATAATTTCTTTTACATCAAACCAATCAGCAAGACGTAAAATGGTACCTAGATTTCCAGGATCTTGAATTCCATCTAAAGCAATTCTAAAACTGGTTTCAATTCTTCTTTTAGCAGGAAGTTTCAGAACCACAAGCGATTTGTTGGGATTTTTTAAAGTCGATATTGATTTTAATTCCTCATCTGTAGCTATAGCCATTTCAAATGATACATCATCGGTTTTAATAGAACTAAACTTTGTAACAACTAAAAAGTCAATTTGTTGACTGAAATTTTCTATGGCTTCTTGGACCATTTTTTCTCCTTCTACTATAAATAAACCGAGTTCATCTCTGTTTTTCTTTAATTGAAGTGAACGAATCCACTTTATCTTGTTCTTAGATAGACTTTGCACCGTTGCTTTTTATTACTTTTGTACTTCAAAATGAATCATTGAGACAATTTAAAAATACATATCGATTATTTTTTCTACTTTTTTTTCTTGTTGGGTGCAAATCTACAAAGTTTGTTCCTAAGGATCGATATTTATTAAAAAAGAACACAATTGAAATTATAGGAGGAGATATAGATGAGGAAGAAATTACTCCAATTATTCGTCAACAACCCAACGGAAAACTACTCGGTTTGAAATGGGAT
This sequence comes from Chryseobacterium gleum, assembly GCA_945902775.1. Taxonomy (GTDB): domain Bacteria; phylum Bacteroidota; class Bacteroidia; order Flavobacteriales_D; family Crocinitomicaceae; genus CAIUKX01. The sequence continues at coordinate 1,582 of CAMDMY010000138.1, read as the reverse complement.
TTATTTCTTTATAATCGAATAGATTCAGTTCGTATTGCAGACAAGCGCAATAGGAAAAACATCGAAAATAACTTTCAGAATCAAAGTCGGAAATCAAAACAAGATAAAATAAATTTAAGGCGAATTCAAAAAGCTCAAAAGCGAGGAGAGAGTAGCTATGAGGAAAAAAATATTCCATTGTTAGACTCGTTAGATCAAAGTTTATTTTTCAAAGAATGGTTGAAGTATAAAGTTGGAGAAGCACCTGTTATATTTGATAGTTTACAATACCAAAAGTCAATTGAACAATTGAGTGCCTATTTAAAGAAAAAGGGATATTATCAAAATCATTGCTACGGTTTACTTAAATATAAAAGAAATAGAAAGGTAAAAGTTAGTTATTTCTTAGAGCCAGGTAAAAGGTATGTTATTGATACAGTTTGTTTTGAGGTTAATAATGAAGAGGTTCGGAAAGGATTTGAGGAGTTTGTTTTAAAATCTAATAATAGTTTAAAAGGGCAACCATTAGATATTGATAATTTAGATGAATATAGGACTAAGATTTCTCGTTATATGAGAGATAAAGCAATATATGGATTTAGTCCTAATAGTGTTAAGTACTTAATTGATACAAATTCTCGAATAACCGTTAAACTTATAATTAATGATCGAAAAGTTTTTTCAATTCAAAATAAGGATAGTTTAGAATTAAAGAAATATCAAAGAACAGTTGTTAAAAATGTTTTTTTTCATGTATTAGATTCTAATTATTTCAATGGACATTTTAAAGACACAATTGAAAATTTAGGATTGATTTTAAATGGTAGATATATACCTACTATTGATACTTTGTATTTTAATTCAATAAAAAATCGTCATTCACAAGATGTTGATTCATCAAGAATAGCTTATTTTTTATATAATGGTGAACTTTTTTTAGATCCAACGTTAATAGAGGTTCAATCATTATTAGAAAAAAACAATGAAATAACAGAGACATTTACAGAATCTACCTATAATCGATTACAACAATTAGGATTATTTCAAACGATTAAAACTGAAATAATTGAAATTCCAGAAACGAACAAAGTAGATGTACATTATTATTTAACACCTTCAAAAAAAGAGTTATTTAGTTCTCAATTCAGAGTTACGACAACCAATGGTTTTTTCGGTTTATCTACGGGAATAAATTATACAAATAAAAACTTATTCAAAGGAGCTGAAAAATTGACATTTGGTTTAAATGGTTCTTTACAAACACAGCCTCCTATTATTGACCAACAAATAAATACTTCAGATTTAAAAGCAGTGACAACCAAGTTTTATCAATTTGAAATAGGACCAACATTAAAGTTGGAACTACCTGGATTGATATTTTTTCCAAGAGCTAAAATAAACAAATCAAGACTTGCAAAAACTATTTTTTCGGGTGCTTATACTTTTCAAAAAAGGGATTTATATGTGAAAGAAAATATTCAATTAAATAGTACTTGGAAATATGAAATAAGAAATACACAAACTGTTCAAATGGGTATACCTGGATTGTCTGTAATAAAGTTTGTAAGTATTATCAAATCAGATGCTTTTGATGAATTTTTAA
>CAMDMY010000137.1 GCA_945902775.1 Chryseobacterium gleum | reverse complement strand
AAAATCCGATTGCAGATAATGAAACTCCTGAAGGAAAAGCTAAAAACAGACGTGTAGTTATTTCTGTAAAATAATATAACTTAAAATTATTTTTAAAGCCGTTTCAATTTGAAACGGCTTTTTTTATTTATAAAGTTCTAAGAAACTGAATTTGAGTTCTACTATATAAAGGTTAAAATTGAATTAAAGATTGCTAAAATTTACTAAGAAAGAATCTAAATTGTATTTGAACTTCAAGTAGTTTAGGGAATTTTAAATAGATATTTACGCTTTAAGAACTAAATATCTATTATATACAACCTTGAGTAATTAAATTTCTTGTTAGAGATGTATTTAAACAAGAATACAAACTTATAAGCTTTAAGTAATATTAGTCTATTTCTATAGAGTAATAAAAAAAATCGCTTCTTATAGGTATTTAAATTTTGCTTTTGTATTTAAATTCAGTATTTAATATGTTGAACATAATAAAACACGCATATAATTTCCAAACTTATTTTAAATCTCAATCTGATTTCAAAATATTAATCGAACTTAGATTAAGATTTAAAAAGCCCTTGTAAATCAAATTACAAGGGCTTAAAGCAACTATTAATAAGTTTTAAACTAATTAACTAATTTGACTAAAGTCTGCTTCGTCTGTGCACTAAAATAACCTAAACATCCGCCAGAAATATTAGAAACTGGATTTGCTGGTGTTGCTGCTCCATTGGGGCCATTTAAACTCAATGAATAAAAGTATTTGTAAACATTTCTATCAATACATTTCATTGTCATTTTTATACTGTCACCAGGCGAAAAAAATCGAATAGAGCCGAAAATTGGCTGTTGCGTTTTTACACCATTTGAATAGACATCATCCAAAAGTATAATTCCAGAATCTCTTACCCAACCTAAATTATCTTTTGACCGCAAAATGTACAAATCAAATAAATAATTGTTTTGTATATCCTGTGGATCATACCTAACTGGTACCGGTGATTTTGCATTATTTCCTTCGAAATTATTAGGTGTGAAACTAATATCCTCTAAATTCACTTTGGTTGGTATTCTGGAAGTAGACTCAAATGTTTTTCCATTGACTAAAACTTTAAGTGAATATGTTCGCCCTACCATTCCTTTAATTTTAAATTCCGAAGAAACATACTTTCCTGCTTTCTCCTCTTTTAAAACCTCACTATTTCCTAAATCATCAGCTATTATAACAATTGCTCCACTTACATTTGGAAAAGTGTTATTCGATCCAAATTTTACTGATTTAGTTATATATATAGCATGCAATGAATCTCCTTCATTCACCTCACCTTCAATGACATACACAGGCTCAGAGTCTTTTAAATCGATATCAATAACCTTTTGACAACTTACTAATGTTAATATTGCAAACAAAAACGAAATTTTTAAACTATTTTTCATCATTATAAAAATTTAAAATTATATGAAACAGATGGTATCATCTTGAATAAACTGGTTTGAACAGCTTCTGTGTTTTTACCATCAGCCGTTTCTCTGAAAGTTATGCTATATGCATTCTCACGAGCGTACAAATTAAAAATTGAGAAATTCCAACTGCTCTCATATTTTTCAGTTTGTTTTCTATACCAAGTCAAGGCTATATCCATTCGATGATAAGCTGGCATTCTGCCTCCATTTCTTTCTGTATATTGCCATTGCACCTGATTATTCACATAATACTTGCCTGATGGTAAAGTAATTGCACTACCTGTATAATAAACAAAAGTTGCTGAAAGTGTTAGCTTTTTGGTTAAATCATAAATACCAACAACTGATAAATCATGTGTTCTGTCTTGTTTCGCTGAATACCAATTATTATTATTAATTCCATCAATTTGTTTTTCCACTTTTGATAAAGTATAACTAACCCAACCCGTGAATCTTCCACTGGTTTTCTTGAAATAAGTTTCTAATCCATAAGCTCTTCCCTTTCCGTATAACAATTCACCTTCAAGTAAATCATTCGCCTGAGTATTTGCTCCATCTCTATAATCTATTTGATTTTGCATTTCTTTGTAATATGTTTCAGCGCTAAATTCGAACATATCATCTTTAAAATTCTTAAACCAACCAATACTAGCTTGATCAGAAATTTCAGGTTTAATGTTTTGACTACTAGGAATCCAAATATCTGTAGGATTATCTCCTGTAGTATTTGATATCAAGTGAACATTTTGAACATTTCGACTATATCCACCTTTAATAGATGCCGATTTAGAATACATATAGCTAGCCGATATTCTTGGTTCAACATTATAGTATGTCGTTATGATTTTATTTGTTTCATAGGTATTTGTAGTCGCTTTAATTCCTTCAGGTGTATAAGTGTAAAACTGACCGCCATTTCCTAACAAGGAAAAGCCAGTTAATCTAACACCATAATTAACATTTAATTTTTCAGATGCTAACCAATCATTTGAAACGAAAGCTGAATTTTCCCAACTTAATTTTGCTTTTTGCCTAACTGTATTAGCACCTGACCCCTCACTTGCTTCAATTTGACCAGGAATAATACTATGATGAATCGAATTAACTCCAAATTTTATTTTATTCCTTGAATTTGCAAAGTATTGAAATTCTTGTTTCAAGTTGTAATCTTGAAGCGTAGAATTAATTGAAATTTCTACATTATTTGATTTAATTCCAATATTATAAATGTAATTACTTATAATTAATGAAGTATTTGAGAAAAGCTTGTCATTTATTACGTGATTCCATCTAGCAGTTCCTGTAACATTACCCCAAGTTAACCCAAATCCCGAAACTCCTAATTTATCTCTACCAAAATAACCTGATAAATACAATCTATCTTTATTTGATAATTTGTAATTTATCTTCGCATTCACATCATAGAAAAACAAAGAACTTGATTTTAAATTTTCCTTATTCGATAATTTCAAAAATAAATCCGCATACGTTCTTCTTGCTGAAATTAAAAAAGAAGATTTGTCTTTTTTAAGAGGGCCTTCTATATTTAATTTCGAAGAAATCAATCCTAATCCACCACTTACTCTAAATTTCTTATTATTACCCTCATTCATTCTAATATCAAGTACAGAAGCTAACCTACCTCCATATTGAGCAGGTTGAGTACCTTTATAAATAGTAGCTGTTTTAATTGCATCACTATTAAAAGTAGAAAAGAAACCTAACAAATGGGATGCATTGTATACAGGCGCTTCATCTAACAAAATTAAATTCTGGTCGGAAGAACCACCCCTCACATAGAAACCCGAACTACCATCTCCCCCACTTTTAATACCTGGAGTCAATTGCATCGTTTTAATAATATCTTTCTCACCAAAAATAACTGGCACCTTAGATAACTGACGAATATCTAACGTCTCAACACCAGTTTGAGCACTTCTAACATTTTCATCTTTCTTTTTTGTCGTAACTACAACCTCTTGAATTTCTTTTGTAGGGACAGCTAATTCAAGATTAATTTTAATACTCTCTTTTAAATCAACAGTTTGTGATTTCATAGAAAATCCAATTGCTGAAAATTCAAGCGTATAAACACCTTCATTTAAAGTTAAAGAATAAAATCCATATTCATTGGTGACTGCACCAACTCCCGAAAGTTCTTTTACTTTGATTCGAACTCCAATCATACCTTCTCCGGAAGAAGTGTCCGATATAGTTCCGCTAACTGTATGTCTTACTTGCGAAAAAGCAAAATTACCACTTAAAAGCAATGTGCTGAAAATAAAAATTCTAACTATAAACTTCATAAATTAAAACTAATTGAATTATTGATACGCAAAAGTAATTCAAAAATCAATAATGAATATTAGTTTAATAATATAATTAGGTGAACGGTAAATAATATAAGGTGAATTGTAATTGATCATACGATCTATAAAACTATCATTTATTTTATCCGAAAATAAAATATGATTAAGATTTATAGATAGTCGTTAATGTTAAGATAATAAAAACTATATTTGCGCTTTTTTCAAACTGTATTTTTGAAAGTTAATTAAGCACAATAAGTGAAAATAAAACATACAATATTTATGCCAAAAATTAGTTTTTTACTTTTCGTAATATTTATTTCAAGTTTTTTAAACGCTCAAACTACTAAAGTAGTGAGGGGAAGAATTGTTGACCAAAGAACTGGTCGCGATGTTGAAGAGGTTGAAATCACCTTAAAAAATACAAAATCTAAAAAATCATACGTTGTTGAAACAAATGATGATGGAAATTTTGAATTCAAAAACATTCCTTTTGGTAACTACAATTTACTTGCTGGGGACAAAGATTACGAGAAAAAAACGTTAAATAATTTCACTTTAACAGAAGAACATAAAGACAACTATACTTTTGATGTTAACAGACCATTTTCTATTTCCTTAAAAGTTACTTGGATGTTCAACTGGGGAGACTTCCATGGAAAAGAACATTATTGGTCACACCTTTTGGCTAAAATTTTATTAACTGTTTATGGCATTTGTCTTTTCTTAATTTTCTTCTATAGTATTCTTCAACTCTCTCTTTCTATAGCTTACGCAAAAAATAGAAAGAAAAAAGAAAAAGAGGTTGAGCCTGTATTTAATCCTGAAAATACTCCAAAAGTTACTATTCAACTTCCAATGTACAATGAAATGTATGTTGCTGAACGTATTATTGAACAAATTTCTCAATTTGAATATCCGAGAGATAAATTTCAAATTCAAGTTTTAGATGATTCAACTGATGAAACGGTTGAAATTATTGCTAAAAAAGTAGCTGAAGTTGCTGCTAGAGGATTAAACATTCAACATGTTCATAGAGTTGATAGAACTGGTTATAAAGCAGGAGCTTTAGATGCTGCTATGAATCAAGTTGAAGGTGAATTTATTGGAATTTTCGATTCAGATTTTATGCCTGAAAAAGATTTCTTGAAACGAACTATGCCTTATTTTAACGACCCTCAAATTGGAGTTGTTCAAACTAGATGGGGACATATCAATAAAAACTATTCGATATTAACTGAATTACAAGCTTTTGGATTAAATGGTCACTTTGCGATTGAGCAAGGGGGAAGAACAGCTTCTGGTCATTTCATTAACTTTAACGGTACTGCTGGTATCTGGAGAAAACAATGTATTGAAGATGCTGGAGGATGGGAACACGATACATTAACTGAAGATTTAGATTTAAGTTATAGAGCACAAATATTTGGATGGAAATTCAAATACTGTGAGCATGTAATTTCACCTGCTGAATTACCTATCACAATGTCAGCCCTTAAAAATCAACAACATA
>CAMDMY010000136.1 GCA_945902775.1 Chryseobacterium gleum | reverse complement strand
AAACATATTGACCTTTATCAAATTCTCCTTTTGGAAAAACGACTACCGAATTTCGTTCATCTCTACCGCTCATATCGTCTTTTGATTTTTTAGAGAATCCTTCAACTAATACTTTCGAAATTTTTCCAATTTGAGCTTTATTGTTTTCGTGTGAATTAGCTCTTTGTTTATCAATGATTTGAGTTAATCGACTTGATTTCACTTCTTCTGGAACGTCGTCTTCGAATTTTCTTTCGGCTAACGTTTTTGGTCGTTCAGAATAAGTATACATATAAGCAAAGCAGAATTTCACTTCTTTTAATAATGAAAGAGTTGCTTGGTGTTCTTCTTCTGTTTCACCACAAAATCCAGTGATTATATCTGTTGAAATACTACAATTCGGGATAATTCGTTGAATTGCTGCAATTCTGTCTAAATACCATTCTCTTGAATAACCTCTATTCATTCTTTCTAATACAGTTGTACTTCCAGATTGAACAGGTAAGTGTATATAAGGACAAATGTTTTCGTGTCGAGCAATCGTTTCTAACACTTCATCCGTCATATCTTTTGGATGAGAAGTTGAAAAACGCACACGTAAATCTGGCGAAACAGTTGAAACTAATTCTAATAATTGAGCGAAATTAGTCGTAGGAAGTGATTCATCTTTAATTTCTCCTTTTGTTGATAAATTCCAACGGTAACTGTCAACATTTTGACCAAGTAAAGTAACTTCTTTATATCCTGATGCAAATAAATCTTTGCATTCTTGTAAAATTGTTTTAGGATCTCTTGAACGTTCTCTTCCTCTTGTGAAAGGAACAACACAAAATGAACACATATTATCGCAACCTCTCATGATACTAACGTAACTAGAAACACCACCTTGGTCTAATCGAACAGGGGAGATATCGGCATATGTTTCTTCTCTTGATAATAAAACATTTACCGCTTTTTGACCGTTTCCAACAGTACTTATTAAATTAGGTAAATCTCTGTATGAATCTGGTCCAGCAACGATATCGACTAATTTTTCATCTTCCAATAAAGATTTTTTAAGTCGCTCGGCCATACATCCTAATATACCAACTGTTAAATTAGGATTTGTTTTTTTATGTTTTCTAAAATCTGTTAAACGTTTTCTTACTCTTACTTCTGCATTGTCTCTGATAGAGCAAGTATTAACAAGAATTACATCAGCTTCTTCTACATTTCTTGTAGTTGTAAATCCATCATTTGTCATAATTGATGCAACAACCTCACTGTCAGAGAAGTTCATTGCACAACCATAACTTTCAATATATAATTTTTTCCCGTTTGGATTGTCTTTATTCGGCACTAACAAAGCTTCACCTTGACGACTCTCATCGTGCATCTTTGTATTTTCATTTTCAATTTTGCTCATTGTACGTTTTGTAATGAATATCAAAAGTACATAAAATTAGAATGATATGTCAAAATGGCAGACTATTAATCGCTAATTTTTAGTTAAAAAATGTGAATACTAGATGAACTAGATGTTACTTTTTATTTTTATTGGTGATTCAATATTTTGATTATTAAATAGTTGCCTCTTTAAATGAAATCTTATTCAAATTTATTCATTGTAATTTGATTTAAAATGCATTTACTTTGCAAACTCGTTTAACAATGATTTTCATTAATAAACACTAATTAATTCATCAATTTATTTGAATAATGGCTAAAAACCTTGTAATTGTCGAGTCACCTGCTAAAGCTAAAACCATAGAAGGTTATTTAGGGAAAGATTTCGTTGTAAAATCAAGTTACGGACACGTTCGTGATTTGGCTAAAAAAGGAATAGCGATTGATATTGCGAATAATTTTGAACCGAATTACGAAGTTTCCCCTGATAAAAAAGCAATTGTCGCTGAATTAAAGAAATTAGCAAAGGAAGCGGAAGTTGTATGGCTAGCTACCGATGAGGACCGCGAGGGAGAAGCTATTTCTTGGCATTTATTTGAGTCATTGAATTTAGCTAAAAAAGAGACGAAAAGAATTACTTTTAATGAGATTACCAAAACTGCTATTTTAAAAGCGATTGATAATCCAAGAAAAATAAATCAAGAATTAGTTAACGCTCAACAAGCAAGAAGAATTTTAGACCGATTAGTTGGTTTCGAATTATCTCCAGTATTATGGAAAAAAGTTCGACCAAGTTTATCTGCGGGAAGAGTTCAATCAGTTGCTGTTCGTTTAATAGTAGATAGGGAAAAAGAAATTGCGATTCACAATTCTGAATCATTTTTCCGAGTGAATGCTGTGTTTACAAAAGGAAAAGAGAAAATTAAAGCAGAATTAAATCATCAATTAAAAAATAATACGGAGGTTAAAACTTTTTTAGAAAAGTGTAAAAACAACGATTTTGAAGTGTTAGATGTAACACAAAAACCGGCTGTTAAAACTCCTGCAATGCCTTTTACAACTTCAACTCTTCAACAAGAGGCAAGTTTGAAGTTAGGTTTTTCTGTAACTAGAACGATGTCTGTTGCACAACGTTTATATGAAGCTGGAAAAATCACGTATATGAGAACGGATTCTGTGAATTTATCTGAAACTGCAATCAATGGAGCGCAAGCTGAAATTGAAGCTGCTTATGGTAAAGAATATTCACGTCCAACGAAATACAAAACGAAAAGTGAGAATGCACAAGAGGCGCACGAGGCAATTCGTCCAACTGATTTTTCTGCACATACTATTAATGGTGAAAGCGAAGAAGTACGTTTATATGAATTAATTTGGAAACGTTCTATTGCTTCACAAATGAGTCCTGCTAATTTAGAAAGAACGGTTATTAAAATCGGCAATTCTAAAATGGATGAGGTTTTTCAAGCGAAAGGAGAAGTTATTAAATTTGACGGTTTCTTAAGAGTTTATTTAGAATCAAACGTTGAAGAAGATGAGGACGATGAAAAAGAGTCTGAAACAGCTTTATTACCTGCTGTAACAGTAGGCGAGGGGTTGGCTAAAGAAGTAATCAAAGCAACCGAACGTTTTTCTAGAGCAGCTCCAAGATATGTTGAAGCTTCTTTGGTGAAAAAATTAGAAGAATTAGGAATTGGTCGTCCATCTACTTATGCTCCAACAATTACTACGATTCAAAAACGTGGATATGTTGAGAAAAAAGAAAAAGAAGGAGACGAAAGAAAATATGAATATTTCGAATTAATAGGTTCTTCTATTTCGGAAGAAACAAAGGTTGAGATTACAGGAAAGGAAAAAAATAAATTATCGCCTACAGATATTGGTGTTGTTGTTACTGATTTCTTAACTGAACATTTCGAACGAATTTTAGATTATAATTTCACTGCGAAAGTAGAAGCTGAATTTGACGAAATCGCTAAAGGTTTAGTTGAATGGACAAAAATGATTCAAGATTTTTACACGCCATTTCACGAAAGTGTAGAACATACGTTAGAGCATTCTGAAAGAGCTTCAGGCGAAAGAGAATTAGGTGTTCATCCTGAAAGTGGAAAAAGAATTATTGTTCGTATTGGACGTTTCGGTCCGATGGTTCAAATTGGTGAAGAGAATAAAGAAACAGGTGAAAAACCACAATTTGCTTCTCTTCAAAAAAATCAATCTATTAGTTCAATTTCACTAGCAGACGCTTTAGAATTATTCAAATTGCCAAGAGCTTTAGGTGAATTTGAAGAGTTAGTAGTTAAAGCAAATGTTGGACGTTTCGGACCCTATTTACAGCACGGAAAAGCTTTCGTTTCTTTACCAAAAGAAGAAAGTCCAATGACAGTAGATTTAGAAAAAGCAATCGAAATTATTTTAGCTAAACGTCAGGCGGATATAGATAAAATTATCAAACAATTCCCAGAAAATCCAGATGTTCAATTGTTAAATGGACGTTGGGGACCATTCTTAAAAATTGGAAAAGATAATTTTAAATTACCGAAAGATGCAGAAGTTGAAAAATTGACGTTAGAAGAATGTATCACTATTTCTGAAAATCAACCAGTTAGTAAATTTAAGAAAAAAGCACCAGTAAAAGCGGAAACTAAAGTGGTTGCAAAGAAAGCACCAGCAAAGAAAAAAGCACCAGTTAAAAAGGTTGTTGCAAAGAAAAAATAATTTATTTTTTTCTGTAGGGTCGTAAAATTTTACGACCAACCCAATATTTTTTTGAATGTAGAGGCGTAATATTTTACGCCTTTTCTTTTTTCAGATATTTATTTTTTAATAATTGAAATAAAAAGTATTTTATTTCAATTCACTTAAATTACTTATAATTCGTTCTTTGATGATGCCGAAAATGCGTTTGTTAACATTGTTTACGCTTTTAGAATAAGCAGTATATTCCTCTTTTGTAAAGAACCCTATAGTGATACCCTTTAATTCATTTTGAAGTCCAACATCTTTCAATAATATATTCTCAATGAAATGTTTTTTCTTTTCAACTGATAAATTTTCAAATTTGAATTTAGTTATCTTGAAATGATTCTTTATAATTTGAAAAATTAAATCATGCTGCAATTTGATAATTGGACGCAATGTCGTATTCTGAAATTGCTCTTCAAACGACATTGAATCATTCACCAAAGCATTTAGAATTATAGGTCTAATCTCAATCTTAAAATTGTCAATTTCGTTCATAATTCAATTTATTAAGTACAAAAAAAGGAGGAAACCTCCTCCTTTAAGTCTAATATCTAACGTCTAAAAATCTACTATCTAGAAACTATTTATTTGATTCTCTAATTTCAGCTATCGTGTAAAAGAAAACAGCACCATAACCAATCGCTAACATTAAGTGGAAAGGAACCATTCCTAAATCGCCATAGATGGCTCTATTAACTGCTGTAAAAGCAAATACACACATCAATAGACCTTCACCAATATTAATGATAGAAAGACTCTTTTTATCGTATTTATTGTTTTTAGCATCTCCCTTTTTCAAAACGTTGAATTTTGGAGTACGAACAAACGAACTTTTGATTCCTAAATAACCTTCGATAACAGCTACAGTATTACTTAAAGATAATCCCATAGAGATGATTAAGAATTGGAAAAAACGACCAATAAAACGAATTAGATCTTTAAAAGTTTTACCTGATTTATCTCTAAAAGATAACCAATAGAAATACATCAAGAAAATAGTACTTGAAATGAAAATTGAACCAAATTGAATGAAAAAATTCAAATCAGAGAAACTATCTTTAATATGTAAGATTGGTAAACTTAACAATGAAAGTGTTAAGATGAACAAGAATAAAGAAGAATTAAAAAGGTGAGAAAGTCCGTGAACTCGATCCATAAATTTAACATTCTTTGCAGTTAATAAACGTTTCCACATTTTAATGAAACATTCAGCACCACCTTTC
>CAMDMY010000135.1 GCA_945902775.1 Chryseobacterium gleum | reverse complement strand
ATCATTCATAAATCAGTTGGTGCTATTAGCGAAACAGACGTTATGTTAGCAAGTGCATCAAACGCTATTATCGTTGGTTTCCAAGTTCGTCCTTCGGTTACTGCTCGTAAACTAGCAGAAACAGAAGAAATTGACATCCGTTTATATTCAATTATCTACGATGCAATTAATGAAGTTAAAGCGGCAATGGAAGGAATGTTGGCTCCTGAATTTGAAGAGAAAATTGTATGTAACATCGTTGTTCGTGAAGTATTTAATATCACTAAAGTTGGTACCATTGCAGGTGCTTATGTACTAGATGGTAAGGTAATGCGTAACACTAAAGTACGAGTGATTCGTGATGGTATTGTTTTATTTACAGGTGGATTAGGCTCATTAAAACGATTTAAAGACGATGTAAAAGAAGTAACTGCTAACTACGAATGTGGTTTAAATATTGATGGCTTTGATGATATTAAAGTAGATGATATCATTGAAGGTTACGATATGGTTGAGATTAAAGCGAAGCTTTAAATTACAATTTACGAAGTTTGAAGTACGAATTAAGAAATGGAGTTAACGTTTTCGTCACTCCAAATTCGTAATTCTCCCTTCGCATTGGGGGATTAGCTCATTTGGCTAGAGCGCTTCGCTGGCAGTGAAGAGGTGATCGGTTCGAATCCGATATTCTCCACAAAATATAAATCCCCTGTAAATATTGATTTTACAGGGGATTTGTGTTTATAGAACTCCCTGTTTTATCAGGGGGGGTAAGGTTAAGGGGTAAGGAATTTTAGTTACTACTAGCACCTATTCCTATTAATCTTCCTGCTTATTCTCATTGATTTCAGAATCATTCAAGCCTGTTTTATCAATTTTATTTTTCATTTCGTACAGTTTTTTCCTCCTTGCTTCCATTACCATTCTCATGTCCACATAATGACTTAATGGTGTTTCTATATTTGCATGCCCAGACTTTATCAAAAATTCCTTGGTGTCATTTGTCTGAATATAGCAATTTGTCATGTACGTTTTTCTAAGGTGCTTAAAGGTTTTTTTGTCGGGTAAATTAAGTAGATTATAAAAGTGCGTAAACGCTTTTGACATATTATTTTGAACAGTTTTTCTGCTGACATTTTCCTCAGGCGCTATGATATAGCGGTTAGAATTTTTATTTTCTTCATAACCCATTTCTCGCAACATATTTTCAAATTCAGGAGTCATTTCTACAGTTTTTGTATACTGTATATTTTCAATTCCACTATTTTTTTCTAATCTCGTTATTTTATAATCAATAATTTCAATTAAAGACATCTGACCTTCCTCATTAATTTTAATATCTGACCATTTCATCTCAACAGTTTCCTCATTTCGTCCACCAGCAAACAAACCTAAATAAAAGGCATCTATTAACCATGGCCTAAAGAAATTCACTTTTTTTACCAAAGCGCCTTTTTTTTCATAGCCAATTCCATTTTCAGGTGTAGTTACATCAATAACTTTCATGAATTCAACTTTAGTAATTGCTCTTACATCTTTTCTTTTCTTGAATTTTTTAAGATTTTTAAAAGGGTTTTCTAATTGAGGATAATATTTTTCGTAAATATACTTTGCAAATGACTGAACATTTGAAACATAATTATTATAAGTTTTATTAGCCTTTATTTTTTCTTTAATAAATGTTGTTATATGCCCAACCGTAACGGAACTAAAACTTTCAAATTTGAAAACCTTCACATCAATACCATTATCAGAAAGCGCAAATGTTACATATTCACAGCACAATTCTAAATTTCTAATTGTGGATTTTTTTATATCTGCTTTCGCATGGTCAGGAACATTTTCGTCCCTTTTATGTCTCATAAAATCGTCAATGCAATCAAGTATTAAAATTGGTTTATTAATCTTTTGTTTTATTTCCACCTTTTGAAAGTCGTTATTTTTCATTTCCAACTTGAATTGTTGAAATAGTTGAATAGCCACTTCTGTATCATTTGCAGAAAATGTGTGAGTTCGACTACTACGTTTAGTGCCACTGATATGTAGTTTCGCTTTGTATTTCAGTGCACAGTTGCATTTAACAACATTGTCATTTTTGTACCATCTATCATGTTTTTTACAAAATAGATAAAGGCCCTTTGGCGCATCTTTTTTAGGCAGCATTTTTTTTCTTTCGTTCATAATCTTCGAGTTTTTTAATAAATGTATTTTCGTTATTTGAATTTGATTTGAATATTGAGACTGATTTAGATGTTAAATCACTTAATGTATATAAGGCGGGTATGTTTCCATCTTTATATAAATTATAGACTTGTTCCCAGCCATCGCCAAATTTATTTTTGAGTTTATTAATATAAGGTCGCTCATATTCTAATTGGAATTCTGCCTCGAATACAACTTCGAATTTTCCGATTTTTGTTATTAATACATTGTGTAGGATACACCAATCACGTGCGGCTCGTTCGTCAGTATACCTTAATGGCTTTAATAATTCATTAAGTGTTAGTGTTTTCATTTTTTAAATAATTTATTTGTTTTAATACTTATATTTTTTCATACGTGCGCATACATGTTAAGTTTCTTGAAAATGCCTGTATTTACTTTAGATTAAAACAAAAAGCTAAGTAGTTAATTATCAGGAAGATTAATTTTACGTTTGTTTTAATCTAAAAAGAAAGCTGAATTTATTTTGAATTTTTGGTGTTCATGTACGTAATTCGAAATAAAATCAACTTTCATTTTCACTTTATTAAATAGTATTCCTCATTCGATATTCTACAAGTGCATAAATATTTTTCGAAATTGTAGGACCATCACTATCAAAATTTAATTGAGTGCCGCCATAACGATTAATATCTTGAAACCCGTCTAAATCAAAGAGGTGGCAGACTTCAGTCATTTTTAAATCAAAGAAATCTACTACTGCTGCCAATGTTCCATCATCTTCAAGACAACCTTTACAAGATGGTTGACCAAATTTCTCGGCATAGTGCCATTCACTAAAAACATTTGGCAACTCTTCAAATACCCATTCGTGATATATGATTAAAAATGAAACATTTCTTTTCTCTTCAATCTCAACTAGTGATGCGGATTTATATAATCCGAATTCGGGGTGATTATTGATTTTTTCAAGATGCTTTGCAAACTTTATTAATCGTTCATTATATTTTTTATTTGTTTTCATGTTTTTAAATTTTAGTTGTAAAAATGTTTATGTAAATGTTTAAAGAGTAATCGAAGCCACGTCCCGTTAGGTACCTGTTTAGGATTTCTGTTTGGCGTATTAGTTGGGCAAAATACTTCTCCCTTTGAATATCTTTCTGGGTGTGCTTTTTTATCACATAGGTACTCCAGATGAGCTTCTCTTATTAAGGTATTATATTTTTTCCTTTTTAATTTTTGCCAGTAATTGCGACTATTCATTGTTTTTATTTTGTATGCTTCTAAAAAGAGCATCTTGTTTAACAATTGAGTAAGCAATTTTAGATTCTTTAATTGCTTTGTCTTTACTCCTTTCGTCATCAAACACTTCGCTAAAAATGCTATACAATTCATTGTCAATTTTTTTTCTATTTGTCTTCATGGCTATTGTTTTAAGATTTTTAAGTAATAATTGTTTTGCCGCTCATTGGAAGTGAAAAGCTAATACTAGTCTTTTCACTTCTTAAAACTATCACTGTCAAAATTTAAAATTTAGGCAGTATAATTTTATGAACCATGAGGTTCCTTGAGTTAGGCGCATTAAATAATTGATTTTTTTAACTTGCTTTTGGAAGTTGATAATCTAACTCTAGCAATTTGATATCCTGTATTGAAGCGCCAGCTATGCCTTTCAAGCTGCCGTAAAATTCAACACTATTCGAAAGAATTTGTTCCAATAGTTTTTCACGTTCCTTCCACAATCTTTGTGTTTTTAATTTTTCGTTTTGGTGTGAATCCTGAATTGCTTTAAACCCTTCAATTATTGATTCAAAAACATTTTTAAATTCATCGCTTGTTAGATACTTGTACAACATTTCCATTTTTGTGTCCTTACCAATATTAGCAATGGCAACTTGTTGTAATTTTAGTAGGCCATATCTTAGTACAAGAGATAGTTCACGAACATCATTAAAGCTACATATCCAAACTCCGTCAATAATCCCATAACGCTCAATATCTTTTGGTAGCGCATTTGTAACAAGAACAAGTATGTCAGCTTTAGTATTTAAATTATCTTGCTTAAATTTTTTCACCCAATCATTACTCCAAGATTTTGTACGCTTAGACTCATAGTATATTTTACCACACTCATGTCCACTTTGCGTCTTAACTACTTGAAGGATATCAGCAGCATTCGCACCCTTTTTTGATTGACAGATTTCATCATGTGGATGGAAATCTTGCAGCAATTGAATTATTTCTAATTCTTGAATTTCTCCTTGCAATTGCATTGATCCCTGTTCTGCTCGCTTTTTAGCATCATCAAGTTTGTTTTTTAAATCTTCGATAATTTTTTCTCTCTCTTTTATTTTTAGAAATGATTCCTGATGCACTTGCTCTTTAATTGTGGCACGAGCTTCTTCTAAACGAGCTGTAAGTTCTTTTTCTTTTTCAAGAATAATTCTCGTTTCTGATTCTTCCATTTCTCTGCGTAATCGCACGAGTTGAGCCTTTGTTCCATTTAACTCCTGCAGTTGAGAAGATTTTTTAGTTAGTTCATTTTCCAATTCTTCTAATTGAATTCTTTTTTCATCTTCTACTTCTTTTTGAATGCTTGCTTTTAAGGTTTCTTCTCGTGAGCTAAGAAGTTTCTTAACTCGTGAGTTGACCATTTCATCAACACCTTCTTTTTCTTTACTTAACTGAATTGCTAATTGTTTATACTCTTCCTTTTCTTCATTTAATTCCTTTTCCCTTAAATGAAGTTCTTCTTGCAAATCTTTTTTAATTGATTCTTGAAATTGTGCCACTAAAAGTTCGTCCACATTAATAATAGTTTTACAATTGGGGCAATTCATTTTCATTTTGTCTGTCGTTTTCATATTATTTATTTTTAGGTTAAACATTAATTAAGTTTCTCATTTATTCCTGCGCTTGGAGTTGAGATTTACTTACATAGAACTTAGCTAGCTTTGCGTTTCTATTAAATTATACGCAAATGGGACTAATTAGTTTCATTTGGGACTTGTTAGTATCATTATTTATTAATATATTTGCATTATATTGCTGATAACCAACTATATAAAATTTTAATAAAATGGAAAAAGAAGGGAAAAATTATCTAAAATTACTTGGAGCAAGAATAGTAAGTCTTAGGAAAGCGCAAGGTCTAACTCAAGTTCAATTAGCCGAAAGATTGGGGACTGAGCATGCG
>CAMDMY010000134.1 GCA_945902775.1 Chryseobacterium gleum | reverse complement strand
AGCATATCGGTTTAATCCAGTATGATCTTCGTTTTGACCAGAATAAACAGTATTCGTTTCTGTGTTGATTCCAATTACAAAAGAGGGTAAAGGACGACCGCCAATGTGTAAGCCTTTTCGTTGGCCAATTGTGTAATAATGAGCACCTTGATGAGTTTCTACTTTTTGTCCCATTGATTCCTCGTACTCAAAAGGAGTAGCAAGTAATACAACATTTTCAATTGTAGGTTCTAATTTGTTGTAATTGACAAACTGTTCAATTGAATCAGGAATTTCAATAATGTTTCCTTGTTTTGGTTTTAGTTTTTGCTGAAGAAATTGAGGCAAACTAATTTTTCCAACGAAACATAATCCTTGAGAATCTTTTTTATCAGCCGTATGTAATCCTATGTTTTTAGCGATTTCTCTAACTTCTGGTTTCAATAATTCACCTATAGGGAAGAGCGCTTTACTTAATTGTTCTTGATTCAACTGACATAAAAAGTAGGATTGATCTTTGTTTGGATCTTTTCCAGCAAGCAAACCAACGGTTCCATCTTCGTGATCAATTCTTCTGCAATAATGTCCAGTTGCAACATAATCAGCACCTAATTCAAGCGCCGCTTTTAAGAATACATCGAATTTAATTTCACGATTACAAAGCACATCTGGGTTAGGAGTTCTTCCCGCTTCATATTCACTGAACATATAATCGACAATACGTTCTTGGTAGTCTTTACTTAAATCAATTACTTGAAAAGGAATATTTAGTTGTTCTGCAATTAAAAGGGCATCGTTTGAATCATCAATCCAAGGACATTCATCAGATAATGTAACACTTTCATCGTGCCAATTTCTCATAAACATACCAATTACCTCATATCCTTGTTCTTTTAAAAGATACGCAGCAACACTTGAATCAACCCCTCCAGATAAACCTACAACAACTCTTTTCATATTACAAAATTAGTCAACTAAAACGACTAAATACTTCGAAACTCGCCAAAAGTTTTTAGCATTTGTTATTAAAATTTTGGTTGTATTCCCAATTCTTTTCAGTGTATAAGAAGAAGATGGGTGATCTGTTACGAATTTAATTTTTGTTCCTTCTACCAATATTTCTTTCGTAGTTTGAATGTCTAATTTATTGAAATATTCTTCATTAAAACTTTCCGATAATTGTGTTTTCTTGTCTAAACCAAAGAATCCATTTTTCTTTTCAATTACCTTATTATCAGTTAATTCTCTTAATGTTCCGTAAGCATAGTAACCTGTATTGATTTGTTCAGTTAATTCATCAACGATTGCTTCTTGTTGAACATACGAATCAAATAATTGTTCATATTCAGTTGTAATGGCATTTATTTCTGTTCTTAATACTTCGATTTCTTGATCTTTGGTTTCCATTTCTTTAATAAGACGTTCGATCATATTCTCAAGCTCTTTGATTCGAAGTCCACTTTTCTTTAATTCATTGTTCAACGAGTTTACTTTTCGACCGTTTTCAATACGTAAAACGTTGATGTGTTTAATTTCTTGAATGATGTATTCTTTGTCTTCTGGAGTTAATTCAGGATTCGAAGCTTTCATTCTGATCTCATTTTCTTTTAAATCTATTTTTTCAAGATTCGTTTGAATTTCATCAAAAAACGAAAGTGATTCATTTATTAAACTGTTTTTTAATTCGTTATCCACTTTTAGTTGAGCGATATCTCCTCTTAATTCAGCTATTTTTTCTAAATCATTTGGGTTTGAATTCGATTTTTTTTGTTGACAACTTATAAAAGAAATTAGTAGAATTAAATATAAAAAACGCATAGTTTCTGTATAAAATTTGAGTAAGAAAGTACAAAACTACAATTCAAATTCTATCTTTGATAAAAAAAATGAAATTATGTTTAAATCATCGTTAGCAATTGTTTTTTCGTTCAGTTTATTAGCTGTTTTTGGACAGTCAATTAAGTATAATTTAAAAATGCCACGACCTCAATCGCATTACTTTAATGTAGAGATGGAAGTTTCAGATTTAGCAATGCAAAGTTTTGATGTGAAGATGCCTGTTTGGGCTCCAGGGTCTTATTTGGTAAGAGAATTTGCTAAAAATGTCAATCTAGTGAAAGCGTTCGATGAAAACGGAAAAGAATTAGAAGTTCTTAAGAAAACAAAAAATAAATGGACAGTTTCTAAAGGAAATGCTAAAAAAGTAACGGTTAAATATGAAGTGTATTCGTTTGAACTTTCTGTAAGAACAAGTTTTATAGATTTAACGCATGGATTTGTTAGTGGTACAAGCATTTTTATGTACATCGAAGAATTGAAAAACACAAAAGGTACTTTGGAGATTTTTCCTTACAAAACTTTCAAAACGATTTCAACAGCATTGCCTTACAAAGGGGAAGGACTTTCAAAAGAAGGATCTTCAGAATATGAATTTACAAATTACGATCAATTAGTAGATTGTCCGATTGAGATTGGAAATCAAGAAGTATTTGAATTCAAAGCGGCTGGAGTAAATCATACAGTTGCAATTTACGGAATTGGAAATCATGATATTAGTCGATTAAAAGTCGATATGGCGAAAATAGTAGAGAAAACTTCTGCTGTTGTTGGCGAAAATCCGAATAAAAATTACACGTTCATCATTCACAATGTTATTGATGGTCAAGGTGGATTAGAGCATATGAATTCAACGACATTGAGTGTAAATCGTTGGACATACGAAGGAAGTGAATACATCAATTTCCTTTCATTAGTTGCTCACGAATATTTTCACTTGTGGAATGTAAAAAGAATTCGTCCAATTGAATTAGGACCTTTTAATTACGATGAAGAAAATTACACTTCTTTGTTATGGGTAATGGAAGGATTTACCTCTTATTATGATGAGTTATTATTGTTGAGAGCAGGATATTATTCAGAAGAAATGTATTTACCAAAATTATTGAGTTCTTTAAATTATGTAGAAGGGTCAGTTGGTACTCGTATTCAACCAGTTGCTCATTCCAGTTTTGATGCATGGATTAAATCGTATCGTCCGAATGAAAATAGTTCAAATACAACAATGACGTATTACTCAAGAGGTGGATTATTAGCAGCTTGTTTAGACGCAATGATTATCTCTAAATTCGAAGGTAAAAAAGGATTGGATCATTTTCTGCAACAACTTTACAATAAATTCTACAAGAAATTAAACAGAGGATTTACTGAATTAGAATTTCAAGAAGAATTAGAAGCATTTTTAGGAGAAGATTTAGATCAATTCTTTAAAGATTACGTATTCGGAACAAAAGTACCAGATTACAATGCGATTTTCTCGAAAATAGGAGTGAAGGTAGAATATACTGGAGTTGCAAAACCATCTTTCGGAGCAACGACTTCAGCAAGTGGCGGAAAAGTAATTGTAAAAAATGTACGTGCTGGTTCAGCAGCTGAAGAAGCAGGTTTAAGTGTGAACGATGAAGTGATTGGTTGCAATGGTTTTAGAGTAGATCAAGCGGACTTTGATGGAATGGTAAATTCTGCAAATACAGGAGATGAAGTTAATGTTTTGGTTGCAAGAGATGAATTATTATTTGAATTGAAAGTGAAAATAACAGCTTATGAGAGACCTCAATACAAATTAACTCCAATTGACTCTTCTAAAACAAATGCTTTAAAAGAATTTTGGTTGAGAAAATAATGAGTAAATCTTTTTTAGTAGCAGATAGTGGAGGTACTCAAACCGATTGGTGTTTTTTATCTGAAAAGGGTATTAGAGAATATTTCACGACAAAATCATTTCATCCTTCTAATTGGAATGAAGATTTTTTTAATGAAATGGATGAATTCTGGAACAGTAAATCTGAACTAAAGAAAACACACGTTTATTTTTATGGTGCTGGTTGCTTAAACGATTCGAATAAAGCAACAATCAAAGATTACTTTACTCAATGGGGATTTCAGAAAGTAGAGGTAAAATCAGATGTTGAAGCTGCTTGTCATTCTACTATTGGAGATTCAATAGGAGTAGTAGCTATTTTAGGCACAGGTTCTGTTGTCTGCCATTGGAATGGTTCAAATGACTTTTCAATAAGTGGAGGATTAGGTTATTTACTAGGAGACGAAGGAAGCGGATATTATTTCGGTAAGTTATTAATTTCTAAATTATTAAATTCTGAATTATCAAAAGAGTTAACTTCTGAATTAACATTTTTATTAGGAGGAAGAGCGGAATTACTTTCAAAAGTATACGGAACTAATGGAAAAACATTTATAGGTTCGATTGGGACATTAACTAAAGATCTAACAGATGAGTTTAAAGAATTAAATGAAATTCATGAACTGAATCTTCAACTTTTTGTAGATAAATATATCATTGAAAACTCGGTTTCTTCTTTATCTATTGTCGGGAGTTATGGGTATTACAACCAAGATATATTGAAGAAGTTATTGTTAAATAATAACATGATGTTAAATAATTGTATTCAATTTCCAATTCAAACATTGACTGATTACATTGAAAAAAGTACTGTTTAATCAATGAAAAGTGTATTTTAGAGGATTAATTGAAATTTAGTTTACAAAGAAGGTCTATTTATCTATGAAAATAAGTTATTGGTAGAATAAATAATTTTATATTAAATTAATTTTAGAAATTGCATGTACAAATATTTATAAATGGAAGCACTATTAATAAATGATACTCCTCAAACACCATACATTCATTTTGATGGTGTATCTGGGGTAATGCTAATTAGAGGTAGATCAATTCCAGATCAACCAGATGATTTTTGGGCTCCAATTTTGAATTGGTTTGATTCGTATTTACTAAATCCTTGTAAAAACACTGTCATTAAAATAGATTTAGAATATTTTAATATAAGTTCGTCAAAAAGGATTCTGTTTCTGTTGTATAAACTGAATGAGTTAGTTGAAACAGGAAATGAAGTTAAGGTGAAATGGCTATACAGAGATACAGATGAAGATATGTATGAAGTAGGTCAAGATTATGCTTATATGGTAAAAGTACCATTTGAATTTAAAATGTACGATGAGGGTGATTTAGTAGAATTTTAAGTTAAATCCCCTGAAGAAATAGTAAGCTCACTGAAAAGTGGGCTTTTTTTTGTTTAAACTAAAAATCAATAGGTTTATTATGGATCAAGACTAAAACTTGTGGGGAAATAGTAGAATACTAAATTTTGGAAATGAAATATTAAATGATTTCAAGGATCTTCTAATTGATTATTTTATAGTAGTAGCTGTAAATTTCTTCGTAATTGCGTTTCGCTTTTTTAGCGAAAATCAGCATGTAGAAGAGTATTTACGTGCGGTTTTACGTAGAGGAGCGAAGTAAAAACTACCTTAAAAGGGTCTTGATTTTTGCTTA
>CAMDMY010000133.1 GCA_945902775.1 Chryseobacterium gleum | reverse complement strand
GGTGATAAAATTAAAGTGAATATTAAATTCAATAAACACCTTACTTTACAACTTATTTGTTAAATAAATTATTTAAAAAATGAATAATATTTTTAAAGGTTCTGGCGTAGCATTAGTTACCCCATTTCATACGGATAATTCAATTGATTTTGATGCACTTAGAAAATTAGTTCGTCTCCAAATTGAGGGAGGAATTGACTTTTTAGTTGTTCAAGGAACTACAGGTGAATCCCCAACTTTGACATCAAACGAAAAGTTAGAAGTTTTAAAAACGGTTATTGAAGAGAATAACGGTAAATTAAAAATTGTTTACGGTGTTGGAGGAAATAATACATTGCAAGTAGGTGAAAATTTTAAATCTATTCCTGATGGAGTAGATGGAATTTTGTCAGTATCACCTTACTATAATAAACCAACGCAAAACGGAATAATAGAACATTATAAATATATTTCAAGTTGTACATCTTTACCAATTATAATGTACAATGTTCCAGGTAGAACAGGTTCGAATATGTTAGCTGAAACAACCCTTGAACTCGCGAAAATTGAAAATATTGTTGCAATGAAAGAAGCTTCAGGTAACATGGAGCAAATCATGGAGTTAATTCGTTTAAGACCAGAAGGATTTGGGATTTTATCAGGTGATGATGCTATTACAATGCCATTGATAGCAGCTGGTGCGGATGGAGTTATTTCTGTAGTTGCAAATGCATTACCTGAAAAGTTTGCTAAAATGGTAAAAGCGTCAGTTGAAGAAAACCTATCTGTTGCCCGCAAAGAACATTATGATTTATTGCCAATCACCAAAATGTTTTTCGAAGAAGGAAATCCAGGAGGAGTTAAAATTGCTTTAGCTAAAAGAGGAGTTATGAATCCACATATGCGATTGCCATTAGTTCAGGTTTCAAATGGATTAAAAGATAGAATTGAAAATGAAATGGAATCATTGTTAAAATGATTCGTAAAGACGTTGCAGTGCAACGTCTCCACTAGGAATACGCAGTGCAACGTCTCCACTAGGAATAGGTAGTGCAACGTCTCCACTAGGAATATGCAGTGCAACGTCTCCACTAGGAATACGCAGTGCAACGTCTCCACTAGGTATACTTACTGCAACTTCTCCACTAGAAATGTTCACTGCAACGTCTCTAATATTTATTAATATTAAAATAATATATCCCATTAAATGTATAATTCAATCATAAGCGAAATAAAATCAGCATCTAGTATAATTATCACAGCGCATAAATCACCAGATGGGGATTCTATTGGAAGTTCGTTAGGATTATATCATTTTATAAAAAAGTTGGGTAAAGAAGTTGTTATTTGTCATCCTGATCCAGCGCCAGATTATTTATTGTTTTTAGAAGGAGTGGACACTATAAAAACGATGGCAACTGAAAATCTAGAAATAGAATCTTTATTTGATACATCTGATTTAATTTTTTGTTTAGATTACAATTCGACTGATAGGGTAGGTGAAGGAATGCAACATTTACTTGAAAAGTCACAAGCAAAAAAAATAATGATTGACCATCATTTAAATCCACACGATTTTGCTTTTATAACTGTTTCAGAAACAAGTGTTTGTTCAACTTCTCAATTGATTTTAGAACTGATTGAACAATCAGGAAATGGAGATTTATTAGACGAAAAAATAGGGACACCTTTATATTTAGGAATACTTACAGATACAGGATCTTTTAGATTTCCTTCAGTTCAACCTAGAACTCATGAACTTTTAGCAAAATTGTTGAATGCAGGGGTAAAACATTATTTAGTTCACGAAACTTTAAATGACAATAATACATTTGACCGATTACGTTTACAAGGGTATGCTTTAAGTCAAAAATTGGAATTGATGGAAGATTACAATGTTGCGTTGATATGGTTAACTGAAGAGGAATTAACAAAATACAATTACAAAAAAGGAGATACCGAAGGTTTTGTAAACATTGCATTATCGATTAAAGGTATTAAAGCAGCAATGTTTTTTGCTGAACGTGATGGGATTGTGAAAATTTCATTCCGTTCAAAAGGTCAAGATAATCCAGTGAATGTTTTAGCTTCTGAACACTTTAGTGGAGGTGGTCATGCAAATGCTTCAGGGGGAATGAGTGAATTATCAATAGAAGACACTTTATTGAAAATTAAAAAATTAATTCCAGAATATTTTAAAAAGAACTAATTTTAACAAAATTTAATTCAAAATGGCGTTAACTTTATATCTTATTTTAGCTATACTTTCTTCTTGGATTTGGGTTGATTATTTTAAAAATATAGGTCTAGCAGATACAAATAAAAAAGCATATAGGTATTTAATGTTTGCTTTAGGTGCTGGAGCGTATTACTTATTTCATATAATCGCTAATAAACTACTAGGAGGTTTTGAAATCAGTTGGCAAAATAAAATTTTAGGAAATTTATTTAATAGTATTGTTAAAATTGGACTGATTGGAGAGGTAGTTAAAATTATCCCCATTTTTATAGTTTATTATCTGTTTAAGAAACAATTAGAAAGTCCAATTGATGTCTTTGTTTTTTTTATGATTTCCGTATTGGGTTATTCAGCAATTGAAAATTATTATTATTCCCTTCTAAATGAATATTATTTCTTTAATGATAAAACAGCTTTAAGAACTCTTGGAGAAATGTATTGTACTTCAATTATTGCTTATTCAGTAATCGATTATAGATTTCACTCAAGATCAAAGAAACCTTTACGAATAGTTTTGTATACCCTTTTAGCAGCTGTTCTTCATGGTTTTTATGATTTCTGGTTGTATTATGAGAGATTGGTGACTTTAGGTGTCATTTTCACAATTCTTTACTTTTGTTTAGGTATTTCTATTTTTGCTAATACACTTACAAATTCGATAAATATAGAAACAGATTTTACTTATGGAAGAGTATTTGGTAATAAGGCGAAAATTGATAAAATGATCAAATTCTATTTTGGTTTTGTTGTTTTGCAATTTTTAGTTTTAGCTTTTAATAAACAATTTTCTTTCGCTTGGGATAATTTTTTAGATACTTTATGGTTTTCATCTATTATTATCTACTTTGCTATTTGCAGATCTAATAATATAAAGGTAATTAAAAGACGTTGGAACAAATTAAGATTAGAGTTGCCTTTTGAATTTTATCATAATGATACTTTTAATGGTCGTTCATCAAAATTAAAATTCAAATTTAAAGGAGAAACATTTAATGAAGATAAGATAGAAGTTTATTATAATGAATTATGTTCAATTTATCCACTTTCTCATAGGAATTCATTCATTATGAGAAATAAATTAATTCATATTGAAAAAAAATTCTTTTTAAAAAATGATGAGACTTTTTATTTAGTAAAATTGGTAAGCGATGATAAAAATGAATATATGTTACTAAAGCCAAAAACCTCAGGTAAAAATATGGTCAAACGAAAATATCCTATAGTAGCATTATTCTCAATTCATGATTTAGAAGATATAAAGAATGATAAATTGACAGCTGCAGATTTTCAATTTAGAGAATGGGTATTTATTAAACATCGATAAATCAAAAGGAGTATCAAATTCAAGTTTAAAATCTTACTTTTATATAAAAAAAATAAAAATGGCTCATTTAATCTCTCCTTCAGTATTGTCATGTGATTTTGCTAATATTCAACGTGATGTTGAAATGATTAATAATTCAAATGCAGATTGGTTTCATGTCGACGTTATGGATGGGGTATTTGTCCCAAATATATCTTTTGGTTTTCCAGTTATTGAAGCTATAAAAAAGCATGCTAAAAAACCGCTCGATGTTCATTTGATGATTCAGAATCCAGATCAATATGTTGAGCAATTTAAAAAATCTGGTGCTGATATTTTAACTGTTCATTATGAGGCTTGTACACACCTTCATAGAACAATTCAAGCAATCAAAGAAGCTGGAATGAAAGCTGGAGTAGCTTTAAATCCTCACACTCCAGTAGCTTTACTTGAAGACGTTATTGAAGAATTAGATTTGGTGTTGATAATGTCTGTAAACCCAGGTTTTGGAGGTCAAAAGTTCATTCAAAATGCTTTAGTTAAAGTTGCTCAAGTTAAAGAATTGATTATTTTAAAAAAATCAAAAGCGTTAATTGAGGTTGATGGAGGAGTAAATTTAGAGACCGGTAAAGAATTAGTGAAAGCAGGAGCAGATGTTTTAGTTGCAGGAAGTTTTGTTTTTAATTCTGAAAATCCAACAATCACAATCGATAACTTAAAAAACATATAAGATTATTTAGTTTTTTAAGTAACCAATAAACTATTCTAACGTTTAATAAGGTATGAAAACTATTGCAGTTATATTGGTTATGTTTTTATTGAGCGATGTTATTGCTCAAGAAGATTCTTTATTCGTTTGTAGAGAAAATCAGCTGGTTTTACTTTTAAATAATTTACGAACTGCTACTAAAAATTCAGAAAAGGAATCAAATAATAAGATTTTTAAAGAATATCTTTTAGAAACAATCAAAATCAAAAATGCGATAAATTATCCTTTTGCAAAATTAACTTCCATAGGAACTGTTTTTAGTGATGATAAAAAGATTCGATTATTCAATTGGAATGTAGAGCAAGATGATCAAAGTCAAAAATATTACTGTTATATCTTAAGGTATGATGAAAAAAAGAAAGATTATTTAGTAAGTGAACTAATTGATAATTCTTTTATGATATCTGCTCGTCCAGATGGTGTTTTAGAAGGTAAAGATTGGTATGGAGCTCTCTATTATAAAATCATTCCTGTTTCCAAAGGTAATAAGCAGATGTATACTTTATTAGGCTTTGACGCAAATACATCAATGAGTAATATTAAATTAATTGACGTTTTAAGTTTTACAGCCAATAACCCTAAACTAGGTGCTCCTATTTTTAAAACCAAAACAGAAACACTTAAACGTGTATTTTTTGAACATTCAGAAAAGGCCTTTATGTCGTTGAAATATGAAGCAAACTACAATCGAATTATATACGATCATTTATCTCCAGAAACACCCAGTATGACAGGTTTTTATTCCTATTATGTCCCTGATTTTTCTTATGATGCATTTATGTTGGTAAAAGATAAATGGGTTTTAACTGAAGATGTGGTAGGTGTAAATGGTAAAACTTCTGAAAAGTTAAATGTCTATGTTCAAAATGATAAAGGAGAGCTAGAACAAAAAGAAATCAAGGATAAATGGATAAATCCTAGCGATCCAACTGCAGCAGCGGGAAGTTCAAATCATGTCGCGATAACTCCCGACTCCCCTTTAATGCCAGAAGAAAAAAGATCTTTAAAGGATAAGTTATTTAAGAAAAAAGAAAAGAAATATAAACCTGAAACCTATTCT
>CAMDMY010000132.1 GCA_945902775.1 Chryseobacterium gleum | reverse complement strand
TATGAACTATATTCTTAATGATCTTTCAAAAAAAGGAGTTCAAAGGGTTGTCGCAAATTATTATCCTACTACAAAAAACAAACAAGTAAGTGATTTATATTTGAAATGTGGATTTGAAATAAATGAGAATAAACCAGAGAGTACTTCTTACTCATTAAATATTATTAATTTTACATCTAATAGGACTATTGATTATATAAAAATAAATTAAATATGTTAGATAGATTAAAATTAAAGGAAGTTTTGAGTGCTGTATTTGAAGTTTCAGTTGAATCTATTTCAGACGATTCTTCTTCAGATACAATTGAAAATTGGGATTCCTTAAGACATTTAAACTTAATAATAGCCTTAGAAGAGGAATTCAATGTTGTAATTCCAGACGAAGAAGTTGGTAATATGGTGAATTTTAAGTTAATCGAATTAGTTCTTAATGATCTCCTTAAGTAATATCAACTATTTTTTAAATGAATTTAAATCATATGGAAGTCAACCGGCTTTAATATGGAATGAATCCTACTTCGCTTATAATCAAATACTTGATCGTATTGAATATTGGAGAAAAGAATTAGATTACTTTCATTCTGGTTTAATTGTAGGACTTGAAAGTGATTTTTCACCAGAAACAGTTTCACTGCTTTTTGTATTGATAGAAAAAAAAGCTGTAATTGTTCCTTTTGATAGTAACCAATCACTAAAACAGGTTAAAAAAAAAGAAATAGCTCAGTTAGATTATCTGATAATTATAGATAAAGAAGAAAGAGTAAGTATTAATAAAGTAGAATCATTATCTCAAGAAAAAAATAATTTATTTAAAATAATTATTGAAAAAGAAGCCCCAGGACTACTTCTTTTTACTTCAGGTTCATCAGGAGAACCAAAGGGAGCTCTTCATGATTTCTCAAAATTACTTTCAAAATTTCAAGTTAAAAGAAGTTCCCTTTTGACAATTAATTTTTTACTATTTGATCATTGGGGAGGTTTAAATACACTTTTTCAAATTTTATCCAATGGTGGTACTGTTGTAATTCTAGAAAATAGAAATCCTGATTATGTTTGCAGTTTAATAGAAAAACATAAAGTGGAATTATTACCTACTTCACCAACATTTTTAAATATGCTGTTATTGAGTCGGGCACATGAACGATTTTCTTTAAAAAGTTTAAAAATTATTAGTTACGGAGCAGAGCCAATGCCTGAAAGTTTATTAAAACTGTTAAATCAAGTTTTTCCTAATGTGAAATTACAACAGACTTATGGGTTAATTGAATTAGGAGTAATGCGATCAAAATCTGAGAATAACGATTCTTTATGGGTGAAAGTGGGAGGAGAAGGTTACCAGATTAGAGTTATTGACGACATGTTGCAAGTTAAATCTGATTCTGCAATGTTGGGGTATCTCAATGCAGAAAGTCCTTTTACATCGGATGGATGGTTTAAAACAGGAGATGCTGTAGAGGTTAATGGAGATTTTTATAAGATATTAGGAAGAAAGTCTGAAATGATCAACGTAGGAGGGGAAAAAGTTTTTCCTCAAGAAGTTGAAAATATAATTATGGAATTGCCTTTTGTGGACGATGTGATTGTTTACGGTGAAGACAACAGGTTGACAGGTAAAATAGTATGTGCTAAAATTAAAGCTAATAATGATTTAGATTCTAAACAGATTATAAAAGAAGTTAAAACTTATTGTCGATTAAAATTAGAATCATTTAAAATACCTGTCAAAATATTTCTTTCAGAAGAGGACTTTACTAGTCAACGTTTTAAAAAAGAAAGAAACAAGAATTAAATAAATAATATAATGACGAATAAAATTGCAAATTCAACAATATTAGTTACAGGAGGAGCCGGATTTATAGGTTCTTATGTGGTAGAGTATCTTTTAGAGCATTCGCCTAAAAAAATAATTATTCTTGATAATTTGATTCGTGGAAGTCACCCTAACATGGTGAATTTCAAAGATAATTCGATCGTTCAATTTATTGAAGGAGATATGAGAGATACAGCTTTATTAGAAGAGTGTATCAAAGGAAGTGATTATGTTTTTCACATGGCAGCTCTACGTATCAATTCTTGTGCTGCTAATCCTTCTGAAGGATTTGATGTGATGTTGAAATGTACGTTTAACGTTGCTGAATTGTGTGTTAAACATAAAGTGAAAAAGGTGATTTATAGTTCAAGTGCATCTGTTTATGGTTTAGCTCAAAATTTCCCAACACCTGAAACAGATAATCCTTATGATAATCAAACTTTTTATGGTGCTGCTAAATTATTTGGTGAACAATTGTTTAGAAGTTTTAAATTCATGTATGGTTTAGATTATGTGGCTCTTCGATACTTCAATGCTTATGGTCCAAGAATGGATACAGATGGAAAGTATACAGAAGTAATGATTAAGTGGTTAGATTGTATTAGAGACAATAGAAATCCATTGATTTATGGAGATGGTTCAACTACAATGGACTTTGTATATGTAAAGGATATCGCTAAATCAAATGTTGCAGCTTTACTTTCTGAAGCAACGGATGAAGCATTTAATATAGGAAATTGCGAAGAAACCAGTTTAAAAGAATTATTAGAAGTTCTTTTAAAAGTAAATAATTCGACTTTAACTCCTGAGCATAGAGAAGAAAACAGCATCAATCCAGTATCAAGAAGATTAGCAAATATTGATAAAGCAAAGTCTTTATTGAATTTTTCACCGACGATTTCTTTGGAGCAAGGAATGAAAGAATTGAGTGAGTGGTATTTCGAAAAACAAAAAAAATGATTCCGATAGCAAAACCTTATATTACAGAAGAAGAAGCGCAAGCAGCTTATGATACAATTTTGACTGGTTGGATTACGCAAGGTCCAAAAGTTGCTGAATTTGAAGAAAAATTTGCAAACTATACTGGTGCAAAACATGCCGTAGCTGTATCAAATTGTACAACAGCATTACATCTATCTATGATTGTTGCTGGTATATCAAACGGAGATGAGGTTATTTGTCCGTCAATGAGTTATATAGCAACCGCAAATAGTATAAAATATGTAGGCGCAATTCCTGTTTTTGCAGAAGTAAAAGAAGATTATAATATTGATATTGAAGATGTTAAAAAGAAGATAACTTCAAAAACAAAAGCAATTTTAATCGTTCATCAAATTGGTTTACCTGCTGATATTGAGGAGTTTACTAAATTGTGTAAGGAAAAGAATCTTGTTTTAATTGAAGATGCGGCTTGTGCAGTAGGGTCGTCTTATAAAGGTAATAAAATTGGTAGTCATTCAGATTTAGTTTGCTTTTCATTCCATCCTAGAAAAGTAATATCTACTGGAGATGGAGGAATGGTTACAACTACAAATCAGGCCTTTGCTGACAGAATGAAACTATTAAGACAACACGGGATGAGTGTAAGCGATCGTGTTCGACATCAATCTTCTAAAATTTTATTTGAAGACCATTTGGAAGTAGGATATAATTATAGAATGACAGATATTCAAGCTTCTGTTGGAATTCTACAATTGGAGAAATTAGATTGGATTGTAGAAGAACGAAGAAAAATTGCTAAAAAATACTTAGAAGGATTAAAAGAGATTGAGTGTATAAGATTACCTTTTGAAGAGGAAGGAAAAATTTACAATGTCCAATCATTTTCAATTTATTTAAAAGAAAATTGTCCAATTGAACGAAATGATTTAATGCAAGAATTATTAGATCGAGGAATTTCTTCAAGAAGAGGAATTATGACCACTCATAGAGAAACAGCCTATAATTCGGGAAATTATCATTTACCTGTTTCTGAAGATTTAGCGGATAGAAGTATTATTATTCCTCTTTATATACCAATGAAAGATGAAGATATTGAATTCGTAATTCAAAATTTGAAAAATCTATTGATTAAATAGGGGGTGAGATTTGTCTTCCCCCTTTGGAGGGGGATTGAGGGGGAGGATAGTATAAAATAAAACGATCAAACAAATACAAGATGATTCAAAAATCTTTTATTCTGAGAAGATTAATGTAATTATTATAAAGGGGTAGCGCTAATTAAAAAAGAGTAATTTAAGTTTGAGTATAGTTTAATATGAAAGGAATCATACATAAGATGAAACAGTTTTTATTTAATAATAAGTTATCATTATTTGTAGTAGCTAAGTATGACCTTTTTTTTAAAATGTGCAGTATTCCATTAGAAAAAGCGAACAATTCCAAATTTATAAGAAAAATAGGTCACTTTTACAAGCAATATCCTAGAATGGATTATTTGTTTTTGATTTCAGTAATCATTGTAATTTCATTATTTTTATTTCGTGGTTTTATTTTTGGTGATTATGTTTTTATTTTTAATGAAATAGATTTAAATCCAGATCAACTTTGTAATTATTATCCTTACACAGATCATATATTTCATCACAAAGAAGGACTTTCATTGTGGAGTTTTAATAGTGGAATGGGAAATAATATGTTTCCAATGATCTATCAGTTTTATTTAGATCCGTTTAATTTATTAAATTCAATTTTCTGGAATCCAATGGATAACGGAATAATTTATATGTTAATCTTGAAGTTGATATTAGCTTCATTATTGTTTTATAAGTTCATTTTTTATCTTGTTAAAAATAGATTTTCAGCATTTTTAACAGCTATTCTTTTTTCATTTAATGGATTTGTAATGTTAATGGGACAACACTATTCTATGGTCAATAGGGTATTTGCTTTTGTTTTATTATTGTTTGCAATTGAAGTTTATTTTAAGGTAAAAAACAAATGGTTTTTAGTTTTGGCTTTCATTATCAATTTCTCAGATTTTTATTTTTTCTACCAAAGTTTATTTTTTATAGGTTGTTATTTAATTTTTAGAAATATTTACGCGATAAAGAAATTCAAAATCATTTTCAAACAAATATTACTTTTACTACCTTTTGGTATTATTGGACTTTTGATTGCTTCAGTAATTGTTTTCCCAATTTTATATGTAATTGCCACTGGTCCAAGATTAGATTTAGAAAAATATAATTTAATTCACATTATATTTTCATTACAAACATTTGAGTATTATCTTTCCTTGTTCGGAGCATTGTTTTCAATGAATTTAAGTGGGAATTACTCAAATTATTTTGGGTGGTTTGATTACATGGCACCACCTCAAATTTATTCAGGATTAATTTCACTATTATTGATTCCTCAAATTTTTTATTTAAAATCGTCAAATGAGAGAAAAGCTTTCATGTTTCTTGCAATAGTAACAATTGTTACATTGGTATTTCCTTTTTTTTCTTATTTATTTAATGGGTTTCAAGAATTTTATTTAAGATGGGTTTACTGTATTATTACTTTTAATTTAATAACAGTTGCATTTGTGTTGAAATCTATAATTAT
>CAMDMY010000131.1 GCA_945902775.1 Chryseobacterium gleum | reverse complement strand
AAAAAGAATGCGGATTGCATTCGTAATATAATTGTCGTAGGTACAGGGCATGCCCTGTCCCCACCACCGCATCAAACCAAATTGATATATGATTTATCATATATCAATTTTTGAAAAAAATGAAAAAATAAAAAATGAAGAAATTAGATTATTTAGACGACTTAGAAGCAGAAGCAATTTACATTATGCGTGAAGTTGCAGGTCAATTTGACAAACCAGCATTGTTATTCAGTGGAGGTAAAGACAGTATTTGTCTTGTTCATTTGGCCTTGAAAGCATTTCGTCCAGGTAAATTCCCTTTTCCATTAGTACACGTGGATACAGGGCATAATTCACCTGAAGTAATTGAATACAGAGATAATTTAGCGGAGAAATTAGGTGAAAAACTAATTGTTCGTAAAGTCCAAGACACGATAAAAGCAAGAAACTTACAAGACGGTAAAGGAAAATTCCCAAGTCGTAACGGACTTCAAACGTACACATTACTTGATGTAATTGAAGAATTTGAGTTTGATGCTTGTATGGGAGGAGCTAGAAGAGACGAAGAAAAAGCAAGAGCTAAAGAAAGAATCTTTTCAGTAAGAGATGAATTTGGTCAATGGGATCCGAAGAAACAACGTCCAGAATTATGGAGTATCTATAACGGAAAAGTAGATAAAGGAGAAAATGTAAGAGTTTTCCCAATTAGTAACTGGACAGAGTTAGACGTTTGGAATTACATCAAACGTGAAAATATTGTTTTACCGTCGATCTATTTTACACACGAAAGAGAATGTGTTTTAACAGATGCAGGACAGTTAATGGCAAACAATGAATTCTTGACATTGGATGATTCAGACGTGATTGTAACAAGAAAAGTACGTTACAGAACAGTTGGAGATATGACATGTACAGCTGCAGTAGAAAGCGAAGCTTATACAATAGATGAAATTATTGCTGAATTAAAAAGTTCAAAAATAAGTGAGCGAGGAGCAACACGAATGGATGACAGAGTAAGTGAAGCAGCAATGGAAGACCGTAAAAAAGGCGGATATTTTTGATTAATCAAAAACATCCGCCTCTTAGATACGTTGCAATGCAACGTATCAACAAAATTGCAACGTGTCAAAAAAAGGTTGAAAATTAAATATTCAAAATAAAATTTGATTGTTGGTAAAGGTTAGACTAATAACTAATACCCAACAACTAACAACTAGTAAAAAATGGAATTATTAAGATTTTTCACAGCAGGTAACGTAGACGATGGGAAAAGTACCCTAATTGGTCGTTTATTATTCGATAGTAATTCGATATCTACTGATATTATAGAAACATTAACGAAGCAAAGTAAATCAACTGGAGTAGATGCTGATATTGATTTAGCTTTGTTAACAGACGGATTAAGAGCTGAAAGAGAGCAAGGAATTACAATTGACGTTGCATATAAATATTTCAGTACTGATAAACGTAAATTTATCATAGCAGATACACCTGGACATACACAGTATACAAGAAATATGTTTACTGGAGCATCAAACGCAGATTTAGCAATTATTTTGGTGGATGCTAGAAATGGAATTACAGACCAAACGAAACGTCACAGTATTATCTCCTCAATTTTAGGAATACCTCACGTATTAGTGTGTATCAATAAAATGGATTTAGTTGATTTTAAAGAAGAAGTGTTCAATCAGATCGAAGCAGATTATATCAAATTTGCAGAACCTTTGAAATTGAATAAAATTTCTTTCATCCCAGCGAGTGCATTAGCTGGAGATAATGTTGTAAAACCGTCTGATAAAATGCCTTGGTACAAAGGAGAATCTTTATTAGACTTTCTAGAAAATGTTGAAATCACTGAAGATAAGGAAATTAAAGAGTCTCGTTTTCAAGTTCAATACGTTATCCGACCTCAAACAACTGAATTACACGATTACAGAGGATATGCAGGAAGTGTTTTAAGTGGGACTTTCAAAAAAGGAGATAAGATCAAAGTTTTTCCTTCTGAATTTGAGACTGAAATTTCAAAAATTGAGAAAAATGGGTTAGAAGTTCAAGAAGCACAAATAGCTGAGCCAATTATTATTCATTTAAAAGACGATATAGATATCAGTAGAGGAAGTACAATCGTTCCGATTAATGAATTACCAACTTCAGAAAAAGAAATTGAAGCAACAATTTGTTGGATGGACAATACAGCCTTTCAATCAGGAAATAAATTATTGATGCAACAAAATAGTTTCAAAACTAAAGCTGTAATTAAAGAAATTGAGAGCAAAATCGATATACATTCATATACAGATCTAGAAAGCGACGGGACAATTAATTTGAATGACATTTGTAAAGTAAGATTAAAAACAGCAGACACAGTTAGTTTTGATTCATACCGAAAAAACAGAAAAACAGGTGCATTTATTTTGGTAAATGAAAATACAAATAGCACAGTAGCCGCAGGCGTTATCGCATAATATGGTTTGTACGTTTGGTAGATACGCGATTAATCGCGTATCTACCAAACGTACAAACGTAAAATAAAAACAAAAAAATGAACAATTTCATAAACGAATTATATCAAAAACACACAGAGAAGACGGTTCTACCATCACCTTTGCTGGTGAATACGTTTATTGAAACATTGATGTCTATTTTATTTCCAACCTACAACAACAAAGTTTTTGCGGGAAAAGAAAAGTTAGAAGAAGAAATTGAAAAGAACAAACAACAATTAACTATTTTATTGTTACATGTTCAAGATTTGATTCCTAAAGATTCTAAAGAAATAACAGATGACTTTTATAATCGTTTACCATTTATTTATAGAAAATTGATGTTGGATGCAGATGCAATTGAAGCAGGAGATCCAGCAGCAAAAAACAGAGATGAAGTAATGCGTTCATATCCAGGTTTTTACGCGATTAGTATTTATCGTATTGCCAATGAGTTAAGTCAGTTAAGAGTTCCCTTTATCCCAAGAATTTTGACTGAAATGGCGCATAGTAAAACAGGAATTGATATCCATCCTAATGCGATAATCGGTGAATCTTTTTTTATCGATCACGGAACAGGTGTAGTTATTGGAGAAACTACAATAATTGGTAACTTTGTAAAAATTTATCAAGGAGTAACATTAGGTGCTTTAAGTGTAAAAAAAGAGATGGCAGAAACAAAACGTCATCCAACGATTGAAGACAATGTAGTTATTTATGCAGGAGCAACGATTTTAGGTGGAAGGACTATCATTGGTCAAAATTCTACGATTGGAGGAAATGTATGGATAACGAAAAGTGTAGAACCAAATATGTTGGTATATCACACACCAGATTTAAAAATAGAAGAAAATAAATAACATGGCAAAATTAATCGACTTCATAGGAAATACACCTTTGGTAGAATTAGCGGTTTTAAACAAGAAGCCAAATGTTAAGCTTTTTGGTAAATTAGAAGGACATAATCCAGGTGGTAGTGTGAAAGATAGAGCTGCTTATGGCTTAATTAAAGGTGGGTTAGAAAGCGGCTTAATTAAACCGGATTCTAAACTTATCGAAGCAACAAGTGGAAATACAGGTATTGCTTTAGCAATGATTGCTCGATTAATGAATCTTGAAATTGAGTTAGTGATGCCTGAAAATTCAACAAGAGAGCGTGTATTAACAATGCGTGCTTTTGGGGCAACGGTCACTTTGACTCCTGCTGAAGGTAGTATGGAATCTTCAATAGATTATGCTAGGAATAAAGTGGAGAAAGAAGGCTATATAATGTTGGATCAATTTGCTAATGAGAACAATCCAAAAATGCATTATACGACTACTGGACCTGAAATTTACAGAGATACAGAAGGAAAAGTAACTCATTTTGTATCTTCTATGGGAACAACAGGCACAATTATGGGGGTTTCTAAATATTTGAAAGAACAAAATTCAGCGATTCAGATTATTGGAGTTCAGCCAAAAGATGGTTCTAAAATACCGGGTATCAGAAAATGGCCAGTAGAATATTTACCGAAAATATTTGATCGTTCTAGAATTGATCAAGTAATTGAAGTTTCAGATGTCGAAGCGAAAGCAATGGCGCAACGTTTAGCAAAAGAAGAAGGAGTATTTGGAGGAATGAGTAGTGGAGGAGCAGTAGCAGCAGCACTAAAACTTATTGAAAATATGGAAGAAGGAAATGTAGTCTGTATCATTTGTGATAGAGGCGACAAATACCTTTCAACCGATTTATTTGAATAAAAAATTAACAAGTATAAACAAGCTATTAGTCAAAGGTCTAAAAACTAAAAACTAAAAACTAATAACTAACAATTAAAAAAGATGATAGAAACAGATATTATTATTATCGGAGCAGGACCAGTAGGTTTATTTACAGTTTTTGAAGCAGGACTTTTAAAATTAAAAACACATTTGATTGATTCATTACCTCAAGCAGGAGGACAATGTTCAGAGATTTATCCTAAAAAACCAATTTATGATATCCCTGGATTTCCTACAGTTTTAGCAGGAGAATTAGTAGATAATTTAATGTTGCAAGCAGCACCATTTAAGCCAGGTTTTACGCTAGGAGAAGCAGCTGTTGATATTGAAAAATTAGAGGATGGAAGTTTCATTGTTACAACTAGCAAAGGAACACAACATCATGCTCCTATAGTTATGATTGCTGGAGGATTAGGAGTTTTTGAGCCAAGAAAACCACCTATTTCAAATATTGTAGATTTTGAAGATAAAGGAGTTGAATACATTATCAAAGATCCGGCTTTTTATCAAGATAAAAAATGTGTAATCGCAGGTGGAGGTGATTCAGCATTGGATTGGTCAATTTATTTAGTTGAAAACAAAATCGCTTCAGAGGTAACTTTAGTTCATAGAAATAGCTCATTTAGAGGACATTTAGATTCAGTTCAAAAAGTAATTGATATGGCTGATTCGGGAAGAATTAATTTGATTACAGAGTCAGAAGTAGTTGGATTAGCTGGTGATTCTAAATTAGAGAAAGTAGTTGTTAATCATACAAAAGAGGGTGAAATTGTAGTTGAAGCAGATCATTTTATTCCATTGTTTGGATTGAAACCTAGTTTAGGTCCAATAGCAAATTGGGGAATGGAAATTGAAAAAAGTGCTATTAAAGTCAATACGTTAGACTATTCAACAAATATCCCAGGAATCTACGCAATTGGTGACGTAAATATTTACGAAGGTAAATTGAAATTAATCTTATGTGGATTTCATGAAGGTACAATTGCCGTTCAATCTGCATTTGCTAGAATTCACCCAGATAAAAAGAATGTATTGAAATATACAACAGTTAACGGGGTTACTGGATTTTAATAGTTTTTTGTTTTCGTAGGGACAAGTCGCGACTTGTCCCTACGAAAACAAAAAACTATTAAAATCCAGTAACCCCGTTAACTGTTGTA
>CAMDMY010000130.1 GCA_945902775.1 Chryseobacterium gleum | reverse complement strand
TAAAGAAATAGAACTGCCTGTACATATCGAACCTATTGTAGGTGAAATTATAGGAGTACACTGCGAAAATACAGAGGTACTAAAATTAATTATGATAAGTATAATAGTAATGGTAAGGCTTCTCAAGTAGATTGTTTTTAATTTTCCTCAAATGTAATCTATTTAAATTAAATAGTTGTTAATAAATTAACCTTTATATTAAATATTAAAAAATAATTTTGCATGTTTTATAAATACTTAATTTTTTAAATATAGATTAGACAATTTACAATAAACTTGACATTTAGTATGAATAAAAATAATACTGAATAAGAGTCTCTAAAGTTTAGTTTCATTAAAAAAAACTTCAGAAAACAGTTAATTTAGATTAGCTCATTATAATAAAGAATAAACAAACACTTTTCATCTTTACTGAAAGTTCTTCCTCGAATTCATTCATTAATTCAAAAAAAGTCCTATTGAATACTTTTAAATTTACCTTTTTGTATTCAAAAGCATAGGTAATTCAAGTCTCATAATTTTCAGATTTATTATTGATAACAACTTCAAGTAGATCTTTATTTTTTAGGACTAAAACAACACACTTAGTGTTTTTGACCAAACCTCCTAAAAAGCAAAAAGCCCTGCAAAGTTGATACTTGCAGAGCTTTTCTGATTCCCGCAGCCATACGAGACTTGCGGTCCGGACGGGATAAACAATTCAGTGTTTTCGGGGTTTTTATTTTGAGTGCTAAATTAGTTTAAATTACACTCATAAGTATTTGATTTTAAATATTTTATTGATTTGTATTTAAGGTTTTTTACAACTGTAAAAAAACATAAAATAATTTAATCTGACCCCCATCTGACCCCCCTAAATTTTAAATCTGACCCCCTTTTTGATTTTATTGTTGTATATTTATTAAAAAAATAGGGTATGCTTTCAATCAACTTTAACTTAAAAATAAAAGATGTAAAATCAGCTTCCAAAACAGCTATTAATTTAATTTTTAATTATGATAGTAATCGATTAAAAATGGGAACCGGTTTAAGTGTTATTCCAAAATATTGGAATTTCTCTTCGCAAAGAGTAAAAGAGGTAATGGAAGTGCCTGAAGCTGACGAAATAAATAAGAAATTAAATTCACTCGAAGATAATCTGAAGCTCATTTATAACAGTTACATCGAAAAAGGTATTCAGCCCGAACCCGAAATTTTAAAAAATAACCTGATAAATGCAGATGATATATTAATTCGTCCCAAAAAGAAAGACGACTTTTGGGGATATTTCGAATTATTCCTTGAAGCGAAGAAAAAAATAGTTGCTAAAGGGGATGTTCGAGATTATGATAAATCACTTCGAAAGCATCTTAAAAAAATAGAGATGAAGCACGGAACTCCTCTTCATTTTGACTTATTCAAAAATACGTTTGGAAATATCATTGACAAGTTTGACTATTACTTAGAATTTGAAGCGGTTAATGCTGAAGGAGATTATGGTTTAAAAGTAAATACAATTGGCAAACTCCATAAAAACATTAAAGCATTTTTAAACTGGTGTTTTGATAATGATGTCATTTCTCGTTTTGATTTGAAGCATTTACCAACAATTGTAGAAGAGCAAGAAAATGTTTTTTTGACGGAAGATGAATTGGTAAAATTACAAGAATTACCACTAACCGATGAAGAAGACAAAATAAGAGATTTGTTTTTAATAGGATGTGAAACAGCGATGAGATTTAGCGATTTTACAAACCTTACCAAAGACAATATAAAACAGAATGAAATGCTTTGCTATCGCCCTAAAAAAACGACAAAAGATATAAACGGAAGAAAAGGTGAAATCTATATTCCTTTTAGTGATAGGGTAGAACAGATCTTAGAAAAAAACAACTACACTTTTCCGAAACTAAAATCAATTGGCGTTGCTGAATTTAATACAGCCCTGAGAGAGATATGTAAGAAAGCTGAAATAAATTCCCACTTTATAAAAGAGTATAAAGTGGGTGGAGAAATGGTTCGAAAAGAATATTTGAAATATGAATGCGTGACATCCCATACTGCGCGCCGCACTTTTTGCTCCCTAAAATATTTAGCTAATTGGGATACAAGTGTCATAATGACGTTCAGTGGTCACTCAACTGAGAAAAATTTCAGAACCTATGTAAAACTAGACGCTCTAGAGAAAGCATTAAAGGTGAAAGATTTGTTTAGACAGAAGAGGTAGTAGTATTTCTAATTGATTTACAAGCATATGGTAAGTTATTTTATAAAATAATACATTGTTCTTTTGTAAAATAATTTTACAGGTGTTTTAAGTTAAAGTTTAGGCCCTAAAATCCCAGATATTCCCGAATAAATGGTTCTATTATAGATGAAGTTTAAATTTCATTAATTCAGTTGAAGTGTGATTTCTCGGGATTTCTCGGATTATTCAGGAAATCCCGAGAAATCATAGATAAATATACTTTTTCAAATATTATATAAATGTTTTTTAATTACTTTTTAATTATTTACCCAATTTATTTTAAATTTAGTAAATTGGGTAAATGATGAAAAAATAGTTCTTTGTATCACACTCATAATTAGCATATCCTGAGAAATATTTGGTATTATAAGCTTTTCCATATCCATTACCAGAACTTGTCCAATCGAAAGATAGTGTTTCATCTAAAGTTACACTTTTAAATAGATCTTTATATCTATTTAAATTAGATTGATAACTTTTATGCCCAAACACAACTTTTCTTAAAATATTCCCATCGAAAGTTAATTGAACAAGACATTCGCCAAATTCATCATATTTTTTAAACCAATATACATTAGGATTATCCTTTTGTTGAGCATAAGAATAGCCCCCTTGACTAATAGTATTTAAACAAGTTGTTTTTTCTTTTGTGAATTTTTGGGCTGATAGTGAAATGCTGATTAGCCAAAAAAATACAAGTGTAATTTTCTTCATACTGTAAATTTAGTTTAATTCGTAATTAATGTTGTTATTAATCTTATTTAGAGCTGTTTTAGCATCTTTATCTTTATATACTATATCCATAACACCAGTCATATAAATCTCCATTATGTTGAAGTTAGTATACATATTTCGCTTAAATATTTCTGTTAAGTCTTTTTCTAGATCTTCACAAATAAAATATGTTACAACAGTTATATCTCCATTGTTATAATTTAATTCGAAATGACCATATGAGATCTCTTTATTTACAAGATGTAGGTAATAAGAAATTTCATTTTTTTTATTTTCGGATAAACAAATTGATGAAAAGGAAATTATTTTAACTAAATTTATTTTTTTCTTATATCGATATAGCAATCAGTTAATCCAGTATCTAATCTCATTTTTAGTTCTAAGATAAATTGAAGATCGTTTTCTATTTTATTGAAAAATATTAATTTCTCAATATTCAAAATAGCTTCAATTTTATCTTTTAAACTTTTATTTTCCTTTGTGTTTTTGAATAATTTCATAATTTTAGTTTTAAATTGTTTAACTAATTATCTTGGAGAAAAAAGTTGATTTTGTTGAAATAATGAATTAGTTGTAGTAATTGGATTAGGAGTGTATACATTGTTGTTTTGAGTGTTTTTTGGAATGTAATTATTATCAAAATGTTTCGATCCTATTTCTCCTGTATATGGATTTACATTTGGAAAAGTACTCCAATTATCCATTAAGGTGTTATTTTGACTTGTTCTGTAATAAGGTTGAACATAAGTTCCATTGTCTCGATAATATCCATTTACATATACCGTTGTTTGTCCGAACGAGAAGTTTGCTGTGAAAGCAATGAAAAGGGTAAAAAATAATTTTTTCATAATTTTTAGTTTTTAAAGGTTTATACTATATAATTAATGTTGCCAACAATAACTGTCGCCAGCATTAGAAACACAATGTAAACAACGATTACCGGTTGACGCAGCTGTTGCCTGGCATTGGCCATGTTTACAAGCGGAAGGTTGCTCTTGTTGATTTGTTGCATTTTTATTAAAGTTATTAAAAGAAAACAACGTTACACTCGATAGAATCAGTAGTGATCCAATCGTTACTTTTTTAATCAATTTTTTCATAATTTTAAGTTTTATATATATTTATATTCATTTTGTAAAAAGGTAACCAAGATTTTACTTTTTATTTCTTACAAAATAAATTACCCACAAAATTCCAGGTAGGGTATACCAAATCATAAAGGTCAAGAGGCTTTGGTTTATGCAAGTCAAGGAGATTTTAAAAAAGCTATTGAATTATGTAATGAAGCAATCAGTGTTAGTCCTATAAACTATATGTCTTACCTATATAAAGCTAAGGTATTAATTAAAACTAAAGACTTTTCAGGTTCTGAGTATATATTG
The DNA here is from genome assembly GCA_945902775.1 of Chryseobacterium gleum. Taxonomy (GTDB): domain Bacteria; phylum Bacteroidota; class Bacteroidia; order Flavobacteriales_D; family Crocinitomicaceae; genus CAIUKX01. The sequence continues at coordinate 1,062 of CAMDMY010000130.1, read as the reverse complement.
AAAAAAGTTATAGAAATGTAACTAAATGATCCGGAAGCATTTTTTTTAATGGGAAAAATATACGAAAATAAAGGAGAGAATTTTAGTGCTGCATATATGTTTGGGATTACTGAAAATAAATTTACAAAAGGAACATACTATATAAGTGATGAATTAGGAAATACATTGGAAAAAAGTGAAGTTTAATATGAAATTGGAGTGTTTTATGAAAAAATGAAAGTCAACGATTTGATGTGTAAAATGTTTTCAATTTCTCTAAATCTTATTAATCAAAATCAACTATTTCGGTTAAAAGAAAATAAAAAAGAAATCCAAGAAAAATTAAAATACTGCCAAAACTAATCATTCCCCGACCAATATAAACGCTCCCCAATAATAAGGCTCTGGGTAATTCGCCTTTATTTCTAATTGTGCTCTATTAAATGCCTCTCGAATACTTGTTTTATCATTCAGCCAAATTTCATAAAAACGAGACATAAATTCTTGGGTAACTTCATCATCAACTTTCCATAGCGACATGATGATATTTTGAGCACCTGCATCTGAAAATGCTTTGCGCAAGCCATATACACCTTCACTTTTTTTCACTTCACCTCTTCCTGTTTCGCATGCACTTAGTATTACGAGTTCTGTTTCTCTTAAATCTAATAGAGAGGCTTCGGCAGCGGTTAATAAGCCATTCTCTCCCGAAGTGACTTCTCCTTTTAATGTTTTATTAGCCCCAGTTAAAAGCAAGCCTGAACGCAGCATTGGATCTTGAACCACTTGTTTCATGTCCATTCCTAAGAAGCGATTATTATCTTTTTCCACTGGAATGTCTTGAAAGAAATACCCGTGTGTTGCCACATGAAGAATCCTTGGGCTTTGTTGTTTTTTGATATTGGTTTCAGATGCATTGTCAGCTAGAAAACTAGTCACTTGCCAACCTTTAGACTTCAAGATTGATGAAATATTTTCTACTTCTATTTTAGTCTCTGGAAGAGGCCTGGCTTTCATACCTCCTCGTGTTAAACTATCCAACCAAAAAGAGTTTAAGTCTCTTGTTGAAGCAAATAAATTAGA
>CAMDMY010000129.1 GCA_945902775.1 Chryseobacterium gleum | reverse complement strand
AATTTTCTCCTGATGTGACTAGAAAATATGTTGTTGCTGATATGATTACAGGTTACGGTGTAGCTCAATCTATCAAACATTACTACTCAATTTGGAACAATGGTTCAGATTCAGTGAAAGACAAAAAAGTAATCGTTCAAGGTTGGGGTAATGTTGGTTCGGCAGGAGCTTATTACTTAGCGCAACAAGGAGCTAAAATTGTTGGAATTATTGACCGTGTTGGTGGTTTAATTAACGAAGAAGGATTTTCTTTTGAAGAAATTAAACAATTATTTTTAAATAAAAACGGTAACGAAATTACTCATCCAAACTTATTATCTTATGATGAGATCAATTCTAAGATTTGGGATTTAAAAGCAGATGTATTTATTCCTTGTGCTGGGTCAAGAATGATTACTAAAGATCAATTAAGCAGAATGGTTAAAGCTGGAGTTCAAGTAATTTCTTCAGGTGCAAATGTACCTTTCGCTGATCCTGAAATTTTCTTTGGTCCAATTGCTGATGAAGCGGATAATACAATCTCGATCATTCCTGACTTTATTTCAAACTGTGGAATGGCTAGAGTTTTCGCTTACTTAATGAGTAACGATCTAAAAGAAATTTCTGACAAAGGAATTTTTGAAGATACAAGCTCAACTATTGAAAATGCACTTAAAGCAACTCACACTAAAAATTCGAATAAAACAGGAATTGCTAAAACAGCTTTCGAAATAGCATTGAATCAATTAGTTTAAAAACAAATTAAATCGATTTCCGAAAGGAGTAGGATTAATTTCTTACTCCTTTTTTTTGTTCTTATAAAAACGTTATTGCTTGAAATAAAATGAAAAAAATCAAAATTTGAACTTCACTAAAAACAAATGACTGTGGAAAACTATATAGCCACTCAATATTGGCAAGTGATATAAGATTTATTTTTACATAATTAAACTATTTTAAGAAAGTAATGAAAAAATATTTAAAATTAGCCATTGTTGTAATTACGTTCGCAGTTATTGGAACTGTTACAGGACAAATTGAAAGTACTGAACCTGCTGCAAATGCTGCCGCTGAAACTGTTTTAGTGAAAACTGAAATTTCAGCATTTGATTTCTTTATAAAAGGGGGAGTTTTCTTAATTCCAATCTGTCTTTTATTATTTTACACAATCTTTGTTACAGTTGAAAAATACAGGTACATCAAAAGAACAGCTAGATTTGACTCAAATTTATTAAATAACATCAAATCAAATTTAACAGCTGGAAATTTAGAACCTGCAATTACAATAGTTTCTGGTGATAAAACTGCTTTTGGACAAATTGTAAAAGAAGGACTATACACTGTTGGAAGACCAGTTTCTGAAATTGAATCTAATATGGACAAAGTAACCAATATTGAAATTGGTAAAATGGAGAAAAGTTTAGGTCACTTAGGATTAATTGCTGGTATAGCTCCAACGCTTGGATTTATCGGGACAATTTCTGGTGTTATTAAAATTTTCTATAGTATTTCTATTACTGAAAATGTAAGTATTGGTAATATTTCTGGTGGTTTGTACGAAAAGATGATTTGTTCTGGAACAGGATTAATTGTTGGTATCGTTGCCTTTGCAGCTTATCATTTATTAAATGGGATGATTGACTCATTTGCTTTAAATGTTCAAAAAGTAAACTTAGAATTTGTAAACATTATTCAACGACCAAACAATGGCGATAAAACGAAATAAAAGATTTCATGTAGAAGTTGCAACTTCTGCATTGAGTGATATCATGTTCTTTTTGTTGTTATTCTTTTTGATTATTTCAACTTTAGCGAATCCAAATGTCATAAAAATGGCACTTCCTAAAGCAAAAACAAATGAACAAACAACGAAACAACATTTAACTATATCTGTTACAGCTGAAAAAAAATTCTTTTTAGATAAAGAAGAAATTGCTTTTAATGACCTTGAAAAAGTATTGCTAGAAAAAATGGCAACCGAAACAGATAAAACTGTTATTGTTAGAATTCCATTTGATATGCAAGTTCAAAGTTTAATTGATGTACTTCAGATTGGAGTGAAAAACAATTTAAAATTTGTAATTGCAACGAAAGCAAGTTAAAAAAATTTATTTAAAAGCATAACGAAACGAATCATATTACGTTATGTTAAAAAATTGTTTTTTAATGTTTTGTTTTAACTAAAAATTGAAGACTATGGAAACGATCAGTAGTTCTGAATTAAATGATAAAAAAATAGGAGTGTTAGCATCAATCGCAACACTCCTTATTGTGTTTTTATTACTGTACATTAGTACAATTGAAAATAACAAGACAAAAATGCACACTATCACACTTGTAACGGATATTCCTCTTGAACCTATTCAAGAATTCAAAGAAATTACTCCCGTTACAGAACAAGGTGGCGGTGGTGGCGGTGGTGGAACTCCCTCAAATGATAAAGTAGATCCAACCCCAAAACCTCAAACAGATCACGTTGTAACTAGCAAGTCAAGCGATGCTGTTGCTATGAAAGACAATGGTAAATCGAATAAAAACACAGCCGAAAACTCAACAAATACTGCTACAAGTACAAAAAAATCAAGTAACCCATTCTCCGCGGACGGGGGAAATGGAGATGGAACAGGCGGAGGAGTTGGCAAAGGAAAAGGCATCGGATTTGGTCCTGATAACGGAGAAGGAAAAGGACCAGGAAATGGTAAAGGTTCTGGAGGAGGAAATTCAGGAGCAAAACGTATACGCATAAATGATCCGAATGTAGACGATATAGAATCAGACTTTTTCCTTAAAATCAGTTTAAGAGTAAAAATTGACGAAAATGGTAATGTCATAAGTGCGGTAAGTACCTCACGAACAACTACAACAAGCCAAGTAATTATTAATAAAGTTATCGCTGCTACAATAAGTCAGGTGAAATACAATAAAAAACCTGGAGCAGGAATAGAAGAAGCATTTATACCAATTCAAATTAATGCCCGATAATAAGTATTTAGAAACAATAGAATGGCTTTTTCAACAATTTCCTGCTTATCATAAAATTGGAGCAAAAGCGTACAAGCCAGATTTAACAAATTGTCATCGACTATGTGAATTATTTGATAATCCACATTTAAAGTTACGTTTTATTCACATCGCTGGAACTAACGGAAAAGGTTCAACATCTAGTATGTTAGCTTCAATACTCCAGGAATCAGGAGAAAAAGTAGGCTTATTTACCTCGCCACATATTGAAGATTTTAGAGAACGTATAAGAGTAAATGGAGAAATGATTTCCGAAGCTGAAGTTATCGACTTTTGTGAGGAGGTTAAATCGTTTCATCTCGACTTTGAACCCTCTTTTTTTGAAATAACATGGATAATGACCTTACTTCACTTTCTAAAAGAGAACTGTAGTATTTGTGTTATTGAAACAGGATTAGGAGGAAGATTAGATGCTACAAATATCATCAATCCTATACTGTCAATTATAACAAATATTGGATTAGAGCATACTAACTTCTTAGGTGAGACATATGAGAAAATCGCATTTGAAAAAGCAGGAATTATAAAAAATACAATTCCGATAGTGATAGGCGAAACACTTCCTCAAACTAAAACTGTTTTTGAAAAAATTGCAAATGAAAGAAAATCCCCAATTTATTTTGCTGAAAAAAGTAAAAAACAAACGCCTAATAACTTTCCTTTACTAGGAGATTACCAATTAAAAAACTACAGAATTATAGATACAGCAATTCCTATTTTAAACGACTTAGGTATTTCAATTACCGAATTATCCATTTATTCAGGTTTACAAAATCTAACAATTAACACAGGATTTAGAGGGCGAATGCAGATAATAAATAAAACACCATTAACGATAATGGATGTTTCACATAATTATGATGGCATAAAAGCAACACTTGAAAGTTTACAAAAAATAAATAAGGGTAACCTCAAGATTGTTTACGGAACTAGTTCAGATAAAGATTTAGACGGAATTTTTAGTTTATTCCCACTAAATGCTGCATACTTTTTCACCGAATTTAACAATGAAAGAAGTGCAGATTTGAATCTATTAAAAGAAAAAGCTGAAATTTTAAAATTAAATGCTTCGTTTTTTTTAAATCCTAAAGAAGCTTTATTTTCAGCGCAAAAAACTACAAATGAGAAAGATACAATTATAGTTTTTGGTAGTTTTTTTTTAATTAGCGATTTTTTTTAATTTTTCTCATTAAATATATTGTCAATTTAAAAAAGATCCATATCTTTGCACACGCATTAACGAATCAATAGAGATTCTAGCAAAACAAAAAAGGGAAATTAGCTCAGTTGGTTTAGAGCACCTGCCTTACAAGCAGGGGGTCACAGGTTCGAATCCTGTATTTCCCACATTTAGCTTTCAAGAAATTGAAAGCTTTTTTTTTGTCTATTAATTAATTTGATTAGAAAAAATAAATTAATTTTATGACAACTTTAAAATGATGATATAGGTATTAAGATTGTTTTTTGGGGAAAGTAATTTGAATAATCTGTATATTCCAAAATAAATAATTTATAAAATGAAAAAAACATTCCATATTTCTTCTATTTGCTTATTACTTTTAATGGTATTTAGTTCCTTTTATACATTTTCACAAAATACCTCAATAAAAACAAAAGTTGTATTAGCCTTTACAAAGAAAAAACAGATTAAAGAATTAAACCTCAAGGTTGATAGTTTAAACACTGTTATAGCTGGGAAAAACAATCTCTTGGCATTAGAAAATGAAAAGACTATTGCTTTAACAAATGATTTTAACATCAAGTGTTCAAATTTGAATGATGCCTCAACAAGAGTTTCGGAACTTGAAAACGAATTAATGAGCAACAAATCAAGTTTAGATTCTCTATTGAAAGTAATAACGGACAATCAAGCTTATTCAGTTTTTCAGCGAAATGAAGATTCTTTAAGGTATCAAAATTTACTAAGAAAATTAAGTGATCGAAATATGTTTATAGTTGATTCTATCAAATCAATTCATAATACAAGAAAAACTAAACTAGAACCAACAAAAGTTGAAACGTATTACTTTAAAGATTTTAAATCTGTTATTACAGGAATTCCAGATGAAAAAAACAGATACACTTACACATTTGAGTTATTTCAAAAGAATGGTGAAGAATATGTGAAATCTGAAAATTCAGCTCTATTTAATGATAGAAAACAAGAACTTTTAGATATTATCAATAAAAAAATACAAAAAGATTTTACTAGTTCTTATAAAATTGATCCTAAATGTTTCACAAGTAAAACACCGCCTACATATGATTTCAAAAAATTAGGAATCGAATTTAAAGATGGGAAAATTAATTTCTATGCAGTATTTGATTTCACGACTGAGAATTGTTATTATTTATATGGTTATACTTCTGTTGAATTCAAAGTTGATGAATTAAAAGATTATTTAAAATAAATG
>CAMDMY010000128.1 GCA_945902775.1 Chryseobacterium gleum | reverse complement strand
GAAACTAAAAATGTTTAAATATTATGAATAATTCAGAAATTACATCATTTCCAATACCAATGTGTAGTTGGTTTTACAAACTTTAATAAATATTAAAAAATGAGTACAACAGAAAATATACTTTTAAAACCTTTTGATTTAGCACCTTTTTCAAAAGTAAAAAATGAAGACTATCTTCCTGCTTTTGAGGAATTGATTAAAAAAACAAAAGAAGAAATTGATGCAATAACTTCTAATTCAGAAGCTCCAACATTTGAAAATACAATTGAAGCTTTAGAATATGCTGGAGAACAACTAGATAGGGTTTCAAGTTTATTTTTTAATATTAATTCTGCAGAAACAAGTGCTGAAATTCAAAAAATAGCACAAGAAGTTTCTCCACTTTTATCTGAATTTGGAAATGACATTACGCTAAACAATGATTTATTTCTTCGAATTAAAAGTGTCTATGACAAAAAATTGGAATTAAACCTTTCAGTTGAACAAACTACGTTACTTGATAAAAAATACAAAAGTTTCTCTCGTAATGGTGCTAATTTAGAGGATGATAAGAAAGAAACTTTACGTGAAATTGACAAAGAATTGTCTTCATTAACATTGAAATTCAGTGAAAATGTTTTGGCTGAAACCAATAAATATGAACTTCATTTAACAAATGAAGCAGATTTAAAAGGTCTGCCGGAAGGGGAAAAAGAAGCTGCGGCACTTTTAGCGAAAAGTAAAGGAAAAGAAGGTTGGTTAATTACACTTGCCTACCCTAGTTATATTCCATTTATGAAGTATGCTGAAAACAGGGAATTACGTAAAAAGATTGCAATTGCAGCTGGAGCTCAATGTTTCAAAAAAGATGAATTTAACAATGAAGATACTGTTTTAAAAATAGCAAAACTTCGTCACCAAAGAGCAAATTTATTAGGTTATTCAACGCATGCACATTTTGTTTTAGAAGAACGAATGGCAGGAACTCCTGAAAAAGTCTTCATATTTTTAAACGATTTATTAGAAAAAGCAAAACCATTTGCAGATAAAGAATTTAAACAATTAGAAGATTTCGCCAAAGAATTAGATGGTTTAGATCATTTAGAAAAATGGGATTCGGCTTATTATTCTGAAAAATTAAAAAACAAATTATTTAATTTAGATGATGAAAAATTAAAACCTTATTTCAAACTTGAAAATGTAATTAATGGCGCTTTCACAGTTGCTGAAAAATTATATGGTTTATCTTTTAATGAAGTTACAAATATCGATACGTATCATAAAGATGTTAAAACCTACGAAGTAAAAAATAAAAATAACGAGCTTGTTTCTATCTTTTATGCTGATTTTCATCCAAGAGAAGGAAAAAGAAACGGTGCATGGATGACTTCTTTCAAAGATCAAAAAGTGAAAAATGGTAAAAATGAACGTCCACACATTTCAAATGTTTGCAATTTCACTAAACCAACTGATTCTAAGCCTTCGCTTTTAACTTTTAATGAGGTAACTACCCTATTTCATGAATTTGGTCATGGTCTTCACGGAATGTTAGCGAATACCACGTATCCAAGTCTTTCAGGAACAAGTGTTTACTGGGACTTCGTTGAATTACCAAGTCAAGTTTTAGAAAATTGGTGTTACGAAAAAGAATGTTTAGATATTTTTGCAAAACACTACGAAACAGGAGAATCTATTCCAATGGAATACGTTGAGAAAATCAAAGAATCTGCAAGTTTTATGGAAGGAATGGCTACAGTTCGTCAGATTAGTTTAGGGCTTTTAGATATGTCATGGCACGGTGTTGATCCGACTTCTATTAAAAGTGTAAAAGAAAATGAATCACACGCTTTGATTAAAACTAAATTATTTCCAGACGTATTAGAAAACTCTACAAGTGTTTCATTTTCACATATTTTTCCTGGAGGTTATTCATCTGGTTACTACAGCTATAAATGGGCTGAAGTTTTAGATGCAGATGCCTTTGAATATTTCAAAGAAAACGGCATTTTTAATCCTAAAATAGGAAAGGCTTTTGCAGACAATGTTTTGAGTAAAGGTGGTACTGAACACCCAATGACATTATATAAACGTTTCAGAGGTCAAGAACCAAAACCTGAGGCACTTTTAAAACGTGCAGGATTAGCAAACTAATTCATTAAAAAATAAGAAAATCAACTCAAAATCGAGTTGATTTTCTTATTTTTGATATAAAATATTAAATCTGTATGAATCTCAAAAACATATTGGTATTGTTTATTACTTCAATACTTTCATTTTCAACATTCTCACAAGATATCCCAAGTAATAACGCTCAAATTCCTGAAGATTCAGTTTACTACAGATATTTGCTCGTAAACTCTGCAAAACCTTCTAAAAAAGTAAAATTAAAAGAAGTTAGTTCATACACGATTACATACGTCGAAAAATTTACTGATTCTACTTTAATCAACAAAGTTTATTTCTGCAATGGAAATATTCGTGAATTAAAAGATGGATATATTGAATTTGATGTTAGTAATGAAACTATAGAACAAAATTTCAAAGATGGTTCTGTAATCAATAGTTCGAATGATTTTTCTAGTTTTTACTATTCTGAAAATGAAAAACCTAGAATAATTGAACTTTCTAAATTAGTTGCTATTGATTACAGTTCTCCAAAAAGAAATTTAATTCACACAATAGGTAGAGGAACCTTAGTTGTTTCTGCGTCTATTGTATTATTTGCTGCTCCAATTATTTCTATTGCTTACAACAAAAAAACACCAGAGCACAGTGGTTATTTTAGTATTAACAATAAAGCCTATTTTAATTTTGTAAAAACAGGATTAATAGGTTTAATTATAGGTTATCCATTAGATAGATTTACTCGAACTAAACGTTATTTTTTAACAGGAGACAAAACTATCAAGGATAAAAACACTTGGTACATTGAAAAACAATTATAATCAAAATACTCAGTATTTACTTCATAGATTTTTATAACTCTGAAAATGGAATTTAAATTAAATACGATTGAAGAAGCAATCGAAGAAATAAAAAATGGAAAAGTTATCATTGTTGTTGACGATGAAGATCGTGAAAACGAAGGTGACTTCCTAACTGCTGCAAGAAATGTAACTCCTGAGATTGTCAATTTTATGGCTACTCATGGACGTGGATTAATTTGCGCGCCACTTTTAGAAGATAAATGTGATGAATTAGGATTAGAACTAATGGTTAAATCTAATTCTGCTGCTTATGAGACTCCTTTTACTGTTTCAGTTGATTTAAATGGTCACGGTTGTACAACTGGCATTTCTGCTAGCGATCGTTCTAAAACAATTCAAGCATTAATAGATCCAACTATTCACCCTTCTGAATTAGGTAAACCAGGACATATATTTCCTCTTAGAGCGAAAAAAGAAGGGGTTTTGAGAAGAGCTGGGCATACTGAAGCTGCTGTTGATTTATCTCGATTAGCAGGTTTTGAACCAGCAGGTGTAATCGTTGAAATCTTGAATGAAGATGGAACAATGGCTCGTCTTCCTCAGTTATTTGAAATAGCTCAAAAATTCGATTTAAAAATTGTTTCGATTGAAGATTTAATTGAATACCGAATTAAAACTGAATCGTTAATCGACCGTTTAGTGGATGTTAAAATGCCAACTGCTTGGGGAGATTTTCAATTGCATGCTTACAAAGAAACAAATTCAGGCAAAGAACATTTAGCTTTAGTTAAAGGTGAATGGAAAAAAGATGAACCTGTTTTGGTTCGAGTGCATTCTTCTTGTATAACAGGGGATATTTTTGGTTCTTGCAGATGTGATTGTGGTCCTCAATTACACTCAGCAATGCAAACAATTGAAAAAGAAGGAAAAGGTTTAATTGTATACATGAATCAAGAAGGTCGTGGCATTGGATTGATTAATAAATTAAAAGCCTATAAAATTCAAGAAGACGGTTACGATACAGTTGAGGCTAACTTAATGTTAGGATTCAAAATGGATGAAAGAGATTATGGTATCGGAGCTCAAATCATAAGAGATTTAGGAATATCAAAAATGAAATTAATGACAAATAATCCTACAAAACGTACAGGATTAGTTGGTTATGGTTTAGAAATCGTAGAAAACATATCTCTTGAAATTGAAAGTAATCAACATAATGAAGACTACATGATTACTAAAAGAGATAAAATGGGACATTCAATTAAAATCAAAAAATAATGTTAAAAGCATCATCCCTGACCAAATCTTATGGTGATTTACCTATTCTAAAAGGGATTGATTTTCACGTTGAACATGGAGAAATTGTTTCTATCGTAGGAGCTTCTGGTGCCGGTAAAACTACATTGTTACAAATTTTAGGAACGCTTGAAAATCCAGATAGCGGGAAAGTTTTAATTAATGATATCGATCCTTTTTCTTTATCTTCCAAGAAATTATCTGAATTCAGAAATACCAATATTGGTTTTATTTTTCAATTTCATCAATTATTACCCGAATTTACAGCAATTGAAAACATTTGTTTACCTGCTTTAATTAAAGGAATATCGATGAATGATGCTAAAAAAGAAGCTGAAAAACTACTTGAGTTACTTGACCTTTCTTCAAGATCTGAACATAAACCAAGTGAATTATCAGGAGGAGAACAACAAAGAGTGGCAGTAGCAAGATCATTAATCAATCGACCTAAAGTAATTTTTGCCGACGAGCCTTCTGGAAATTTAGATTCTCACAATTCTAAAGAATTACACCAATTGTTTTTTGATTTAAGATCGGAATTTAATCAGACATTTGTTATTATCACTCACAATGATGCTTTAGCTAAAATGGCTGATAAACAATACTTAATGAAAGACGGTTTATTATTAGCTATTTAATATGAACCAAAACGAATTAAAAGAATTTCTTGATTTTAAAGCTGAGGAATATAATTCACCCAAATTTATTGAAAGCGATCCTATTCAATTACCACATCGATTTTCAAAAAAAGAAGATATTGAAATTGTATCCTTTTTAGTTTCTACAATTGCTTGGGGAAACAGGACAAGCATAATCAAAAGCGGAGAAAAACTACTCTCTATAATGGAAAACGATCCGTTTTCTTTTATTCAAAATTATACTGATTCTCAAGCACAAGATTTAAAATTTGTCCACAGAACATTTAATATCAATGATTTAGATTTCTTTTTTAGAAGTTTGAAAAATATTTATAAAAACGGCGGACTAGAATCAGCATTTAGTAGTCACCCTACTCTATTCGGTTCACAAGGTCGTATTACTAATTTCAGAGCGAACTTCTTAGCAACTGAGCACGAAGCAAGAAGCGAAAAACACATTTCTGACCCAACAAAGAATTCAGCAGCTAAACGCTTGAATATGAACCTAAGATGGCTTTGTAGACAAGATAATAAAGGAGTAGATTTTGGTATCTGGAAAAGTATTGCACCAAGTGAATTATCGGTTCCTTTAGATGTTCATACGGCCAATATTGCTAGAAAACTTGGAATTATTACGCGTAAACAAAACGACGGAAAAGCCTTAGAAGAAATGATGACTCAATTAAGAGAATTTGACCCTGTTGATCCATCAAAGTATGATTTTGCACTTTTTGGCTTAGGGGCTTTTGAAAAATTTTAGCGATTATAAAGTAAAAAGGATAAATAAAATCTATCAATAATAAAGGATCAAGTCATATTGTTGTGGGGAGCGAAAATATTTCTACATCGATTAACAACTATCATTTAAACTTGTCAATCATAATAAGGTTATCATTCTCTTACTTTTTCTTGATAA
>CAMDMY010000127.1 GCA_945902775.1 Chryseobacterium gleum | reverse complement strand
CTCAGTCTGTTTTAAATTATTTAATTTCTAAATCTATTAACCCAAATCAAATAACTTCAAAAGGTTATTCATCAAGTAAACCAATAACGGATAATTCAACCGATTCTAAAAAAGCTAAAAATAGAAGGGTTGAAATTAAGTTTATTAAGAAATAAAAAATAAAACGTTTTAAACTAAAAATACCAGCAAAGACATCTTTACTGGTATTTTTTTTAAAAATTCTATCGTCTAATTAGGACTGAAAATTCTATTTTAAATCTTGTTCACTATTTTTCTTTAAAATACTTTGAATTGAGAATAAAAGTAGAATTATAGCAAAACTTAAAATACTAGCAAAACCAATTAAAGCTCCCATTGATGACAAATATCTATTTTCTTCTTTGTCCTCTTCTTTTTCTGCTAATTCAGCTTCAGCAATACTTAATTTTTCTCTAAACAATCTTAGGTATTTAGAATAATTTTCAATTATAGTTTCGTCCGTATAGTTGATGTTAAAATCAATAAAGAAATCTTTAGACACAATTTCAATATCATCATCACTGAAATTACTACCAATTATAAGTTGTGAAATTTTGTGTTTGTTTAAAATTGAAATATTCTTTTTAGATGTTGAAATTTTATCATTTATTTCATTTGCCAATTCTACACGTTCATCAGTTATAGAATCATTTTGGAAAAGGCGGATATAATTTTCAAATGTATAGTAAGCATCTTCTGAATTTGAATCATCATTGAAGAAAATAGGTTTTTTCTCAATCTTTTTCATTAATGCTGTAATATCTTGAATGTTATGAACAGAAACTCTAGACGAGTAAATTACAATTGATTTAAATCTTGATTTTAAAAAATGAGTTGCTTTACTTTTGTTTGTTCTTGATACAAGTTCCGTTAAAACATTTAAAACTTCAATCTTCTCACAAAAATCTAATGAATCTAAACTTTTATAATCATATATATTACTTAATATATTCGGAACAGCATCTTCATTTAATTGGTATTCCTTCGCATTATAAGATACATAATCAGTATAATAATAATCGAAATAGGGATCGTATTTCTCTACTTCAGCATATCTTTCTACCATTACAGAATCACCTAATTTATTCCACTCAGATAAAGGCATTTTACTTTTCAAAGTTTTAGTTGCTTGATCAAAGTCTAATTTTTCACAGATTTTATCTTTTTCTTCTTCAAGATCAATTTTATTTTTACTTAGTTCACTTTTTGAAATATGCACTTCTTTTCTTGATGATGGTATTACGTTTACTAAAAAGTAGACTATAGAAACAACTAATAACAATAATGCTATAACTGTTAAAGTTTGCCACGTTTTTCTACCAATTGGAAAAGCATATTTTTCCTCAACGTTCGATAATTTTAATTTCTGTTTAATGTTCATTTTATTATATTTAAATTATTAATTGTGATTACTATTTATTTGTTAATATTTCTCTTATTTACAGGTAAATACATTTAAAAAAGATAACCCAATTTTCATGATTTCAGTTCTTCTGAAGATAAAAAAAGCAGATTGTTTAAATAAATTTGAATTTGTAAATAGTGGAAAATCTGATTACAATGTTAGTTAATTCTATGGTTCTTCAAATATACGTTTTTTTTTTAAATAGAGCTAAGTATATAAAGCTACATCAATTCAGATGGGCACTTATGCATTTTAGCATTATTTTTTTTATTTAAAGAGCCTTTAAATAAAACATGATTATCGAAGTGAAAAATCAAACTTATTTCATGTGATCCATATGATGCAGTCTTTAATCTTGAAACTGTCATGTCAAAACTGTAATTTATCTTAAAATAAGAAACTTTTTTTAATTTAACTCCTGTTCCTACAAGAAAAATAAAAGAATCATATTTTTTTAAATTGGACGAAACCTTTTGATTTCTATACCAAATTCCAAAAGTCATGATGTTACTAATTGTATTAAAACCTATAGTAAAAGTTTGGAATTTTTCTTGCTTCTCAAATATAAAAGAGGGTGTGTAAACAAGATGATTTAGTAGTAAATTAAAATTTCCATGAAAAACGCATTTATGGGGTAATCTAAAATCATCATTTATAAATGCATCTTTAGGACTAGTTATGTGATTTGTAGAAAAACCTAGAGTCCACATATATTTCAAATATTGACCTCTAATTTTTTTTAGATTTACATGTTTAAAAACAAATCCTACATTTAAATCAGGGTACATTTCAGAATTATTCGGGATATTATAAGCAGATGTTTTTGTTTTCCCATAAACTTCATCTAATTGATCTGAAAAAACAAAATTGTCTTTATTTATCGTTTTATTAACTAAACCTAAAGCAAATCCACCTTGAAACAAGCTTTTTTTAGTTTCAAAAGCTCTAAAACTACAATTTATATATCCAGCATTAGTTCTTAAAAAGGCTTCACCACCTACATCACTAAATGCTAAACCACCAATACTAAAACGACCAATAGCTTCTGCCTCTATTGCTGCTAAATAGGTGTTGTTTCTGCCTGGTATTGGTGACCACATAATTCGATTGTGTAATCTAACTGTAAGCCCGTTTCCTATAGCATTCATACCTGGATTATAATAGGTAGGACAATTATAAAACTGTGAAAAATTTGGATCTTGTGAAAAGATTTCATTTGAAATTAATAGTAATCCAATAAAAATTAGTTTTTTCATATTTTCAATTTTTTATCGAATTACAGTTAATGAACCTGATGTTGAAATATTTCCTTTAACATCAGGACATCCTTGCCAGATACTTCCGTCAATAAAAGTTGCAGATGCTTTCCAAACATATGCATCTTGCTGAACGGGTTTACCGCTTCCGTTTCCATTTGTATTTACATTTCCATCAAATAAACCATTCCAATGTTCAGATGGTCTGCCATCTTCATCTAATGCTGTAGACTTCCACATTAGGTTTCCCCAATCATCATACACTAATATTTCAAATTCTTTTATTCCAACTCCAATAGGAACAAAATTTGATACACCGAATGCTTCATGACCTGGATACATTGTTGCAGGAATAAATAAGCCGTAAAAAAAATCCACTTCAATTAATTTTGATATTGTATCCTTACAACCATAGTTATTAATTGCATATAATGTAACAGTGGCATTACTATTGTGTAGATATTTGTGAATCGGATCAATATCTTTTGATGAAAAACCATCTCCAAAATCCCACTTATATTTATTTGCTAAAAGAGAATGATTTGTGAATTGAATAGTTCCACTAGCTTTGTCATCAATTTTAATATTGTAAGTTTCAAAATCAGCAACAGGACTTGGAAGTACAGTAATTTTCGAAGTCGCAGAAGTGTCAGTACACCCATCATTTCCGTAAGCAACAACAGAAACATCAAATTTACCTGATTGAGGATAAATATACCAAACGGGATTACCTGTTTTATTCTCACCATTTCCGAAATTCCATACAACAGAATCTCCAAAATTTACACTTGAATTAAATAGTAGAACTTCTTTTCTACAATTAATATTGTCTGGAATGTTAAATGTTACATCTAAAATAGGTGAAACCTTGAGTTTTATTTCAGAAGTATCTTTACATTGAAAAATATTTTCACTAACCAATGAAATTGTATAATCACCTGGAACCGAATAACTACTTATTGGATTATTTAAATTAGATAAAATTGTCCCATTATTAAAGTCCCAAGTATAATTGACAGCATCAATAGACATATTTGTAGTATTTACGATTAATGGAGAAATACATACATCTGACACATTGATAGTAAAATTAGAAATAGGTAAAGGGTGAGCAATAATTGAATGAGTAATAGAATCTCTACATCCATTCAAATTGATTGAAACTTGTTTTATTGTATAATTTCCAGCCGTTTGATAAGTATGATTAGGGTTATTCAAATTAGAAGTATTTCCATCTCCAAAATCCCAATATTGAAAATTTGAATTTATACTTGAATTTGTGAAATTAATTTGGAATGGTATACATCCGTTATTTAATGAAGTCAAAAAGTTAGAAATAGGCGTTGATTTAACTTTAATCGTGTGACTAATTTCGGCAGAACAGCCATTTGTAGCGGATATTCCTTTTAATATAACAGTATAATTACCTGAAGATATGTAGGAATGAGTTGGGTTTGTTAATATTGATGAATTACCATCACCAAAATCCCAAGTTGAACTTGCAAGTCCATTAGATAAATTTGTAAATTGAAAAGGTTTATTTATACATACTGAATCAGGAGCATAAGAAAAATTAACTAATTGTAGTGGGAAAACAGTGATGTCGACATAAGCTGTATCATAACTACAGCCATTATTAATATATAGAGCAACCTTGTAATTTCCCTGATTAAAGGTGTGTGAAGGATTTAATAATGTTGAATTATTACCATCCCCAAAATCCCAATTATTGAAAATATTATTTGTCGAAAAATTAGTGAAATCAACTGTTAATGGACTACAACCTGAAATTTTATTGGTGTTAAAAAATGCATTTACAGTATTTGGATGAACTAAAATCGAATATTCTGAAGTGTCAGTTCCACATTCATTAGTTTCGATTAGTTGAATTAAGTAGGTCGTATCTCTAGTTCCTGTTGTAAATACATGCGAAGTATTTTGACTAGAATTTAAAGAAGTAGTACCATCACCATAATTCCAATAACTATTATCTGGCAAGCCTAAACTATTGTTTGTGAAGTCTATATGTAAAGGTGAGCAGCCATAATCTAAATTTGTTCCAAAAATTGATTTAGGTTTAGGCATAATTTTAATTGGAATCGATTGAGAAGAGCTACCACATAGATTACTAACTTCCAGTTTTATAATGTAAGTAGTATCTTTTATAAGACCTTGTTGGTATAAAACAGGAGGAGGATTCAATAATGTACTAGAAGTAGAATTACCAAAATCCCAAGAATAAGTATTAAATAATCCAGTTGATATATTTGTAAGTGAAATTGTTGCTGGTCCGCAGATAGAGTCGGAAGAAACTGTAAAAATAGCAACTGGCGGTTCTCTTACTTCTACGAATTGGACAATCGAATCTTTACATCCATACATCGAAGTTTCAATTAATTTTACTGGAAACGTACCTATACTGTTAAAAATATGGGTTGTATTCATATCTGATGAAGTTGACAAATCATCAAATATCCATAAAGGATTTGTACCCAGAGTAGAAGTATTACTAAAAAGTTGAGTTATATTTTTACAAGCAATTGGATTAAAAGAAAAACTTGGAATTGGTAACGGGTTTACTTTTACAATTATACTGTCATAATTTTTACAAGAAGTAATAGGATCTGTTACACAGTATACAATTGTGTGGGTTCCAACACCAGCAATATTTGGGTCGAATTTTCCAGTAGAAAAATCGATAATACCATTGCCTGACCAAACACCATTTAATGGTGAACCAATAAAATTAGAAATTGGATCTGTTTTACAAAAAGTTTTATCATTACCCGCCGAAATTGATGGAAGTGGAAGTACTGTGATTGTTTTTTTATCTTGAGTAAAACAAGTGCCACTTCCATACGATAGAGTTATTTCAAAATCACCAACACCAGAATTTAAAGGGTTGAATGTTCCAATTGAATTTGAAATACCTAATCCACTCCAAACTCCCATTGTAGGAGAGAAATTCGTTAATATCAATTCGCCATTATTCAAACAAATTACTTGATCATTGCCTGCATTTGCAATTTCTGGAGCAACTACAGTTACTTTCATTGTATCTGTATTAACACATAAATTAGTTGGATTCGTATACGAATATGTTAAAATGAAATTACCAATAGATGAAGGTGTAAAAACTCCTGAAGAAGTCACTCCAGGACCAGACCAAGTACCTCCCGTAGCAGGAGAAAAGTCAGTCAATGTATTTGCAATTGGTTGATTACAAAGTGAAATACTAGGTCCCGCATTTACCGCTGGTAAAGGATTAACAGTTACTTTTCCTGTTGCTGTATTTTTACAACCTGTTAGAGTAGAAGTACCAGTAACGGGATAATCAGTAGTAATTAATGGAGAAATAGTAAGCGGATTAGAAGTAGAGGTAGTTGACCATAAATAGGTATCACCACCAGAAGCTAATAATGAAGCTGATTGGCCAATACAAATTGTTTCTACTGTTGA
>CAMDMY010000126.1 GCA_945902775.1 Chryseobacterium gleum | reverse complement strand
AAAAGACTGTACATCTTCAACATTGTTAGGTGATGTAGTTGAAATTTGTGAACCACACCTTACTTCAAACTAATTCAATATGAATTTACAACAAGTAAAACAACGATTTGGAATAATTGGGAATGCTCCTTTACTTAATAGAGCGTTAGAAGTTGCTATCCAAGTAGCTACAACGGATATTTCTATTCTTGTTACTGGAGAAAGTGGAACAGGAAAAGAAATTATTCCACAAGTTATTCATCAATTAAGTTCAAGAAAACACGGAGAATATATCGCTGTAAACTGTGGAGCTATTCCTGAAGGAACAATTGATTCAGAATTATTTGGACACGAAAAAGGTTCATTTACAGGAGCTAGTGGAAGTCGCCAAGGATATTTTGAAGTTGCTAACGGTGGTACCATTTTCTTGGATGAAGTTGCAGAACTACCAATGCAAACACAAGTTCGATTATTAAGAGTGCTTGAAACAGGAGAATTCATTCGTGTTGGGGCTTCAAAACCTATTAAAACGAATGTAAGAGTAGTCGCTGCAACGAATGAAAATATGCAAAAAGCCATTTCTTCTGGAAAATTTCGTGAAGATTTGTTTTATAGATTGAACATTATTCCGATTTCTCTACCCCCATTGAGAAATCGTCAAGAAGATATCCATTTGATATTCAGGAAATTTGCAAGCGATTTTGCAGATAAATATAAAATGCCCGCTATTCGATTAACTCCAGATGGAGCGGAAACATTAACAAATTATAAATGGCCTGGTAATATTCGTCAATTAAGAAATTTGGTGGAACAAGTTTCGGTTATTGAAACCGAAAGAGAAATAGATGGCTATAAATTAGCTTCTTATTTACCGAAAGATGATGAAACTGCGCCACAAGTTGTTGATTCAAAATCAAATGATTCTTTTTCAGATAGAGAATTGATGTATAAATTCTTATTCGACATGAAAAAGGATTTAGGAGAATTAAAAAAGTTGGTACTCGAATTAATTAGTCAAAATGGTGATATTTCTTTGAATACGGACCAATCAGCAATGGTGAATCGTTTATACCAAGAAATGAATACACCAAGCAGTACGTTACTTTTGACAAACAATATGGTTGAAAAGACACCTGAACCAATTCAGGAATACCATAGAAATGATACGGTTGACATTGAAGTGCATGAAGAAATTGAAGAATCATTATCTTTGGAGGATCGTGAAAAAGAATTAATCAAAAAAGCTCTTGAAAAACACAGAGGTAAACGTAAGTATGCTTCTGAAGAATTGGGGATTTCTGAACGAACTTTGTATCGAAAAATTAAAGAATATAACTTATCAGAATAATGAAGTTCGTCCCATTTGTTTTATTGCTCTTGTTTCTAACCTCTTGTTGGCCTAAAAGTGTTTCTTTCACAGATTCAGGATCTATGCCTGTTGAATGGAAAACATTTTCGGTAAAAACATTAGAATTAGCTGCGCCGAATGCCCCGGTAAGTTACGCTCCTACTCTATCTGAAAAGATAAAAGATGGAATTCAAAACAATACACGATTGCTTCTGAATCCAAAAGCGGGCGTTGGAGAAGTATTGATTGAAGGAACTATTAATAATTACTCGATTACACCAATTGCAATTCAACCTGGAGACAATGCTGCTAAAAACAGGTTAACAATATCAGTTAATTTAACTATTTTTACTACTAAACCGAAAGAAGAAAAAATGGAATTAACGAGTTCTCGTTTTGTAGATTATGATGCAACACTTGATTTAGCTTCCAATGAAAATGATTTATTAGAAGAAATCAACAAGCAAATTGTGCAAGATGTGATAAATAAACTATTTTCGAACTGGTAATGATGAATATTGAAGAAATAGCAAAAAGAATTAATACACCTCAATTGTGTACTTCTTCTGATATTCAACCATTGAAAGATTTAGCGGAAAAATATCCATATGCTCAATCCTTTGCTATCCTTTATTTAAAAGCTTTATCATCCAATAACGACATTCGTTTCGATGATGAACTTCAAAAATATGCATACAAAATTACCGACCGAGTTCGTTTGTTCGAATTAATGAATGAAGCGAAAGTTAAGGTTGAGAATGAGGTTGAGGTTAAGATTGAGGATAAGGTTGAGGTAGAGGTAGAAAAAGAAACTATATCTGAAGTAATACCAGAATTAATTGTTGAAATACAAGAAATTCTAACCGAACAAATTGAAATCGAAAACGAACTTCCTGTTAATGAAATAGTAGAAGTTTCTAAAGAAACAATTGAACAAGAAGTTCCAACTCAAACTCAAGAAACAATTGTTGATTTTATAGATACAACTGAAACTGCTAAAGAAATTATTCCTGAAGAAATAGTACAAACTTCTAATTTAGAAACTATTGAAACGATAATTATTCCTGAAAAAGAAGAGCAATTTGAAATCCCTGAAGAATTAATTTTTGATATTGTAAGTCCTACCCCAACATTTACTCCAATTATAGTTGACACTGTTTTACCTGAAACGAAATCAGATGACTTTAAATCAGTTTCATTTAGATTTGAGAAAAAAGTTGAAAATGAGATTGAGGAAAAGGTTGAGGTTGAGGATAAGGTTGAGGATAAGGTTGAGGTTGAGGTTGAGGATGAAGAATTAGAAGAGATTGATAGTCAAATAAAGATTGCTTCTGAAATTGTTAGTGAAATACATGAAATAGAAGTTGAACTTCCTGAAGAAGAATTGCAAATAAACAATAATCAGGAAGTTTTAATTGATGAAACAAAAGATATTGAAAATGAATCAATTACAAATAATGATTTAAGCACAGAAGTTTCGGACGAAATAATTGAAACTCTAATTGAAGATGCCCCGCTTGAACTTGAAATACTAGCCCACGCTGTTGCTAGCAATTTTGATATTGAGAAGGAAGTTGAGATTAAGGTTGTGACTGAAATTGAAGTTGAAGAAAAGGAAATTATTGAAATTGATACCGTTATTAATTCTAATCCAATTGAAGAAAAATCGGAAATTGAAACAATAGATGAACCTATTTTAAAATCAATTGAAACTAGCAACTTACCAAAAAAATCTTTTTCAACTTGGTTAAAATCGAGTAGTCAAACAAAATCTACTTTGGATAATGATTTTGAAGATGAAGATACTTTTATAGAAGTAAAAGTCGATAAGTTGATTGAAAAATTAGCTGAAATCAAAAAAAATGAAGAAATTTCAAAAGAAATTATTGTTGAAGATATTTCAGAAATCAAAGTTGATTTAAAAGATAAAATTGAAACAATAGTAGAACAATTTATAAAGGAAGAACCTTCCATATCAAGACTTCAAAAGACTGATATTCAGGAAGAAAAACCTAAAACTGAATTCTATTCACCTCTAAAAAAAGCAAAGAGTAGTTTAGATGAAAGTAGTCTGCCAGTAAGTGAAACATTAGCGAAAATATTTGCTGCTCAAGGTAATTATCCGAAAGCAATTTACGCATATGAACAATTAATCTTGATAAATCCAGAAAAAAAGATTTTCTTTGCATCTCAAATTGAAGAATTAACAAAAAAATTAAATACATAACATGGAAGCTTTATTATCTTTTCTAATCATTTTAGCAAGTATTCTTTTAATAATCGTTGTTTTCGTTCAAAACCCAAAAGGAGGTGGTTTAAGTTCTGATTTTGGTGCTGCTCACCAATTAGGTGGAGTTAAAAAAACAACAGACTTCATCGAGAAAGCTACATGGACTTTAGCAGGAACAATTATGGTTGTAAGTATCATTCTTACTATCAAATTAACTCCAAAAGAAGTTAAAGTTGAAGTTCCGGAACAAACAGAACAACCAGCAGGTGCTCCACAAGGAGATCAACCAACGAAATAATAGTTCAAAACTCATTTTTAAAATGTCAGTATGTCAGCATACTGACATTTTTTTATGCCTACTATTTGGTAAATCCGTAAAAATGTCGTAAACATTTTAATGGCACAAAATTGGTGCATTTTGGACTGTAAATTTTAAATATAAAAACATAAATATGTCAATAACATTCAAACCTTTAGCAGACAGAGTTCTAATTGAACCTATCGCGGCTGAACAAAAAACAGCAAGTGGAATTTTCATTCCTGACACAGCAAAAGAAAAACCTTTACAAGGTAAAATAATTGCTGCGGGAGAAGGAAAAGTAGACGAACCATTAACTGTAAAAATTGGTGACAACGTTCTTTTCGGTCAATATTCTGGAACAGAAATTAAATTGGACGGTAAAACGTTTTTAATTATGCGTGAAGCAGATATCTACGGGATACTGTAAAGACGCAAAATTTTTCGTCTTTACTAAAAACAGACAAAAATCATTGTAAATATTAATTGATAGAGACGCAATAAATTGCGTCTCAACAAAAAAACAAGAAAATGGCAAAAGAAATTTATTTTGACGTAGAAGCTCGTGAAAAGCTTAAAAGAGGAGTTGATGCATTGGCAAATGCAGTAAAAGTAACATTAGGACCTAAAGGAAGAAATGTTGTGATAGGTAAAAAATTCGGAGCACCACAAGTAACTAAAGATGGTGTATCAGTTGCCAAAGAAATTGAATTAAAAGATCCTATCGAAAATATGGGAGCTCAAATGGTGAAAGAAGTAGCTTCAAAAACTGCTGACATCGCTGGTGACGGAACAACAACTGCAACAGTTTTAGCTCAAGCTATCATTGGTGCGGGTATGAAAAATGTTGCTGCTGGAGCAAATCCAATGGACTTAAAAAGAGGAATCGACAAAGCTGTAATTGAAGTAGTTAAAAACTTGAAAGCACTTTCTAAAGAAGTTGGTTCTGACAATGATAAAATCAAACAAATCGCAACTATTTCAGCTAACAACGATGAAACAATTGGTTCATTGATTGCACAAGCAATGAAAGTAGTTGGTAATGATGGAGTTATTACAGTTGAAGAAGCAAAAGGAACTGAAACTGAAGTTAAAACAGTTGAAGGAATGCAATTTGACCGTGGATATTTATCTCCATACTTCGTAACAAATGCAGAGAAAATGATTGTAGAAATGGAAAATCCTTTGATTTTAATCTACGATAAAAAAATCTCGAATATGAAAGATTTACTTCCTATTTTAGAACCAGTTGTTCAAGCAGGTAAATCTTTATTAATTATTGCAGAAGACGTTGATAATGAAGCATTAGCTACATTGGTTATCAATAGAATTCGTGGTTCTTTAAAAGTTGCTGCTGTAAAAGCTCCAGGATTTGGAGATAGAAGAAAAGCAATGTTAGAAGATATCGCTATTTTAACTGGTGGTCAAGTTATTTCTGAAGAAAGAGGGTTAACATTAGAAAACGCAACTTTAGATTTATTAGGAACTGCAGTTAAAGTTGAAATCGACAAAGACAATACTACAGTTATCAATGGAGCTGGAGCAAAAGATGATATTCAAGTTCGTATCGGACAAATCAAAGCTCAAATTGAAACAACAACTTCTGATTACGATAAAGAAAAGTTACAAGAACGTTTGGCTAAATTAGCTGGTGGTGTTGCAGTACTTTATGTTGGTGCAGCTACAGAAGTTGAGATGAAAGAGAAAAAAGACAGAGTTGATGATGCTTTAGCTGCAACAAGAGCTGCTGTAGAAGAAGGAATTGTACCTGGTGGTGGTGTTGCTTTAATTCGTTGTATTTCTTCTTTAGACAAATTAGTAGGTGCTAACGAGGATGAAAACACAGGAATTGCAATTATCCGTCGTGCAGTAGAAGAGCCACTTCGTCAAATCATTGCTAATGCAGGTGAAGAAGGAGCAGTAATTGTGCAAAAAGTAAGAGATGGTAAAGATGATTTTGGTTTCAATGCTAGAACTGAAGTTTTCGAAAATCTTTATGCAGCTGGTGTAATTGACCCTACTAAAGTTACTCGTATCGCTATCGAAAATGCCGCTTCAATTGCTTCAATGTTGTTAACTACAGAATGTGTAATTACAGATTCTGCGGAAGATAATGCAGCAGGAATGAATATGGGAGGTATGCCTGGAGGAATGGGTGGAATGATGTAATTTAAGAAATAAGACTCCGTATATACGGAGTCTTTTCTCGGTCCCTCTTCCCGAAATTTCTCGGATAGAAAGGAACGTTACTATATATAACGAGATTATCTTTTGATAGTCTCGTTTTTTTTTCTAGTATTTTTTAACAAACAAATAACAAATTTCATTCTAGCTCATAGAAATTACATACCTACA
>CAMDMY010000125.1 GCA_945902775.1 Chryseobacterium gleum | reverse complement strand
CTTCTTTAACGATTTTGTTAATTGAATCGAGTTTCTCTAATTCCTTTAAATAATTAGAAATTTTAATTACTGATTCATCAGTATATCCACAAAGATCAGTAGAGTAGTCTCCTTGAAGTTTAGCAATTAAAGCAGTATCAGCAGGATTCTTTTCTAAAATAGATTTTTCTAAATTTTTACCGTAAGTAGACAATTTGATTGCCTCATCTTCAGAGTATACGTTTTTATTACATTCTTGCGCAAACAACAACGAAAAATTAAGCGTAAACCCAACTAATATATATAGTTTGTTCATCTTCTTTTTTGTTTTTATTTGTTAATGATTCCTCTTAAGTGTTGTAACGCGTCTTGAGCTTCTTGAGTTTTAGGAGTAACTTCACATTTAGGAGCTTCACAGTTACCAATTTTAAATACAAGTCCTAAAGAAGCTTGCAAGTAACTATCACTTGAGAATTTAGCTAAACCTTGAGCATTTATACCCATATTTGGAAATAACCAAAAGTTTGCACCTAAACCTGTATTAAAGTTAAGTGTGTTTTGTTTCTCAAAATAGATAACTTTACCAAATGGAGAATTATCTCTAAAAGTATAACCGAATCCAAGAACGCCATAAGGATCAAACCATTTTGTTTCTCCTATTAAATTGTTGAAATCATACTTAGAATTCAAATCAACAGCTAAATAATTATGAGGATTAAGAGACATGCTCATAAATGCAAATTGTGCACTCCATCCTTTAATTAATTGTTTTTCAGCGGTTAGTTTAGCAGGATAGTACTCATATTTTAAAGGTGATCTAAAAACACCTTCTTTTCTAACCTTATCATTTATAATTTCTCCCCCAAAACCAACAATCCAAGGTGTTTTAGTTAACCATTTTCCAAATGGCAACTTCGAATTAGATGTTGTATCCTGTGCATTTGAAACACTTACAGACATTAAAAAAGCTATTAAAGCCACCGTTACGTTCTTTTTTTTTCATTTCCATTTTTTTATTATACTATTAATTATCTTAATTAAGATTTCTATACTTGTGACAAATTTAATTATTTTTCTGAATTAACCAATTTTTAGTCTGAATATCAAACGATAAGTTTTTAACACCTGATTTTTAATTAAATTTTAGGCTTATTTTTAAACTGCATTTTTATCACCTAAAAACATTTTAAAAAATGTTTTAAAAATTATTTTAATGTCTAAAAGAATCGACCAATTTTCGATATAGTATATGTCAAATTCAATTCTGTCTTCCATTTGTTTTAGTTCTTTAGTTTCACCTCTAAAGCCATTTACTTGTGCCCACCCTGTTATACCAGGTTTAGCGAAGTGTCTAACTAAGTAATTTTTAATTTTCGCAGAGTATTCTTCCGTATGTTTTTCCATATGTGGTCTTGGTCCAACAATAGACATTTCACCTTTCAATACATTAAAAATTTGAGGTAATTCATCTAAATTTGATTTTCTTAAAAATTTACCTATTTTAGTAATTCTATCATCATTTTGTGTAGCTTGTTTTGAATCTGAAAGTTCATTTACTTTCATTGATCTAAATTTATAACACCAGAAAGGTTTGTTTTCTAAACCTGTCCTCTGTTGTTTGAAAAATATTGGACCTTTAGAACTGCTTTTTATTAAAATAATAATGATTGGAAATAACCAAGGAAATATTAGGATTAATGCTAATATTGCTATATAATAGTCAAATACTTTTTTTATAATTCTATTCAAAGGAATTTCCAATGGCTCTTTTCTTAAAGATAAAATTGGAATGTTATTATAAAAGTCAATATTAACTCTCCTACTTTCTGTATATTGTTTAAAATGAGGTACAATTTTTAATCGAATCAATTTATTATCACAAAAATCTATTAATTCTTTTACCTTTTCTGTTTCGTAGTCATTTGATGCAAAGTATACTTCATGTAGATCATTATTTTCAGCATAATTTTTAAAATCTCTTAAATTTCCTAAATAGGTTGTTTTTTCAGGTAAAAGTTCAGTTTTGTAATGATCATCAAAAAAACCAATTATTCTGTAGCCATAAGATATATCTTTAGCTAAAAGTTTATATATTTCTTTAGAAGTACTATTTATTCCTATTATCACTATAGTACGATAATTAAAGCCAGATTTTCTTATTTTTTTTAGTAATTGAAAGAATAGTAGTCTAAAACTAAATATCGATATAAGTAATAAGCTATAAAATATCAACATCCTAGATCTTGATATATCGTCAAAATTTAGAAGTAGTATAATTGAAAATAAAATAAATAGATGTAAGAAAATTAATTTAAAAGTCCTAGAAATTACTTTTTCAATATGTTCAACTCGAACAAATTTATAGGCTCCAAGATGATAGGATAACATTATCCAAATTATATTTGAAATTAAATAGATAATCTTAGAGTCCTCTTTATCAAGTCTATCAAAGTTTCCAAATCTTATAAAATAAGATATTATGAATGTGATGTTCAATAAAAAGATATCCCAAAGAAGAAATATTAACTTTATATATCTTGAATATCTATATAATGAATTTGTTTTATTTTTCGTCATTAATAAATAAATTCTGCTTGTTTCAATGTATTTGATTATTTATAATCTCAAATAAATAAAATTAATTTGTAAATATAATTATTTTTAACAATGAATTTTTAGATTAAATATTATTATATAATTTTTATTTTCTCTTTAATTATTTTTAAAATAAATATTGGCCCGTAATAAAGGTATCTTTTCCACATTCTTTTGGGTTCTTTTAATAGTCGAGCAAACCATTCTAAACCTAGATTAATCCAAATTTGACGAGGTCGTTCAATAGTGCCAGCATAAAAATCAAAAACCGCACCAATAGAACAAATGATATTTGTATTCAATTCTTTGTGTATTTGTTGGACCCATTTTTCCTGTTTTGGAGCTGTCATTCCAACAAAAACTACTTGAGGATTAAAATTATTTATTTGTTCAACAATAATTTTATTATCATCTTTTGTGAATTTATCTATATAAGGAGGTGAGTAGGTTGAAATTCGAATATTTGGGTATTCTTTAGTAATTCTTTCTTTTATTTTATTCAAAGTAGAATTATTAGAACCCATGTAAAAACAACGACCATTGATTTTATTTAATTCTTCTAAAAGATATTGATGTATATCTGCACCAGCAATTTTTTTTATTTTTTTATTCGTTAGGAATTTTATAGCACCTACAATTGCAATTCCATCAGGTAGAAGTATTTCAGAATTTAATAATGATTTTTTGAATTCTAAATCTTTTTCTGATATACAATATGAATACTGATTGATTGTGTTTATTCTTATTTTTTGATTTAATTTAATCTGTAATAGATCTCCGGAAAAAACAGTATAATCTAGAAATTTTTCAGTTGTAATTTTTCTGTATTGACTTCCCAATTTTTCTTTCTTTTAAATGTTTCGCATAAAAAAAGGTTCTAAATATTTTATTTTTAGAACCTTTTGGTATTAATATCTGAAGCAAATTTAGAAAATTTTTTGAATCAAAGTTTCAATTTTGCCAATTATTCGACGCTTTATACCCATTTTTTGCTGAAACTTTCGTTGAAAATGAATATTTTCTTTTATTTCTTTAGGGAAATTAAATTCTATTTTTCCTGATTTATCCATGTTGGGGATATATCTATTATCTGATCCTTTAGTATGAGTTGCAAATTCATCGAAGCCTATGTTGTGAACTTTTGAAAACAATGGATAAAGTGTAAGTCCTTCAACTTTAAATTGATGATAAAACCAACGTATTGCCCATGAGTCTAGTTTACCTTCCATCTGTTTTCTGAGCATTGAATTGACATCAGACCCCCCTTTAGCAAATGCTTTTTGTACTTTTTTATCTTTTTTGAATTGCTCATAATCTTTTACTTCCCAATCAATGTTTTCCCATCGATCTTTCCATGTTGCCCATCCCCATGGCCATCCTCTTGTTACAAAATAGGCATCTTCAGGATAATCTGTATTTTTTTTAGTCAGATTAAATGAATAACCCGCTATAGAAAATACTTTATATTTTTGTTCATATTCGTGTAATGCATTATTCATATAACTCAAAAAGTTTGTTGTTGTCACAAGATCATCTTCAACAACTATAACTTTATTATGCGATTCAAAAGTTAATATAACACCCGTAATAATAGACTTTGCTAATCCTTTATTTTCAGTTGATTCAATTATTTTAACAGTTTTAAATCCGGAAATACTCTTAAGATAATTTCTTACCTGTTGAACTTGTTTTTCATCTTCTGATTTTCTTGCTGCATCTGAAAAAATATATAACTCACTTTCAGAAGATAAATGATTTTTTTTAAGAGCTTCAATTGTAAGTATAAGTGAATCTAGTCGCTTGTAAGCAAAAACTAAAATTGGAGCTAATTTATTATTCATGTTTTTTTATTTTTTTAATTTATCCCAAATAAATGGAAAAAAAGTTTTTATCCAAAGTAATGTCCAAGCTTGAGCTAGATAAAAGGGAAAGTATTTTTTTATGAAATACAAGTATTCTTTATATGCTAACCCTTTTGGACTATATAAATAATTTATTCGATCTTTTAAGTTACATGATTTATTTGCCCAAGCTTTCACTTGGTTGTCTCCAATGTGGCAAATCCCCAAATATTGAGATGAAATATATGAATTTATATTATTTTTTTTGGCTCTCAAAGTGAATTCGAAATCCGCAATACCGTGTGTAAACTTGTTTGATAAAAAACCTATTTTAGAAATGACACCTGATGGAATTTGTAAAATATTAGCGTTACCTAAATGACAAATTTGAGGTGTGTTATTAGGTATGAGTATTTTAGATTTAGAATTATAGTTATTTAATAAAAGCCTTCCTCCGTATGTAAATTCATTGATTCTACCATTATTTCCTTTTGTTGAACCAACTAAAATTGCATCTTGATTATTAATTGTTTTAAAATCATCAACTAAAATTTCAAATGCATTCTCGAATAAAACAGTGTCATCATTTAGTAATATAAAAAAATCGAAATTTTCCTTTGTGTTTATTACAGATTTATAACAAAGTCGCATACCACCAGCCCAAAATAAAGATCCGTCTCCGTTTATTATGTTTACAAAAGGGAATTGTTCTCTAACAGATTCTTCGGTACCATCGGTTGACCCATCAATAACTAAAAAAACAGAATATTTTGAATTGCTATAATTTTTTTGTTTAAGTATACTTTCTAGACATGCTAAAGTATTTTCTTTTCTATTATAAGATGTGAGAAGTATTGCTGTTTTCGACATAATTAATATTTTCTTTATTTTTTGGATCAGATAAACTCCATATTATTAAAGTAAGTAAAAAGAAAAAGAAGATTCTTTCATCAATTAAAAAACGATTATAAAACATACCTAAAACAAATAATGAAATTCCGTACATTCTAATTTTATTGTCTTTAATTCCTTTTATGATTAACGTAATATACAAAATTATGGTTACGATTAGTCCAACGATTCCTATCTCAGAAATTAAATGAGTAGCTTCACTAATACAAATTTGATCGTTCATTAATCTGTAAAATTCCCACCCCTCTTTTCCATAAATTTCTGAGTATGCACCTAGTCCCTTTCCCCATAATCCTCCTAAATAAACAGCATACCCCATTAGAATTCCTCTTTCCGGTCTTAAATTTCTAGCTCCATTATAACTATCTGTGACACTAAATTTACCGATTCTAGCTACGGATTTTTCTGCAAACTCACCTTTTAAACCTTTAATAATGAAAAGGGAACTAGCAAGAATCGTTATCAAAACCATGTTTCGAGTCCCAATTTTGGAACCTAAAACATAAAATAGACTAATGCCAAGTAACAAGTAAAAGCCTATGTTTTCTGCGTAATAATTAATAATCATACTGAGAATTATTACAATTATTGTTAGAAAAACGGATTTATTATGGGTTAATAAAAAAACAATGTAAAAAATTGAAAAGTAAGCTAATGTATGCGTAGATCCATCACCTAAAGTACCAGCTACATTATCAAAATGTAAACCAATTTTTTGTTGAATTAACACAACAAAAAATTGAATAAAAAAAGCAATTGTTGTTAAAATATAAATACGTTTAATAAATGTCTCTTTTCTTTCGATTGAAATTTCATTCATTGTGGCTAATCTGTGATTTGATTATAGGATTAAATTTCTTGATCGTAATTCAAAAAAGATTAACAAAGACCTATTCTATCACTTTTATAATATTATTAATATTATCCGTTTACTTAGTATACCGTCAAATTACTGACGG
>CAMDMY010000124.1 GCA_945902775.1 Chryseobacterium gleum | reverse complement strand
CTGATTGTTTTTCTCCGTTCATAACTGCCCAATTAATTGGCGCAGCACCTCTATAATTAGGAAGAATAGAAGCATGAAGGTTAATAGTTCCTTTTGGAGGCATTGCCCAAACTATTTCGGGTAACATCCTAAAAGCAACAACTACAAATAAATCGGCATTCAGATTTTTTATTTCGGTAATAAAACTGTCGTCTTTTAAATTTGTTGGTTGAAGAATATTTAATCCTTTTTCAACTGAATATTTTTTAACATCACTTTCAGAAATTTTTTGACCACGTCCAGCTGGTTTGTCAGGAGCAGTAATTACTCCAACTACATTGAAATTATTTACAATTATTTCATTTAAGATTGTAACTGCAAATTCAGGAGTCCCCATAAATACGATTCTGAAATTTTCTTTTGTCATAGTGATGTATTTGAGGTAAAGATAAGGTTAAATATAAAAAAAAATATTCCTTCAAGTCATTAAAATCATATTTATGCAGAAGGTTGATTTTGAATAGTTTTCATTTTGGTAGGTTTCATTACTCGTTTGAATTGAAGACTAGTACTTCCAAAATTAATAAGCAATCCAGTTTTCATATTATAGGCTTCTAAATAATTGATTGCTTGAGCTAAATGCACATCTTCTAGTTCCTTTACAGCTTTTATTTCAACCATAATTCTATCTTCGACAAAGAAATCTACTCTTCTTCGACCAAGAAAATGATTCTTGTAATATATATCCATTACAAATTCTCTTTTAAAATTTATGTTTTGGCTTGTCATTTCTAATTCTAGCGCTCGTTGGTATATCACTTCTTGAAATCCATTTCCAATTATTTTGTGGACTTCCATCGCGCATCCAATAATTTTTCCAGTTAAGTGACTGTCGGGGTAAGCTGGGTTTATCATTCTTTTCTTTTTAGGTGAATAGTTAACTTTTTCTATTGAAGTTAATTCAAAAGTTCAGAATTTCAATGTTTTTTCATTATTTTTTTTATATGAAAGCAGATAGTTATGATTAATATGATTAGCATGATTTTGAGAGTGTATTTTAGTATTGATTAAAAATCAAAGCAATAAATTATGATTAATATGATTAAATGATAGGCTTGATTTAGAGTGGGAATCATAGTAATCCTTCAATCAATAAATCATAGCTCGTAATTATGATTAATATGATTAAATAATTGGCCTGATTTAGATAGAGGATTATAGTAATCAATTATAGTGGGAATCATAGTAATCATTGAATCAATAAATTATAGCTCGTAATTATGATTAAATTATAGTAATAAATTATGATTAATATGATTAAATGATTGGCATGATTTAGAGTGGGAATCATAGTAATCATTGAATCAATAAATCATAGCTCGTAATTATTAAATCATAACTCGTAATTATGATTAATATGATTAAATGATTGGCTTGATTTAGATAGAGGGTCATAGTAATCAATTATAGTGGGAATCATAGTAATCATTGAATCAATAAATCAAAGCAAAAATTATGATTAATATGATTAAATGATTGGCATGATTTAGAGTGGGAATCATAATATTCATGCAATCAAAAAATCATAGCCAATAATCATTCACTATATATCAAAGATTCTTTTTCTTCCAGTCAAATAAACGTAAATAACCAATAGAAAGCAACGCCATAATGCCAAAATAAATATACTCAACCGACCAAATCCAGAAGATGTCTAGCTTTATAACTTTAATTAAAATATAAGATGAAATTAAATAAATTACAACACTTATTACTTCAATTAAAAATGTCACATGTGTATTTCCACTACCGTTAATCGTTTGGAAATAAACACTTCCAAAACCAAAAATCAAAGTAGAGATTGAAATAAAACGTAATATTTCAGCGCTTTTTTGAACATAGGCTTCAGCTGGATTAATCATTGTTATTAGTTGAGTAGGAAAAAAAGTAGCACCTAAAATAATAATTGAAAGAAATAACATCGTTAGGAATTGAATACGTTTCTGAATGATTTTTAATGAAGCATAATCTCCATTTCCAATATATTGAGAAATATAGGTTTTAGTAGTTGAAGAAAATCCCCAAATTGGGATGAAGGCCAAGAAATAAATAGAACGAATATTTTGCGAAACAGTCAATTCAAACTTACCCATTTGTTCAATCCAGCTGAAGAAAACAGTCCAAGTAGAAAGAGCAATAAGTCCTTGAAACATAATAGGGCTTCCCACTTTAAATAATTCTTTAAATGAAACGAAATTGAACGAGAAATGGGAAAATAAACTATACTCTTTTCTGACTTTTGAGAAAATTAAAAATACAATTAAAAATAACATACCTAAACCATCTGCAATAGTAGAAGCCAAAGCAGCTCCTTTTATTCCCATTTCAGGAAATATTCCTTTTCCAAAAATTAAAAAGTAATCAAAAAAGATATTCGAAAAAGCAGTTATTACAGCGCTTACAAGTACGACCCATGTTTTCCCTGTAGCAAAAAAGAAAGCTTGAATAGAAAGAGAAATCATGGCGAAAAATAGAGCAAAACTTCTTATAGATAGAAAATCGATTTGTGAATTTGCGAGATCTTTATGTTTGGAATATCCTGTTAGAAATGATGGGATTATTCCTTGTAGTATAAGAAAAAGGGCAATTGCTAATAGTAAATGGACAAGAATAGATGAGCCAAAAATACGACCAATAGAGTCGATTCGTTTTTGACCAATTCTTCTAGCAATTAAGATTTGAGCGCCATCGCCCATGCCAGCTAGCGCCATAAACATCGTAACGTATATTAAACCTGCATTACCTGCAGCATCAAAGGAAAGTGTATTATAGCGACTTAAAAATGCTGTATCTGTAAGCAAAACAATCGCTTGAATGAAGCTCGATACCATTAATGGAAGAGCAACATTCAAAATTGTTTTATATCTTAAGTCAAGCATTAAATTACTTAATCAACTTGAAGAACAAGTCCTTTTAAATATTCTCCTTCTGGATGGAAAGCGTTGATTGGGTGATCTGCTGGTTGGTGAAGTTGTTCTAATATACGAACATTTCTTCCTGCTTCAATCGCTGCTGCAATGACTGTATTTGTAAATAAAAATTTATCAACTACTTGAGAACAAGAGAAAGTGAAAATTATTCCTCCTGGTTTTATTTGACGAATAGCGTGTGCGTTCAAACGTTTATATCCTTGAATGGCTTTGTGACGTTTATCTCTGTGTTTTGCGAATGCGGGTGGGTCAAGAACAATAATGTCATAATCTTCCTCCAAATCTTTCATATACTCCATTGCGTCTGCAACAATTGACTTATGTTTTGAACCAAAATTATTCAATTCAACATTTGCTTCGGTTAAAACAATAGCTTTTTTAGAACTATCTAACGAATGAACTAAATCAGCTCCTTCTTGAAGCGCTAAAAGACTGAATCCGCCTGAATAGCAGAACGTATTTAAGACTTTTTTCCCTTGAGAATATTTACCAAGTAAAAATCTATTTTCGCGTTGGTCGATGAAGAAACCAGTTTTTTGACCTGTAATCCAATCGATTTGAAGTTTTACTCCATATTCTAAAGCTAGATGTGGGGTTTCGCAATTTCCAAATAAATATGCATCTTTTCCTTCTGCTCTTTGAGGAAGTGTATCTGATGATTTTGAATAAATAGCTGTTAATGAAGAACCTAATGCAAATTTTAATCCTTCAGCAATTAATTCTACGGAATTGTACATTCCAATACTGTGGCATTGAATAACAGCTACTCCATTGTAATAGTCTACAATTAAACCTGGTAACGAATCTCCTTCTCCGTGAACTAAACGGCAAATATTTGATTTTTCGTTGATTAAGTTTAATTTCATTCTTAAATCAACAGCGTTTTTAATCTGATTATTAAAGAAATCTTGATTTAGTTCAAGATCGTCGAAAGTTAAAATACGAACAGAAATCGTTGCATGTTGAAAGTGACCTCTGGCTAAAAAATAATCTTTATGATCACATACAGTTACTACATCTCCATCTTTTAAATTTGTAACATCACTCGTAATTGCACCTGAAAATACCCAAGGGTGTCTTCTTTCAATTGAATTTAATTTGTTTTTATTGATTTTTACAATATTCATGCTGTTACTTTTTGTATTTGTCGCAAAGATACTAAATTAAGGTTAAGATTGAGGTTAAGATTGAGGATAAGGTTAAGATTGATGTTGAGAAAATTAGACTTAATATTAGTCTAAACCTCAACCTAATAATTTTTGTGTATTTTTACTCTAAAATATAAATATTATGCGTTTGAACGTCCATTTTTACATGTTGAATGAACATTTTTCTCAAGAGCATGCTGATGCGCAACACAATGGAGAAGAATCAGAGAATAATTTACGTTACGAATGGGAAGATGAATTAAGTGTGAAGTCGGACGTTAAAGAAGTAGGATTTTTACGTAATTCGATTTATACAATTCAAGGGTATTTGACAGATACTGAAACATTTGCTTATGATATTCCTGAAATGATTGTTTTCAATATTGCTTTGGAAGACGGAACAATTACTCAAATGGCTTGTTCAGAAAGTATTGTAGAGAATTTTGAATTAATTGAGGAAACGGAAGGAAAACGTTTAAATGTATATTTAAAAGAAGAGGAGCCTCATACTAATCCGATTCCTGGTATTTATGTTGCTTTACAAGAATTTCCGAAAGAATTATCTGAATAATGTTAGCACTTAAATCGGTTTCCTTTTCTTACGATTCACCTATTTTTAAAGATATTTCATTTGAAATTGGTGAGAGTGAGATTATAGGAATCGTTGGAAACAGCGGTGCTGGGAAAACTACATTATTGAAAGTAATTGCTGGTCTTCTAGAACCAACTTCTGGTCAAGTGATTTTTGAAGGAGAAAAAGTAAAGGGTCCATCTCAAAATTTAGTTCCTGGCCATGATGAAATAAAATTAGTCGACCAAGATTTTGGTTTAGATATTTACCATACAGTTAGAGAAAATATAAGAGAAAAAGCACTTTACCTTCCGAAGATAGAACGAGAAGAGTTGGTCGATGAATTGTTAGATTTAATTGAATTAACACATCTTTCAGAACAAAAAGCACTTTTACTTTCAGGTGGAGAACAACAAAGATTAGCCTTAGCAAGAGCTTTAGCTGGAGAACCTAAATTAATTCTGTTGGATGAGCCATTTGTGCATTTAGATGGTCGACTTCGCTTAAAAATTTCAAATTACTTACTTCAAATGAAAGATATAAGAGGGACTAGTTTTTTACTTGTTTCTCATGATGGTAATGAAATGTTAAGTTTAGCTAATCGAATTATTCATTTTTCAAATGGTGAAATTGCTAGAATTGATATTCCTCAAGCATTTTATTTTGAGACTAATAGTAGAGAAGAAGGAGAGCTATTCGGAGTTATTAACGTTTTGAATATTAAAAATGAAATTTGTTTTTTTAGACCAACTGAATTTGAATTAATAAAATCAAAATCAGAGGATTCAATTGAGGTTGAATTTATTGGTTCACAATTTGCTGGGGCCTACTATGTTAATTACTTTTTAACGAAAAAGGAAGAACAAATTATCTTATATCACATTGACACATTAGAAAATGAAACAGAAATTATCATTAAAAAAAGGAATAAGACACTTAACATGGACTGAGGTCAGGCAATTAATAAAGACCACTTTTTCAGAGTTTTTTCAGGAAAAGAGTTTTTTACATGGTGCTGCACTTTCCTATTATATGATTTTCGCAATCGTGCCATTATTGTATTTAGCATTTGCAACTTTTGGTAAAATTGTTGGTAATGTAAAAATGGTTGAGATAATCGGAAAGCTACTAAAAGAACAAGTAGGAATTCAAGAT
Source organism: Chryseobacterium gleum (assembly GCA_945902775.1). GTDB lineage: Bacteria > Bacteroidota > Bacteroidia > Flavobacteriales_D > Crocinitomicaceae > CAIUKX01. The sequence continues at coordinate 681 of CAMDMY010000124.1, read as the reverse complement.
GTGAGTGGTATTTTATCTTTTTTAAATGGTGTTGATATGGAAAAAGGAAGTTTTATGTTGAATGTAATTGGAGTTTTTGCTCTATTACTCTCAAGTACCGCTTTATTAGCCTCACTGCGAGGTAGTATCAATGAATTTTTTGATATCGAACCCGTATTCCACAGTCATAAAAAATTAATTATTGGGCATTTGGTTTCAAGATTAGTTTCAGTTACCTTATTAACAGTAATGGGAATAGTAGTAATAGTTATCTATTTTGCTCAAACAATTTTGATGTCAGTAGGTAGTCATTTATTTGAAGGGAAAGAAATAATTCATTGGTTTATTTTGAGTTTAATAGAACATGGATTATCAATTATTTCTAGTGTTATTATTTTCTTATTTATTTTTAAATATTTACACGATGGGGTGGTTAAGTGGAAAATAGCATTTTCAGGGGCTTTAGCCACAGGATTGATGTTGTATTTTGGTCAATTATTGATAAAATATTATTTAGGAAATTACTTTTTTGCTAAAGATGGAGGAATAGCTGGTACCATGTTAGTTCTTTTAGCATGGATGTATTATTCTTCTCAAATTATATTTTTAGGCGCAAAATTCACAGCCGTTTATGCTAAAATGGTTGGTCAGAAGATTGTCTTAAGAGATTAGATGAATTTTCATTTTTTCAAGATAAACTCC
>CAMDMY010000123.1 GCA_945902775.1 Chryseobacterium gleum | reverse complement strand
GTATTTGCAGTTGGAACAGATAAACTAATTTCAGAAGTTAAACCAGTAACAGCTACACCGTACAAGTTACCATTTGCTAAACCAGCTTTTTCAATATCGTTACCAGTATTGGTTTTAGTACCAACATAAACATATACCTGACCAGGAGTTGCATCATCTAACCCAATTACTACTGTTTTGTCTTCTGAAGAAGGACAAGCAATTGCATTTTCCCAAGAGAATTTTCCTAAACGTGGTAATTCATAAGTAGTACCTGCTTCAGAACCAGTAGAAATGTGAGCAAATGCTCTACCTTCAGCACCACTTTCTTCACCATTCATGAAGATTCTGTTTTGTGTACCTAAACCAGATTTTGAATTGTAGAAAGCAGAAACGATAGGTAAGTCAGCAGCACAAAAACGATTAAAAGCTGTTGGCGCTGGATTAGCGTTCGTATATGTAACATAAGAAGTTCCGTTCCAAAGTTTAGAAGTTTGAATTAAATCACTTCCACTCACAACAGATAAATCACTTTTGTTGATGATCCATTTAGAAACAAAAGCTCCTTTGTGTCCATGCGCTCTTATTACTCCTTCTGCATCATTCATTTCATGGTTCATCAATAAAGAAAAAGTACCATTATTATTGTCATAAGCACCTAAACCATCACCTAAACCAGCCATTTTATAACCTCCGATAGCATCACCTGCAGTTAAAATTGAAGTAAATTTAGCATTTGGAATACTTGCTTGAAGATATGGTGTACTCATAGTAGAAACACCTTCTTCTCCATAAGTAGTTGAGAAATTTGGAGCTACATAGTTCGTTAATTTGTTGCTTCCACTTAAACCATAGGTAAATAAATGAGAAAGAACACCATTTGCTGTAGCAACACCGTTTTCAGTAGCTGAAAATTGACCAAAATCATTGTCATTTGTTAAAGCGATTGTACTATCATTAATAATAGCAATTCCTTCCGCTTTTTCCAAAACTGATGGCCAGCTATTAGCTAATAAGTCCATAAACAATGTTTTTTTCACTGGTACAATGTTATTTGCAGTTAAACCTGCTTCATCTACCAATGCTTCTAATGTTTTAGTTGAGTACAAACCAGAAGTTACAGGTGTAGCTTGACTAATATTTACTTTGTAAATAAACTTTCTATCAGTTGTACCTCTTAATCCAGCCTCAACCACCAAAAATACACTATCATTTACTGCCGCCATATCACCAATCTTCCAATCTCTTAGACGAATTTGATTAGAACCTGAAGCACCAATAATTCCATCGTTTACATAAGCAAACATTTTAGATTGGTCATTTGTAGGGTCAATTTCTAAGATTCTGTGAATTCTTGTTCCCTCACCAACTGTTTTTGTTGGGTATAAAACTGGACTTTGAATAATAGCATATATTTTACCATTTGGAGTCATTGCTAAACCTTCAAAACCACGGTTGTTTTTTCTGTATTTAAAAACAGTATCAATCGCTACATCTTGAGGTTCAGCACCAACTAGATTTGCATAAGGAGTATATCTTTTTACGACAACACCATTTTTGTTTAATTTCCAAATTGTTGGTCCACCTTCTTCAGCAATCCAAAAGTTACCTTCAGAATCAACAACAAGACCTTCAGAATCAATTCCCCAAACATCTTTAGGTGCAATTTTAGAATTGAAATTAGCACAATTAAGAACAGTATCTGTAGACGCTACTTCTAGAGCGGTACTTCCAAAACCTGTTGGATTTATTATACCTGTTGCACCTGTTCCATCAGGTCTTTTCATTGTAATTGTTTGTAATACTTTTATTGAAGTTCCTTCCACACGAATCCTGTGAATTTTTGGAGCATAATTTGGAAAAGCATATATTTTATCGTAAGTAGGTTTACAAGTTGTAGCATTTATATTTGCATTTGCTGCATCAACATTTACACCTCTATCTGAAATTGTCCAGAATTCTTTTCCTTTTGTTCCAGGAATTGGATATAATGCTGAAAAACCGCCTTCCTTAAAATTGATACCTTGAAATGTTCCTATATCTGCAGGATCATTATGGGTGTAATCTTTTTGAAGCGTAATTTGTGCTTCTAGTGTTTGCACAGTCGCAAACAGTAAAAAAACTCCTGTCGCTAATTTGGAGAAATAATCTTTTGTAGTCCTTTTCATTTCTAAAATTTTTAGTTACCACAAATCTCATCTTTCTATTTCAGGACTGTGTGAAAAGCATATTAACAAATTATTTTTCAGATTATATTATCATTAGGAAAAAATTGTTTAATGTTAAAACATTGTTGTTTATATTAACCAATTAAGTTTTAAATATTTGATTGTTAATTATTTATAAAACAATATTAAGACTTAAAGTCTTAATGTCGAAAAATAAAATTTGATCTTTTTAAAACTGAATTTTCAAAGAATTATTCATTTTCTAAAAAACTTTAAAAAAACCTCAGACTTATAAAACCTCTATTAACTTTGTTTTATTAATAATGTCTAGTAACGCTGTATACAAAATATCAAGATCTTCTTGGGTGTTAAATCCTTGAACAGAATATCTCAGGTACACGTTTTCTCCGTCACGAGCTAAAGGTATTTCAATTCTATAGGTATCAACCAAAAGTCGATACAATTTTTCTGGTTCTTTGGTGTGGATAGGTATGCTAAACAATTGTGCGAAAAATTCGGAAGTCAATGGAGCCAGAGGTTGAGTGCCTAGTAATTGGCAAAATCTTGGGGCATTTTCAATTAATAAGTGATGACAAACCTCTCTCACTTTTTCCCATTCATATTCGTTTAGGAATTCAATGGATTTTTTAATACATAAAAATGCAGAAAAGTCGCGTGTTCCTATCATTTGAAAATGGTCTAAAAAAAGAGAGTCGGAAGGATACATACTTTTATACCCCCAACTTACTACCAAAGGTTTTAGTAATTTTTGAACTTTCTTGGTTGCTATTAGAAAAGAACATCCTTTCGGTGCCATCATCCATTTATGACAAGCTCCAGTATAAAAATCTACTTCTAATTCTGAAATGTTTAACGGTATTTGTCCTGGAACATGCGCTCCATCTATAAAGGTGAGTATTCCCTTTGATTTTGCAATTTCGCAAATTTCTTTAACAGGTAATATTAAGCCAGTAGCACTAGTGATTTGACTTATAAATACCAATTTAGTTTTGTTTGTTAATCCTTTGAAAAAGTCTTCAATGATTTGTTCTTTGGAAATAATCGGAAGTTGTATTGTTTGGCGCACATAATTTGCACCTGTTTCTTCACATACAAATTCCCATGTTTTATCAGAGGCGCCATATTCGATATTGGTTGTCAAAACCTCATCTCCTGGCTGTAAATTTAAACTCTTTGCAACAGCATTTACTGCAAAAGTTGGATTCGTTACAAAAACAAGATCTTCAGGCTGACAATGAATATATTTTGCAAGTGATTCTCTCGCTTCTTTCAAATAGTGAATTCCTAATACAGTTATAAATTGTACTGGATCTTCTTCCAATTTCAATTGCCAACTTTGATATTCTTCAAAAATTGGCTTCGGACAGGAACCAAATGAACCAAAATTTAAAAAAGTAATGTCAGAACGAAATAAAAATAATTCTCTTAATTGCTGGGGACTGAGCATGATGTGTTGATGATTTTTTTAGCAAAACTAATGATTTTAATTCAATAGATTCCTAAACGTTTTATTATCAAATTAAATTTTCAAAGTAAAATAAAAATCAGAACTTAGCGAAATTATCAACCATTACTTCCGTCATAGAATTCAATATACCAGAGATCATTGATTTTATATTTAGAAGTTCCACTATTTAAACATGAAACGTTTCAATTACTTAATTTACAGATACTTTTGGACTAATAATGAAGAGTATAAGTTTTAACATTTAATTATATTATAACTATAACTTGTTTGCACCCAAGCACCATTGTCTGATAGAAATGTTACAACTATAAAAGATATAGTAATTGCAATATTTAAGTAGTTTAAATAGTTGACTAATTTTTGTTTCTTACTTCTTTTTTCCAAATGATTTTCCCTTTTTTAGTGTTGATAGCATATGTAATAGGGAAAGTATCTTGTCCATAACCTGGACAAGAAGCAAAATCCTCATTAAAAACAGTTACATATAAAACTTTACCATTAATGTTTATTAATGGTGGATTATTGTAATAACTGAAAATACTGCCGTCTAATGAAATTACCCAATTTACACCAGTAATTTTCCATTTATAACTAGATGAATCTTTGTTTAATTCAATGTTTCTATTTGTTATTTTAACCTTTGTTTTCTCATTTAAAAATTCAAATTGTTCACTTGGTAAATTATTCAGTTTATCATATTTCTTTTCTAGATAATTTTTGAAGAAAACATATTTTGTAAAGTCATCGTGATATTTCACAACGTTGATAAGTCCAATTGTGTCTAGGTTATAGAGTGTGCTTTTACCATCCCCTTTTTTGTTAATGGTTATTTCGTATGCAAATTTTCTATCACCGCACAGAAAATATTCCAAAACAGTATTATCGTTTTGAGAAAAAGGGAAATATAAAGCACATTCATTTTCGTTTGAGCATGGATAATCAAGTTTGCTTTTTTGTCTGTAAGTTGCATTACAAGACATAAAGTCATAATACTTCTCATCCCATATTAAATTTAATGACGTATCTTTTTTGATTTTTCCGTTTTCAGAAATAAGAACATAATTTAAATCAAAATCTTTGTGATTATTGAAAACGTCCATTAGTCCTCCATTAAATTCTGTTCTTAATAAGATTATGTCACCATTCGAAGATAAAACCTGTCTATCAACTATTCTTGGGTTTGGTCCACAAGGTTGAGCAAAAACAGTTGTGAAGTTTGTCATATAAAATACGAAAAGAAGTATATTATTTAGGTTCTTTATATTCATTGTTTCGATGATGTCAAAATAAGTCTATTAACGAATTAATTGAAATAATGTTTTGAATAAAATTCAATATTATCTTATTTTAAAAGTAAGTTAATTCTATAGATATCCAAAATTATCTGATCTAAATAATTATAAATTGAATTGTTTAACTGTAACTTTTCAATTATTTATGCGTTATAAATTTCAAATAAAATAAAATAAATTATACTTATGAAAACAATTAACTTAATCCTAGTCTTGATTTTTAGCTACCAATTAGGGGTAGCTCAAACAAAATGTCAAAAAGTAATAAATCCTGACTCACTTTTCTTTCAAGACTATTCCTTATCAGGAAGGATGAAAAACAATTCTTATGTCAACACTTCAATTGATGTTAAAACATTAGATTACACTGTAATTCTTGAAAAATTAACCGAACAAAAGAAATTTGATTTTAGTGAAAAATCATACACCGTTAAAAATGTAGAAATTAAAGGGCTTAGTGAAGTTGTTAATTTGAGAATTCTAGAGGGTGTTCATAGTAAGATGATTGATAGTATAGGCACTTGCTTTTATGGTTTTTCAATTTTTAACAATGAGAAAGAAAAAGAGTATGCTCTAAAAAAAGACAACTCTAATCAAACTTTAGGTTTACTTATCTATGTTGAAAAAAAAGGAAAAAACAAATACTTGTCAAAAGAGGAAATGAATACTGTAATTGAATATTTAAAAACGATTTAACTAATTTCCTCTGTCATCGAATAATTTTATACGATGACTGAGGGAATAGAACTAAATAATTTATATTTTTTGAATAAGTATCATTTAAAAATAAACAAAGGTTTTATTCAATTATTTATTGTGTTACCTAAAACTGTTGCATTAAGCTAAAGTATTCAACATTTTTTTTCAATTTGTACAAAGGAAGTGACGGCATTAATTCTCTTACTTTCGCTTCGTCAATATCCTTAAAAATTAAAACTGCGCCGTTTTTAGCCTCTCTTAAAAAAAGGTGTTCAAGGATACCTTCTTCTTTCCATTGTGCAACCACTTCTTGTTCGTGTTTGATTATTTCTTGAAAATTACTCGGGATATTTTCCATATCCAATGTTAAAATTGCTTGTACTCTATTCATCATCTTGTTTTTTAATTAATAATTCACTCTTTTTAACTCAACCTCATTCTTAATTTCACCTCTTTATTAGTTATATGTACAACTATTATTTTAATTTTTTTTTTAACCTCTGATTTTATCCAATAATTCATTTAATTGAATAGCCTCATTTACACTTAATTTTGTCACATTATGATCCTGTTTTATTAATTCGGTATCGAGAATACTTAATTTTCCCAAACCTAAATCAGTAATTGAAATTTCATATTCTCTTTTATCCTTTCGAGATTGAGCAACTGAAACTAATTTTTTAGTCACCAATTTCTTCACGATTAATGTTAAGTTCGATTTTGGAGCAACCATTCTACATAACACATCTTTCTGACACATACATTCTGGATGTTTGCCTCTCAAAATTCGTAGCACATTGAATTGTTCGTGGGTTAAATCGTACGGTTTTAAGTAAGAAGAGATTTGATTGTAGATGAAATTAGCAGTGAAAAGAATATTAATATTCGCCTTAATGACTTCATTATTAAACTTTTTCTGCTGTAAATCTTGTTCTAATTTTCCCATTTCTATTACTTAATAATTCA
>CAMDMY010000122.1 GCA_945902775.1 Chryseobacterium gleum | reverse complement strand
CCCCTACAATATCGTTTGAAACAATATTTCGTCTATTCTACTTCCTTTTTCTAAATACCAATCTTTACGTGTACCGATTTTTTCGAAACCACATTTCTCAAACAAACGAATACTTTTTGGATTGTCTGCGTGAATCGAACAATGTAATGAATGAAAACACAATACTTTGTTGGCATATTCTTTTAATAATTCAACACTCTCTGCTGCATAACCATTTGAACGTTGTTCTACTTCTCCAATTAAAACTCCAACTCCTGCCCTTAAATGTTTGAAATTTGCATCAAATAAGTCAATCAAACCAATTGGATCATCGGTTTTATTAATACAAATCATAAATCGTAATTGTCCTGTTGAACGAATATTATGTGCGTGGTCTATTAAATATAAAATATCTTGCATTGAAAAAGGCACCTCTGTATCAGAAACTTTCCAATGTGCAGGGTTGTTTTCCCATACTAAAATTTTTGTCGCGTCAGATGGCTCAACAAGTCTTAAATATACATTTGGTCCTCTAAACATTTCTTTTACAGAATTTTACTTAATGCTTTTAAACGCGCTTCAATCTCTTCTTTTCCGTACATAGGAATCCCTCCGAAATCAAGTGCCAAATTTAATCCAAAAACTTTTCCAATTTGATTCTTCTCTTTAAAAGAATTCAACAAATCTGCTAACAAATGTACATTTTGATTTGTATCGAAAACTTCAGTAATTGGAGTTAAGCAAGAAAATTTATAAACTTCGGCATTTGAGTACTTTGAAAAAACTTCAATTATATGAGATTTAACAACCTCTCTTTGAACCTCAACAAATAAAGCACAAATACTTTTTCGATTAATTATTTTTAAAATTTCGTTAACTGGAATAGCAGTATCTTTTCCTTTCACTTTAAGACTGAAATAAGAACCATCAATTAAAATTCCGATATGTGGCGGTATTTTGTTTGCATGCCAAATACATAAATAACAACCTGTATTTAAAGCTGATTCATTATTCAATGAATTGATAGTATCAAACTGAAAACTATACATTTATCTCTCCTGAAAAAACAAATTGACCTGGACCAATCAAATGAATAGTAGTAAATTTCCCTAACGTTTCTTGATTAAAAAATACCGATAGATTTCCACCTTTAACCTTTACCGAAACTTTATGTTCTCCTAGTAATTGAGTTTGATAAGCAAATGCTAATACACAAGCAGTTACACCTGTGCCGCAAGAAAGTGTTTCATCTTCTACTCCCCTTTCGTATGTATTAACAATCAAATTGTTAGCATCAACTATTTCAACTAAATTGACATTGATTCCTTCATTTTTAAATTCTTCTGAATAACGTACTCTTTTACCAAATTGAACAATATCTAAATCATTGATAGCATCAATAAAACGAATATAATGTGGTGAACCAGTGTAAATTACAAAATCGTTTTCAATTTTTCTAATTTCTGAAACATCCCCCATTTCCAATGAGATAACATCTTGATTTTTAGAAGCTTTATGTAATCCATCTATTCCTAAAAATGAAGTGTCAGAAACATTAACTCCCAAAGTTTCAGCAAAAGCAACCGAACATCTAGCTCCATTTCCACAAAAACTTTTAGAACCATCTGAATTAAAATACTCCACTTCGAAATCACTTGAATTATGCGAATTTATTTTAATTAACCCATCTGAACCAACGCCAAACCTCCTATCGCAAATTAACTGAATTTGAGGAATTGTTAACGAATCATACTGACCATTTAAATTATCCAACATCACAAAATCATTACCAGTTCCTTGATATTTGGAGAATGAAATTTTCATTTTATGCTTCACTTTAAAAGTACAGTACAAAAGTATTTAATTTATTTAGATTGTCGATAAGAATCAGGTTGAGATTGAGATTGAGTTTGAGATTGAGTTTGAGACTGAGTTTGAGATTGAGACTGAGTTTGAGATTGAGACTGAGATTAAGGTTTCGATTTAAACTCAACCTTAACCTTAACCTTAACCTCAATCTAAACAATAACCTTAACCTTTTTTAACATCCAAACTGTACCAAATCAATATCATCTTTCGTTATCTTCGCAAATGGAATAATAAACTAACTGTAAAATAATAATTATGAAACACAACATTAAGTTTTTAGGATTAGGACTTTTAGGTGGAATGTTACCTCTTGGAGCATTTTTAATGTTAAGCGGAAGTCCAACGATGGATTTATCCGATAAAGTATTGGATGGAAATAATAATCCATACGCTCTCAAAACAAGTCTTGGGGATATAGCCTCAGGAATGTCAGGTGATTTTGTTTTAGCCTCTGAAAATTCAATTAATTCTGTTGTTCACGTTACGACTAAAGTTGTAAAAACAAATTTCCAACGTGATTTATTTTCTGAAATGTTTTACGGCCCTGGTGCTGGAGGAAAAGAGTTTAAACAATATGGCTCAGGTTCCGGCTCAGGAGTAATCGTTTCTTCAGAAGGTTATATCGTAACAAATAATCATGTAATCGAGGATGCAAGCGAAATTGAAGTTATTTTAAATGACAATTCTAAATACACTGCTAAACTAATAGGTACAGATCCTTCAACAGATATTGCAGTTTTAAAAATTGAAGGAGGAAAATTTTCTCCAATCGCTTTAGGAAACAGTGATGATTTAAAAGTGGGAGAATGGGTATTAGCTGTAGGGAATCCATTTAATCTTACTTCAACAGTAACGGCTGGAATTGTTTCTGCAAAAGCAAGAAATATTAATCTCTTGACTGATAGAACGCAACAAAATATAGTACCTATTGAATCATTTATTCAAACTGATGCTGCAGTAAACCCAGGAAACAGTGGTGGTGCTTTGGTAAATACACGAGGTGAATTGGTTGGGATAAACACTGCTATTCAATCTCAAACAGGTTCTTATGCGGGATATTCATTTGCTGTACCTGTCAATTTAGTGCAAAAGGTTATTAGCGATTTAATTGATTTCGGAATTGTTCAACGTGCATTTTTAGGTGTTCAAATTTCTGATATAAACCAAGAAATTAAAGAGAAAAATAAGTTACCAAATCTTAAAGGTGTATTTATTTCTAAAGTTACTGACGGAGGAAGTGCTGATAAAGCAGGTTTGAAAGATGGTGAAGTAATTTTAAAAGTAGGTTCAAAAGAAGTTAATTCAGTAGCATCACTTCAAGAAGAAGTTGGAAAAAGACGTCCTGGCGATAAAATTTCTGTAACAATTCGAAATAAAAACAATGAGGATGAAATAAAAGAGTTAGTACTCCGTAATAATGAAGGAGAGACAAAATTAGTATCAAAAGCTGAAGTTTCTAAAAACATGGCACTTGGTGCAGTGTTCGGTGAAATTTCAGATAAAGAGAAAAAAGAGCTTTCATTAAAAAACGGAGTTAAAATAAAAAGTTTAAATGCAGGAAAATTAAAATCGGAAGGATTAACCGAAGGGATGATTATCACAAAAGTTAACAATGAAGTTATAGTATCGGTAGAACAGTTAACAGCTAAGTTAAATCAAGGCTCTAGCGTGGTTTGGCTTGAAATTATAACTGAAAGTGGACAAAAACTATACAAAGGATTTGAAATATAATCCATTTTAGGCATAATTTTTGACAAGAAGAGACGATAAAAAAATATACCATTAATATTTGGATAACACTTATTTTTGGTCGTACCTTTGCAAAGATTTTCGAATAAACAATTCAAAAACTAGGAGGAAAAGAGAATGAGACAGCTTAAGATTACGAAGTCGATTACCAATCGTGAGAGTCAATCACTTGACAAATACTTACAAGATATTGGTAAAGAAGAGTTGATTACAGCAGAAGAAGAAGTAGAATTAGCACGCAAGATTAGAACTGGTGATCAAAAATCATTAGAGAAATTAACGAGAGCCAATCTTCGATTTGTTGTATCTGTTGCAAAACAATATCAAAATCAAGGATTAACCCTACCCGATTTAATTAATGAAGGTAATTTAGGTTTAATTAAAGCTGCTCAAAAATTTGACGAAACAAGAGGTTTTAAATTTATCTCTTACGCTGTTTGGTGGATTCGTCAATCAATATTACAAGCATTAGCTGAGCAAGCTCGTATTGTTCGTTTACCATTGAATCAAGTTGGTTCATTGAATAAAATTAACAAAGCTTTTTCTCGTTTAGAGCAAGAGTTTGAACGTCAACCATCTGCTGAAGAATTAGCAGAGGCTTTAGAGGTTCCTGAAGATAAAATTAAAGAAAGTTTAAGCGTTTCTGGTCGTCACGTATCAATGGATGCACCTTTATCTTCAGCTGAAGATGGTGGTACTTTAATGGATGTAATGGCAAATCCAGATTCTCCGAAAGCAGATCATGCATTAATGGCAGAATCTTTACAAAAAGAAATCGAACGTTCTTTAAGTACATTGACAGATAAAGAAAGAGAAATTATTCGTTTATTTTTCGGAATTGGTATGAACCACGGTTTAACATTAGAAGAAATCGGAGCGAAATTTAATTTAACACGTGAGAGAGTTAGACAAATCAAGGAGAAAGCTATCCGAAGATTAAGACACACTTCTCGAAACAAGTTATTGAAAGCATATTTAGGCTAAAAGAAAAAAGGCTACCAACTTAATGTGGGTAGCCTTTTTTGCTTTAATCTTTTTTAAATAAAAACATATATTAATATCAAAACAAAAACAAAAATGGCAACTGATTTAGGTTACGAAACAGTACTAAAATCGCACGTAGCAAGAGAGCGTGCAGCGGTAAAATTAACAAGTAAAGTAGGACAACTTTTGTATGACAAAGGAATTGAATTAGTTCTTTTCCGTAATCATTTAACAGATGTTACAATTTCTGAAATCTTAAACTTACACGAGTATGCTCGTAAAGTAGTTAATAAACCAATTGACATTTTTACAACTTCAGAATTAGCTGAAGAGATATTAAAATTAAACCTTGCACCGTCTAAATTAGATATTGGTAAATTAGCAAGTGAGTGGTTAGCAGAACAAGAAAAATTTGATAGTAAAGCTGATTTCTTAATTGAAAAATTAGCAAATATCGGTCATTCTGAAGATAATAGTTCAGAGCCAAGAGATGTTGTTTTGTATGGTTTTGGTCGTATCGGTCGTTTAGCTGCTCGTGAGTTAATCAAACAAGCTGGTAAAGGTCAACAATTAAGATTAAGAGCAATCGTTACGAGAGGTTCTTCAGATAAAGACATCATTAAAAGAGCCGCTTTATTAAGAAATGATTCAGTTCACGGAGCTTTCAAAGGTTCTGTTGAAGAAGATTTAGAAAATAAAGCAATCATCATTAACGGACAAATCGTTCAAATGATTGATTCAAGTAACCCTGAAGATGTAGATTATACAGCTTACGGAATCAACAATGCTTTAGTTATTGACAATACAGGTGTATTTACAGATCGTACAGCTTTATCTCGTCACTTACAAGCGAAAGGTGTTTCTAAAGTTTTATTAACTGCTCCAGGAAAAGAAATTCCAAACATCGTTTACGGAATTAATCAAGGAGAATTAGATGTAGAAAACGAAAATATTTTCTCTGCAGCTTCTTGTACTACAAACGCAATATCACCAGTATTAAAAGTAGTTAACGATACATTAGGAGTTGTTAAAGGACACATCGAAACTGTACACGCATACACAAATGACCAAAACTTATTGGACAATATGCATAAAAGTTCTCGTAGAGGTCGTTCAGCTGCTGTGAATATGGTAATTACTTCAACTGGAGCTGGTGCTGCAGTAACAAAAGTAATTCCTCATTTAAAAGATAAATTGACTGCGAATGCAGTTCGTGTACCAACTCCAAATGGTTCATTAGCAATCTTAAGTTTACAAATTGACAAACCAACAACAGTTGATGAAATCAATGCTATCTTAAAAGATGCAGCTTTGAATGGAGATTTAGTAAATCAAATTTACTATTCAGTTGATCCTGAGTTAGTTTCTTCTGATATTATTGGTAACACTTGTTGTTCAGTATTTGATTCTAAAGCTACTATCGTTTCTGCTGACGGACTAAACGTTGTTCTTTACGCTTGGTACGACAATGAGTTTGGTTACACTAAACAAGTAATTCGTTTAGCGAAACATGTTGCACAAGTTAGAAGAGCAATTTACTATTAAGAAATAAAATAGGTTAAGGTTAAACTTAGGTCTAGACTGAAGTTTTATTAAAATAAAAAAGCTCGAAGAATTATTTCTTCGAGCTTTTTACTTTTATATATCTGCTTGATTAAGACATTAATTCTAAAAGTTAAATTATTCCTATATTTGAATAAAACTCATTTAAATGACATCAAGGGAAAAAGTAAAAGTAATAATCAGTGATATTCGATTTTGGATTCTACTTTTTTTTGTAATCCGTCTGATCGGAATTACAAATGCTCCTTTAGAAATGGGTCATAATTGGAGGCAAGCTTTAACCAATATGATTACACGTAATTTCTATGAAGGTGGAGTTCAAATGTTATATCCAAAAATTGATATTGCAGGGAATCAAACAGGAATACTTGGTTCAGAATTCCCAATTTTCAATTACATAACCTATTTATTTTCAAGTGTTTTCGAATACGAACATTGGCATGGAAGACTGATTAATTTAATCAT
>CAMDMY010000121.1 GCA_945902775.1 Chryseobacterium gleum | reverse complement strand
AGAAACCAGCATTAGCTTCAGCTGTCCATAACATGGGTGTTCTGCATTCATCACGGTTCATAGTCTCAACGGTCATGTTTACCATAAATTGTGGAAGATTTTTGCTTTGAATGGCAATAGCATCTTGTCCTTCTTTAAGTGGAATTCTTACTCTCGGTATTCCTATCTCTTCTCCAAAATAGGTAAACGGTATTCCTCTTGATGTAAATTGAAAGAGTGCTAATAGTTTTGCTTTATCTTCGCTACCACCTAAACGTGTAATTACTCGGGTGCGGTCGTGGTTAGCGAAAACCAAAGTCGGTATCAAAGGATCGGGAAACGCTGCTTCAAATCTTTCCATCATTTTGCGAAAAGGTTTTGCCTTAAATGGGGTTGAAATTGATTTGAAAAGAAAAACGGCTTTTAACCCTTTTTTGCCTTTGTAATCACAAAACGTATTGATGATGTTTTCATCGCCATGCGATTCGCCTAAAAGAAAGCGGTCGGGATTATGGAACTCGTCTATCACACTCCGCAACTCGGTTGAGAACTCAAAGCTTTGTTCTTGCAGAAAGTTATTTTTTACATGTTGAAAATAAATAGTGAGCGATTCATCAGAGGGTGCTGCCCTAATGCTCGGTGGGTTATTCTTTAATGTTGAATCTTCATAAATAGCGCTGATAATGTCTAAGCGAAAACCGTCCACCCCTTTGCCAAGCCAAAACCGTGCAACATCAAACATGGCTTTTTTTACTTCGGGGTTGTGATAATTTAAGTCAGGTTGAAAAGGAAGAAAAGCGTTGTAGTAAAATTGTTTTCGTGCAGGGCTGTAAGTCCATGCCCAGTTGCCCGACATAGCCCGCCAATTGTTTGGTCGCTTCATCCCGTTCTTACCTTTTCCGTCTCTCCAAACATACCAGTCGGCTTTTGGATTGGTGCGTGAACTGGCCGATTCCTTAAACCACTCATGTTCGTCTGATGTGTGATTCATAACAAAGTCAAAAACAAGTTTCATGTCTCTGCGATGAACTTCTTCCACTAATTTCTCAAAGAGTTCCATTGTCCCATACTGTGGTGAAATAGCAGTGTAGTTGCTTACATCATATCCGAAGTCTCGCTGCGGACTTTCAGTATAAGGCGAAACCCATATCGTTTCATAACCGATTTCTTTGAGATAATCAAGCTTGTCTATTATTCCCTGAATATCCCCGATACCGTCCCCGTTGGTATCAAACCATGAGCGCGGATAAATTTGATAAACAGTAGTTTTTTTCCACCATGCCGAAGTCGGGCTATTGATAGAGATGGGATTTGCTGTATCAACCAGAATTGATGAGTTTTGAGCAAATAGAAAATTGTAGAACAATAAAACAAAAGCAATTTGAAATTTTAGCATGTTCTATTTTTAATAAATAATTTGTAAATGTAAGGAAACTTGTCCATGTAAATATCTATTCGGTTGGGTAAAATTAAATGTGGTGTTTATGGTCGACATTCTCTTTTTTAAAATCTCCATATAAAGTTTTACAGCTTGACGATGTGGTAATTTTCACTAAAAATGTTGATACGGATAACCAAAATTTGATTAATCTTAAATGTTTCTAGTAAGCGCGGAATTGTTAAGCACGAACTATCAAGTCAAGAGGTTTCTTATAACGTTTTGCGGATAGGCGCGCGGCTCTTGGACGCGTACTTGTCAAGCCGCTTGCCTATGCGCTGTTATAGGATTCCGCTTTCGGATGTAACCTACCAAAATCCTCCTTGTGTGTTCGTCTCTTGAATTCAACTTTTTGAATTTGAAATTTATTTTTACTTATACATTTATTTTAAAATCGAAAAAAAACATAAATATTTCAAAAAGTAATTTAGCTATGATAAGTACAAAAGTTATTGCGCTTATTAAACTTATAGTTGTTATAAAAACAGTTTGATAAATATTGTTTTTTTGTTTCTTATTTAAAGCTTTTTGTATTAACCATTTCCGAATGAAAATAGCTAAAATTGGTATTGAAATAATTCCACAGATAAAAATACTTAAGACTAATATTAAACCCATTTCTTCTTGAATAATTACTTATCTATATTATTAAAAATACACTTCTAACCAAGGTCGACCGGGAGTATTTGTCTCTTGGATTCTACTTTTGAGAATAGTTGTCAAATGTCTAGTTTTGTTTTTTGTCCTAAGGCTCATATTGAACTTTAAGTTTTAGTGTATATTAGTTCTTATCGTTGTCCTCTTTTAACTTAAATCAAAGCAAAATTTTAAAACTTTATCGATTTCCCCCAGGCCCGAAGCGGTTTCTTATAACTACTATATACTAATTCAAATGTAGCGCATTTTAGTCTTTTTTGGTGTGTTATGCGCTAAAAAGTTGTTTTTTTTGTTTTGTGTTATTTACGGCTACGCTTTTATGAGTCACATAATTTATAGGCGATTCATTTACTTTATTTAACCAAATCTAATTTTTATTTTGTTTATCTACAAATAGTTTTAAAAGTTATTTATAAATCATCAAATGGACTTTTAATTTGTTGTATACTTTTGATACTTACATGGGTATAGATTTCGGTTGTTCGACTACTACTATGACCTAAAATTTCTTGAATATACCTCAAATCTGTGCCTGCTTCAAGTAGTTGCGTTGCATATGAATGTCTCAACCAATGAAGTGTTACTGGTTTGGTTATTCCTGCTTTAAAAACGGCTTTTTTTAAGACTTGTTGTAAACTTCTTTGATCGTATTGTGTTCCTGGTGTCTGACCTTCAAATAAATACACTAATGGGCGATAGGATTTGTTCTCGAGAATAGGGAATATGCCAACACTGAAGAGTAGCATTCCATTTTAAATCGGTTAACTATTTTTGCAAAAAAAAATGAATCTCATCATCCTTCTCAAAATTCAAACAAACCCGTAATTGACCCTTGTGATTTACCGATTCGATGGTTATGTTTTTTGTCATAAATAATATTTTCTTACTCTAATATAAGAAAAACCATTTATAATTATCAATTAAAAATTGACAATTTTCAATTATTTTTCAATCTTTATTAAAAGTATTAATCTCTTCATTTTCAAGTAAAATCGTTAATTCAAAAATATACTAGAGTCTAAAATTATGCTTCAATTCGTTTATTTTAAATGATGAAATAATTCTAAGCTATGCTACAAGTTGGGCTTTCCAAAGAGTTAGCTGTAAATTTTTCCGTAATTGCGTTTCGCTTTTTCGGCGAAAGAGAGCATGGAGGAAAATATTTACCTGCGCTTTCATTTCACTATCTATATTTGCACTTTTAGTGTTAACTAAATGAAGTGAAAAACTCCTTGGAATGACCTTGATTTTTGCTTACTTTTAATCAAGTAAAAGTAAGATCGATTAATTTAAATAGCAGTTGAAATCCAAATTATGCTTTAAGTCAATCCTTCTAAACGGTGCTTTAAGTTTAAAACCAATAAAAACAAAAAAAATGCTTTGAAGAAGTATCACCCTCATTCAAAGCATTTTGTTTTTTCAGACCTAAGCCCTAATACCTATTACCTTTGACCTATTACCTTTACCCTAAGCCCTCCTAAAGTAAACCCGCACACACTTTCATACGAATAATACGTTTCGCTGAAGCATCCACTTTCGCTTTAAATTCAGGATTCGATTTATACTTCGCTAAAATTTCAGTATGAGATTTCTTGGCGTCAACAGGCATTAATAAAATATCACAACCCGCATTCACTGCTTTGTAAGCAGATTCAGGAACACTAACAACACCTCCCATATTCATTGCGTCAGTCACAATTAAACCTTTGAAACCTAAACTATCTCTCAATAATTGTTTAACGATTGTTTCAGATAGAGTAGAGGGTAAGCCTTTTGTGTCGAATTTTGTATTGTTTGCAACAGCAATGTGAGCAACCATAATCGATAGCACACCATCTTTAATCAGTCCAGGGTAATTATGAATCTCTTTTAATTCACCATCAATCATTTGAAGTGATTTGTGCGTATCGCCAGAAACTAAACCATGACCTGGGAAATGTTTTGCTGTAGCGATAATGTTATGATTTTGAGTCTCTTGAATAAAAGCATTTGACCAAGGAACGATGTTCGCTGGATTAGCTCCAAAACCTCTATATCCAACAGTTGAATTTGAGGACATATCTACAACTGGAGAAAAATTATAATTAATTCCGATTGAATTTAAATCAGTAGAAATTGTTTTAGCACAAGCAGTTACCTCTTCGATTGTTTTAATTTCATTCGCTTTTTTAACGATTGTAGCCCCTTTGATTTTCATATTCATTAAAGTAGGTTCAGCATCAGCAGAATATAAAAAAGGAATATTCCCGATACTATCGTTCATTTTTTCGAACTGACGAATCAACTTCGTGAAACCATCTTTCGTTCCGTTTAACATCAAAACACCTCCGATTACTCTTTCTTTAATGTGTTGTTTAATCAACGCTTCTGTCTGACCGTACTTTCCAACTGCAGGCATAATCAACTGAGCAACAATAGCTGTATCGTCTAATGCTTCAAATATTGCATCAACTTGTTTATCCAATTGAGCATTGTCTTTTAAGTAATCATTTAAAGCAAATTTAACTTCGCTTTTAGGAATGATAATTTTCTTTTTTTCAGTTTTCGTTTCTTGCGCACAAGCCTGAAATAAAAATAAAGCAATTAAACTTATAAGAGAAAGTTTTGTCATTTCGTATGAATTGAATTAATAATAATTTTCAAAGTTAAAACATACTCTTCACCAACAAACCAACAAAGAATAGTTTTATAAACAGATTGTATGTCAATAACCGTTCCTTTTTTGATGTTGGATGTTTAATTGTGAATTTTTAATTACTCAAAATCAAGTCTTCAAGCATCAAACATTATACATTAAACATCAAGAAATAAGTTTCTCCCTGTGGTCTGGATGAGCGATACTAGTCAACAACTCTGCTCTTTCTTTTAATGATTTTCCATATAAATTCACAGCGCCGTATTCCGTTACTACCCAATGGACGTGTGCTCTAGTAGTTACAACACCTGCACCTTGCTTTAGGAAAGGGACAATTTTAGATTCTCCTTTTGAAGTGATAGATGAAAGTGCTATGATAGGTTTTCCTCCTTCAGAAAGTGAGGCACCTCGAATAAAATCCATTTGACCACCAACTCCTGAATAAATATGACTTCCAATAGAATCGGCACAAATCTGACCTGTTAAATCTACTTCTATAGCACTATTAATAGCAGTCACTTTTGGATTTTTACGGATGATTTCAACGCTATTTACATAGGCAAAATCCAACATTTTCACCATTGGATTATCATTGATAAAATCGTATAATTTTTGAGAACCTATTGCAAATGAACCAACTATAGAGTTTCGATGTCTCGCTTTTTGAGAGCCATTAATAACACCAGATTCAACTAAAGGAATAATTCCGTCAGAAAACATTTCAGAGTGAATACCTAAATTTTTATGATTTCCCAGACAGGCTAAAACAGCATTTGGAATTGCACCTATCCCCATTTGAAGCGTTGCACCATCTTCGACTAATTCAGAAATATTTTGTCCAATTTTTCGTTCGATTTCAGTCAGATTATGCAATTCTATTTCAGGTAATGGCGAATGATGTTCTATCTTAAAATCTATTTTTGAAATATGAATGAATCCATCACCATGCGTTCTTGGAACAAATTTATTGATTTGAGCGATCACAATTTTAGCTGATTGAACAGCAGCTAGAGAAATATCAACGGAAGTTCCAAGTGAACAATATCCATGTAAATCAGGCGGTGAAACAGAAATCAGCGCAACATCAAGCGGAATAGCTCCAGAACGAAATAGGGATGGAGCTTCACTCAAGAAAACAGGAATGTAACTACCACGATTCGATTGAATATTTTCACGTATATTTTGTCCTACGAAAAATGATTGAATGAGAAAGGAATCTTCAAATTCCTTTCTTGCATAAGGAGCATTACCTTCTGTATGCATTGCATAAATACTGACATTTTTCAATTCTCCTGCACGAGACGTCATCGCTTCAATTAAAGCAGATGGAGCAGCAGAACAAGAATGAATAAAAACATGTTGATTCGATTGAATATTTTTAACAGCTTCGTTTGCAGATGTAAACATTTTTAATTGAATTTTAGAAGCGCAATGTTACAATTTATCTTCCTTTTAGTTTTCTATTTTTTTGTTAAATAAAATTACGAAAATCTATATTGTGTAACTAAATATTAAAGAATTTTTAAAAACAAAGCGGTTAATTCCATAAGAGGCCTGAAAGGCTGATATCTCATAACGATGGGTAAAACCCATCGAGAAAAAAGTAAAAACCAACATCAAGCCCTGAAAGGGTTACATCAATTTTGAATCATCTATTTCATAAAATCAATCAAAAAAATTCTTCAAAACAACCCAAATCTAAATTCTTCCATTAAATTTGAGTTACTCAAAAAACTAAATGATTAAACTTTATTCTATCTTACTTATTAGTATCGCTCTATTTTCGATGAGAGCAAATGCTTGTAATTGTAATCCAGGAGCAAGTATAGAAGTTAATGTAAAAGCAGCCGATTACATCGTTCGAGTTAAAATTCTTTCCATTAAGTACACCGATCGATTAGATACTTTAAATGTAGTGC
>CAMDMY010000120.1 GCA_945902775.1 Chryseobacterium gleum | reverse complement strand
CCATCTTTTGCAAGAATTAAACCGATTTGTCCTTCAGGAATTACAGTAAAACCACCCATTGTGATTTCATACTGCCAAATCCATTTCCAGAAATACAAACCTGGAGCCAATGTTTTAGACTGAAAACCAGCTTCTCCTAACGTAGCAATGATTCTACCATCAGGCAGCTCTTTATTCTCTCCAAAAAGGACGAATTTTTTTGTTACTAAACCTACTTTATCTTCCGGTACGATTACCATTCCGAAGAAAAATCGCAATACAAATTTGTAAAAAATTAAGGCTAAAAGAATTAAACCAGCCCACCAATAATTTTGAAATAAATGATCCATTAATTGTTTGTTTTAAATAAATATAAAGTTAATAATAATTGAGAAATTGTCGAAATAAATGATTTTGATGTTCCGAATATTTGGGCTACTTCTAATACGATATAAATATAGTATTTAGAAAATAGATTGAAAGAAAAAAACGAATTATTTTACTAAAATAGTTTAAAACAATATTTATTTTATTTCTAACTTTTTCTTGATAAGAGAAAACACTGTTTTCGAAGGATAAGCAAAAATAAAGGATCTTTCCAAGGAATTTTTCACTTCATTTCTTTACGTGAAACCGCACGAAAATACTTTCCTACACGCTCCTTTTCGCTGAAAAATCGAAACGCGATTACGGAAAAATTTACAGCTAATTCAGAGGAAAGACCGAATAAAAGAATAGTCTAAAAACTTTTAGTTTCAAATAAAAAATCTAAAAAAGATAATGAAAAAAAACCTGAAAAGAGCTCAAAACAAAGTTAAATTTCACTTGTTCTCAGAGGTAGAACTCTTTTCAGGAATCTGCAAGAAACTAAAAGTTATGAAACATCTAGTTCGTGATAAATGTCCCATACTATATTAGACGTAAAAATAAGTAAAAGGTTGTCTATTAGAGAAATAAAAAAAGGATACCCAAATGAGTATCCTTTTTAAATAAGATATAATGTAAGATTTAGTACAATTCCATTTTTAAAGCTGTACGGTAATCTTTAATTTCTTCACGGTTAATTTTGTGGTCTGCTTTTTTCAATAAGTCTAACAAATACAATAAGTTATCTTTGTCTTCGATTTCAACTGGGTATTCACTACCTTCTTCATCTTCTTCATATTGACCTTGAACATCGAATGCATTTCTATCTGCTAAAAACTCATAAGTAAGACGCAATACTTTTACTACTAAAGGATCTTGTTCTTTCAAAGCAAGCTCTCTTAATTCTTTCAAATCATCAATTAAACCTGTAGCTAAGATTCCTTCTTTCTCAACTTTTGCGATGATAACATCTAACTGTTTATTTGCTGCAGCAATTTTCATATATGTCTGTCTTAATTTCTAAACTAAACGTAAATCGTTTAAATCATTCTGTCTGCAAATGTAATGAACTTGAATGATACTTTTAGCTAAATTTTTAAAAAATGAAAAAAACAGCTCAATTTCTTAAATCTATTCAACAAATTGATGTTAACTAATCAAAATTTCCTACCTTTACGCCATCAAAAAAGTTTTTTATGTCAACAGGTGTTAAAATATTTTCGGGGAGAGCTACAAAAGTTTTAGCGAATAAAATTGCTGAAAATTACGGTATACCTCTTGGAAATGTGATAGTTACAGACTTTAGTGATGGTGAATTTCAACCTTCATTTGAAGAAACAGTAAGAGGTCAAGATGTGTTTATTTTGCAATCTACGATGCCTCCATCTGACAATTTATTTGAACTTTTATTGATGATTGACGCGGCAAGAAGAGCTTCTGCTCGTAAAATTATTGCTGTAATTCCATATTTTGGATTTGCACGTCAAGATAGAAAAGACAAACCAAGAGTTGCAATTGGCGCAAAATTGGTTGCTAATATGCTTATGGCTGCAGGAGTTGATCGTGTTATGACGATGGATTTACATGCAGATCAAATACAAGGATTTTTCGAGGTTCCAGTAGATCATTTATTTGCATCAACGATTTTTTATTCTGAATTGGAAAAATTCAATACGGGAAATTTAATTATGGCTGCACCAGATGCTGGTGGAACAAAAAGAGCAAATACTTATGCTAAGAAATTAGATGTAGGTCTAGCTATTTGTCATAAATCTCGTAAAAAAGCAAATGAGGTAGCTGAAATGACAGTTATCGGTGATGTTACAGGCAAAGACGTTATTTTAATTGACGATATGTGTGACACGGCTGGAACTTTAACAAAAGCGGCTGATTTATTTATGGAAAAAGGAGCGCTAAGCGTTCGTGCTTTCTGCACACACGCTGTTCTTTCTGGTCCAGCTTATGAGCGTATCGAAAATTCAAGATTAACTGAGTTAATCGTAACAGATACTATTCCGTTGAAACAACAGAGTAGTAAAATTAGAGTATTAACTGTCGCTGATTTATTTGCGGATGTAATCAAACGATTAGTTAGTAACGAATCAATTAGTTCACATTTTATAATTTCATAAAAACCAAAACAAATGAAAATTGCACAATTGAGCGGTTCGCCAAGAGCGAACGTAGGGAAAAAGGATGCTAAATTGACTAGAAATTCTGGTCAGGTTCCGTGTGTACTTTATGGATCAGGTGAGCAAACTCACTTTTCTGTAAAAGTTATTGATATCGAAAGATTGATTTATTCACCAGAAGTTTACCAATTCGAAATTAACATCGATGGAAAAGTAGCGAAAGCGGTTGTTCGTGAGTTACAACAACACCCAGTTAAAGGTACTATCCAACATGTTGACTTCTTACAATTAGAAGATAACAGACCAGTAAGAGTTGCGTTACCAGTTCGTATCGTAGGTTCTGCTAAAGGAGTTATGAGTGGTGGTAAATTAATGCAGGCATACCGTAACTTAAGAGTTATTGGTTTACCAGGTGTTATTCCAGATGCGATTACTTTAGATGTTACTTCATTGAAAATTGGACGTTCTATTCGTGTTGGACAAGTTAATATTCCTGGAGTTACAATTTTGGATCCTCACAGTTCTGTAGTTGTATCTGTTCGTATGGCGCGTGGTGCTGTTAAACCAGTTGAAGACGAAGACGATGAAGAAGTTGTTACTGACTTTGTAGTTCTTTAATTCTAAAGAAACTTTTTAAATTCAAAAGGCCATCTCGTTGAGATGGCCTTTTTTTTGTGCCTTAATAATTCAATCCAACATCTAAAATTTAAAATCCAAAATTATCAATGTGCATCCAACCAATTTCCTGCCAATTTCATCTCTACTTCCATTGGCACAACTAAATTGACTGCGCTTTCCATCGCTTCTTTTACTAAGGATTGCATTTGTTCTACCTCATCGTTGTGTACATCGAATACCAACTCATCGTGCACTTGTAAAATCATTTTTGATTTCAATTTGGTTTTCTTCATCTCTCTGTGAACAGCAACCATTGCCATTTTGATAATGTCGGCTGCTGAACCTTGAATTGGTGCATTTACCGCATTTCTTTCTGCAAAACCTCTTACGATAGCATTCGCTGAATTAATGTCTGGCAAATACCTACGACGTTTCATGATTGTTTCTACATATCCTGTTTCTCTTGCTTTTGAAACCGTCGAATCCATGTACGATTTGATAGTGGCGTATTCTGCGAAATAACTATCTATAATTGATTTTGCTTCGGTTCTTGAAATATTTAAGTTTTGAGCTAAACCAAATGCCGACTGACCATAAATTATACCGAAATTAACGGCTTTCGCTGCGCTTCTTTGATCTCTTGTAACTTCTTCTAAACCAACATGAAAAACTTTCGCTGCTGTTGCTGTGTGTATATCTTGTCGACTTTGAAAAGCAGCGATCATTGTTGGGTCTTCACTTAATGCGGCGATAATACGTAACTCTATTTGAGAATAATCGACCGCCATTAATTGAAATTCTGATCCTCTAGAGACGAATGCTTTACGGATTTCTTTTCCGTTTTCTGTTCGAATCGGAATGTTTTGTAAATTCGGATTGTTTGAACTCAAACGTCCAGTTGCAGTTACGGTTTGCATAAAATGCGTATGAACACGTCCGTCTACTTTATCTACTAAGTTCGGAAGTGGATCAACATAGGTGCTTTTTAATTTACGCAATTGTCTGTATTGCAGAATCATAGGAATAATCGGGTGATCTTTTTCGTGTTTCACTAACACATCTTCCCCGGTTGCATACTGACCTGTTTTTGTTTTTTTGGCTTTAGAAGAAATCTTCATTTTTTCAAATAAAACTTCTCCCAGCTGCTTAGGTGAATCGATATTGAAATCCATTTCTGCAATTTCTTTGATCGATTTTTCTAATTCTAATGTTATTTTTTCTATTTCAATTGAAAATGCTTGTAAACCAGGAACGTCAATTGCTATTCCCTCTTTTTCCATTGATTTTAACACTTCTACTAATGGCATCTCCATATCATAGAACAATTGTTTTAAATGATCTTTCTGAATTTCAGGTTCGAAAATTTGTTTCAATTGAAAGGTAATGTCTGCATCTTCGCAAGCGTAATCACTTATTTCTTCTGGTGCTAAATCACCCATATTCCCTTGACCTTTTCCTTTTTTACCAATCAATGTTTCAATTGAAACAGGTTTGTAGGAAAGATAAAATTCAGACAAGAAATCCATACTTTGCTTTGCTTCAGGATTGATTAAATAATGAGCAATCATTGTATCAAAAGTCGGCGATGCTACTTCAATTCCATAACGATTTAAAACTTGCACATCGTATTTAATATTGTGGGCAATTTTTTCTATCGAAGTAGATTCAAAGAAAGGTCTAAATTCTTCAACGATTTGTTTTGCTTCGTTAAAATCTTTTGGGACTGCAACATAAAATGCTTCGCGCGCTTTGTACGAAAATGACATTCCCACTAAATCAGCGTGAAGTGCTTCAATTGAGGTCGTTTCTGTATCAAAGCAAACTTGAGATTGTGCCAATAACAATTCGAGTAACTCTTTACGTTCTTCTGGTTTTGTCAATAAATGGTAACTTGGTTTTTCAGTTGCAATTGTCTTATAATCAGCAGTTTCTACAGGGGATTGTTCAACGATTAAACTTTGCGTTCCGAATAAATCCATTTGTCCGACATCGTTTGTTCCAGCTGAAACAACAATTTCTTCACCAATAACTCTTCTCGCTAAATTTCTAAATTCTAGCTCAGTAAAAACATCTTTTATTTTTTCAGTATCCGGCTCACAAATGATTAATTCTTCTTCAATAAAATCAACTTCTACATCAACAATAATGGTAGCTAACATTTTAGAAACGATTCCTTGTTCGGCAAAGTTGATGACATTTTCCTTTTGTTTACCCTTTAATTCATCTGCATTGGCAATCAAATTTTCAACCGATCCGTATTTTTGAATTAAGATTTTCGAAGTTTTTTCTCCTATACCTGGGATTCCTGGAATATTATCTGCCGCATCTCCCCAAAGTCCTAAAATATCAATCACTTTAATTGGATCATCCACTTCAAATTTTGCGCATATTTCAGGAACTCCCCAAACTTCAGCAGGATTACCACCACGACCTGGTTTGTACATGAAAATTTTATCAGAAACTAACTGACCAAAATCCTTATCAGGTGTCATCATATAAGTATAGAACCCTTTTGTTTCCGCAATTTTAGCGATTGTTCCTATTACATCATCTGCCTCATAACCAGCAACTTGCAAGATAGGTATATTAAAAGCTTCAATTATTGATTTTATAGGTTCAATCATCGAACGAATGTCTTCCGGCATTTCTTCACGGTGTGCCTTATATGCTTCAAAATCTTCTTGACGATGAGTTGAACCACCTGGAGGATCAAAAACAACAGCAATGTGGGTAGGCGCTTCCGATTTTAAAATATCTATCAAAGCATTCGTAAACCCAAATGCAGCCGAAGTATTCTGACCTTTTGAATTGATTCTCGGATTTTTAGCAAAAGCAAAATAGGCTCTGTAAATCAACGCAAAAGCGTCTAAAAGAAAAAGTTTTTTATCGTGTTTTGGAGTTAACATGTGTTTTTAAATTTGAGTAATAACAAAAATAGCATTTTATGGAGAAAATACTTTAAGATACAAGACGAAAAGAAGAAAGACTTATTAATAAGACATTAGATATTTAGAAGTTAGACATTAGACTAAAATTGAATAAGTCTAGGGTCTATTGTCTAAAAATCTAATGTCTAAAATCTAATACCCCTCATACCATCCAAATTTTTCTTTGATAATTCTATTTTTTTCTTGATTGATAAATTCCAAATAAGAGGTAGCGACAGCTGATAATTTCTTGTCTTTCAACCAGATGATGTTCCAATTCGTTTCAATCGGAAAACCTTTAACAGGAATAATTTGCAATTCTTTGTTTTGTAATTCATTTTTCAGTCCTATTATTGGCATAATTGAAGCGCCTAATCCGGCTATAACTGCTTGTTTAACAGCTTCATTTGAAGTAAGTTCCATTTTCTTTACGACAGGTAAATTATGTTGATTGATGTACCGTTCCATAACCAATCGAGTACCTGAACCCTTTTCACGATAAATCAACGGTATTTTTTCAAAAAATGAACTGGAATATTGATGTTTTTTATACGTTTTAGAAGAATTATCTACAACATATAATTTATTCTTTAATAATTCAATATGATTGGTTTGTAAC
>CAMDMY010000119.1 GCA_945902775.1 Chryseobacterium gleum | reverse complement strand
AAGTTTATTTTTAAAGGTCATATTTTTTTAGTATAAAATCAGATTGTTTATCTAGTTCAGGGAAAAGTGTTCCATCATTTATTTCTAATAAATTCAAATCGTTTAAGATGTATTCTTTTGATTTTGAATCTATTTTAATGGATTTTAATACCCAGTCAGTCGGTAAATTAGCAGGATTTTGTTTTGTTTGATTGAATCCGTAAATTAAAAAAGCACCACTTTGTTTAATTATACGTTGATTGTTTAACTTTACTTTTACAGCGATTACTTTTTCTAAATCTTTAGATTCAATGATGGGTTCAAAATGTGATTTATCTTCTCTTATTTCGTGTAATAACTTATGAATAACTTCACTTTTATTAAATTTTTTAATTTCAGTATTTATATTGTTGATAAATAAATCGCTTGGCCTTTTAGAAATATTGGCTAAAATTGTAACAGTGTCACTATCATAAAATTTAATATCATTTTTTGGAATTTTAAGAATTATTATTTCTCCATTATTATCCTCGTTTTTTTTACAAGCAAAATATAATGCAACTAATGGGTTAGAAGTGATGTCTAGAAGTCTAGTGGGCAAACCATAATGTTGCATTCGTACAAGTTTTTCAATCGTTGTCTTTTCTTGAATAAAATCATTAGGACTTTTAACTATTAATTCTTTATAAATCTTGTCTTCAAATTCAATTCTCCCATTTCGATATATACTTGGTGTTAATTTATGTGTATCATTACTGTGTCCACGAAAAAAGTATTCATAATCATTCATATTTTCGTTTTCATTCATTACATTTTTTAAATTTTCAAAAAATGAAATTAAAGTTGTTGAAGGTTCCATTAAAATTTACTGTTAAAAAAGTGTAATTTTTCGATTGTTTTTAGAAAACCAGGAATAAGGATGAGCTATTTTAATTTTAGAGAATTCATCGAATTTAGATGTTAAAAGCTCAATTTTTAAAAGTTTTGATAATTCACCGGTGCAAGCATTTATTATTAATTCTGGATTTATTTTTTGTATCAATTTAGAAAACTCATTTTTTAGTTCAGTATTATTTTCATTCCATAAGATAGACCAAACAAAATCTCGTATTTTTGTATAATCATTTTTTAATGCATTTCTGTGGCAATAGTGTAAGGAAGTTTGAAAAGGTATTGGATTAGTAATGATAATTCGATATTCTGATTCTTTTAAATGTAATTCTTCTATATTGTCATTAATGATTTTATCAAATTGTTTAAATATTTGTTTGCCCGTCTCTCCTTGAGCAGGTGCTATAGGTATTAAAAAAGTTGCTAAGTAATCGTATTCATCTTGATGTGGAGACTCAAGTATCAAAACAATAGCAGGTAGTTCCGGTCTATAATTTATCGGTTGGTCATTAAAATTAGAATTTTTAAATTCAGTATGCTTATCTTGACTTTCATCTATTATCCAATCACTATTAGTTTTCTTTAAAATATATCTACAAACATTTGGCACTTTATAATCTTCACTGAAAAAAACATTTTTCAATATGATTTCATTATTGGTATCGGATTTTTCAATAAATTCACTGACTCTAAAGCTATCATAAATTTCTTTATTTAAATTTTTAAGTTCAGCAGAATCGTAACCTTGTATTTTTAACGTGTAACTTCCCAAAATTCAACCTTATTTAGTTTTCGAATCAATCAATAAACCTTTTTCCGGAACATCAAGATTCTCCATTAATTTTTTGTATTCTGGGCTGTCTTCAGTAACAACTTTTCCTTTTTTAGTAGATTGTAAAACATTAAGCAGTTGAGTTGTTTTAGCTTTACTTTTTTCTGATGAGAAACCTTGTATTTCTTTAGATTCTATAAGTACATCTTTGTCAAAATAGGTTTGAAAATAAATCTCTTGTGTATGGTCGTAATAAATACCACTTCCATTTTTTCGACCTTCTGTAAAATCACCTACATAGAAATCGCCATTTGCGTAAACAAAAGAGCCAAAAACATCTGGATAATTGTTTTTAATTAAGCCTTCATAGACATCTCCATTTTTAAATTTGTAACGAGAAAAAGTATTTGCACAATCTCCATAAGAGCAATCTCCTTTCTGAAAACCATCTACACCAATGATGTATGCTTCAGAAACTAACGCATTAAAATCACTGTATTTTATCCAAACAAAACCTTTATCTCCATATTCAGAACCATAACTGTTCATTACTTCAAAACTTCCACCGTTTCTTGCATTGTCATATCCTACAACACACATTGCGTGTCCACCTATAAAACTTTCACCTGCTTTTGGTGCCCAATTACCAAGTTTAACAGCATTTCCCGAAACAAACGATTCAGTTAATTGAACACCAACAGAAACAATTAATTTTTCAGCCAAAGCTAATTTTACGGATTTTACAAAATCTTTGTCTTTCGCAATTGCATAATATTCTGTAACTCTATAGTTAGAAGCAATTGCAAGCGACATATCGTTAAAAGCATTAAAATCATCGCAACTCAACCAAGGATCCCAAGTATAAGGTTTGCATCCATAATGCGTCATTACCTCCATAGCATCAGACATACTACTTCCTTTTTGGCACCAACTATCATTTGCATCTTTAATAAGTGCATAAATAAAATGAGGATCCATCGCTCTACAAATCTTTTCAATTTCATTTGTAACACCCATCATTAGATTTTGTTGAGTTGTCAATTGTCCGTATGCAACTGCATAACCAACACAAGTTGCTTCTTCTCCTTGATGATTTACAAGTGGTGCATAATTTCGGTAAGAAACTTTAGCAGGTAAATTAGTTAAGGTATAACCATATTCTTCTGTAGGTTCCCATTTTTCAGTTTTTTCAAATTTATCTTTATTTAAGATAAGTCCTTGTCCAAAAGCAGTATTCAAGGTTACTGCTACCATTGCAATAAGTAATCTGTGTGTCATATTTTTAATTAATGTAATAACAATTCAATAATTTTCCATTTTCAAATTCTAAAATCAACGAGTTAAATTTCAAAAATGAAATTCCATTTAGAGAATAAAAAGCATCAGCTATAGCTGCTAACTCTTCGATTTTAATGTTTGTAAGACTAGGAATGTTTTTTAGTTGGTATATCTTAAGTGAAAGTTTAGGTTCGCCTTCCTTGTAATAAAGTTTAGTACATCCAAAAGCTTCATTTTGTAAAAAGCACATAGATAAACTTTTTTCATATCGAGCCACTTTTTTCAAAGCATCTGTTGATTTTGCTTCAGTCGAAGAGAAATCGAAATTTGGAAGAGAGTTTTCATTTTTAACTAAATCTGTCAACCATTTTTCAGGATAAATTATGCCAGTGTGGGATTCATTTAACAAAAAGTTTTCATCCGTTAAAATCGAATAATTTAATTGGGCTATAATATTGGTTTCACCTAATTTCTTAATTTGTTTTTCAGCCTCTTTTTTATCTCCAAATTTATGTTCAAAAATCATTGAGAGAAGTGCGATTTTTTCTTTTAATTCAGAAGAATCCGAACGTTTCGCCATCATCAAAGAAATTTGAAAATCTTCAGAACGATTCAATAGTAATTCAGCAATCGCTTTATTGAACCAAGCAGTATAATACGTTTTATTTTTAAGTGCTAAATCAAAATTGCGAATAGCTTCAATAAGTTCAGTCTCGGTATCCGAAGATAAACTTCGTTCTTGAGAATCTTTTAATCTCGTTTTTAAATCGATTTCAAAAGGAAAAACATACGGAAATTCAGTTTTATCTATATCACTTAAAGCTTTCATTAAATGAAGTACACCAAGATTATTATAAATTTCTCTTGAGGGGAATTTTTCTTTTACAATTGTATTATAAAGTACAATTGCAACATCATATTTTCCTGCAATTAGCGATAAATCGGCATTATCAAAAACATTTGCCAATACTTTCATACGTTCACCAGTATTCGAAGCAATCAATTTTCTTTCAGATAGAGGAGGGTATCTTGATAATGATTTATCTTTTAAATGAAAATGCTGATAAATAGAATCCAATACAATAGGAGCAAGGCTAATCGTTTTATATCCTGACATATAAGCATACAAAGCTGAAAATTCATCTGCTTGTCTCTCAAAAACGGAATCTTGTAACGTTTGGTGTAATTTTTTTAGATTTTGATTATAGCTTTCAGAAGCATAACCACTTCCTATTTTTTTAACAAAATCATTTTGTTGCAATAAAACGTGAGCAAGTTCATGACCTAAAACGTGAGCAATAACGATAGATGAATCTTTTCCAAACGAACGAGCTAATTTTATTAATTCATTACCAATTCTAACTTCATTACTCGATGGAACAAAAGAAGCAACTTCTTTAATATCAATAGAAACAGTGATTTTAGGTTTAACAACTTGTCCATTATCCATTGTAGAATAAATGTCATCATACACTTTTTTTACAAACGCAGGAACTTCTTGAGCAAACGAAAACCTGGCAGTTACTATGATAAGTACGGTTGTGATTAATTTCAACATAAAATGTGAAGGTGTTTAATTCTTTGTCAAATCTACGAATAAAGATTCAGTTTTATTGAAAATACAAAGATAACCGTATATTAAAGTTGCTGTTATTTTATATTAATTTTATCGCTTCAGGAAATTTTCTCAATCTAAACCTTTTTCTCCTCACTCAAAGTATAATTCTGATAGAGCAAATACCCAATAGCTACAACTGATAGAGAAATAATAATTAATGGGACTAAGTTATTCCCTTTCGGAATCGTTTCTCCTTCTAGAGGGATGTTATTTAATAGTTTGTACATTTCAGTTGGTTCCATGATAGTATTGTTTTAAAGTGATATATTCATTATTGTTTTTTGGGTTTTTATGGTAAGCATATTTACCAATAAAAAAGATTTTAATACCTGATGGTGTCTCATTGAACGAATCAAAAAATTTATAATCGAACCCTTTTTTAAGTAATTCATTTTCAGAAACTTCTGTATATTTTTTATCTCCTAAAAAGTCAGTTAAAATTGAACAGTTTTTACTTTTTTGAGCATTTATGATTAGTTGATCAACATTACGTTCTTTAATTTGAGGTTCTTCAATGAAAACTTTTATCGGGTTATTTTCATGTGCAACCAATACAATTCCAGATTTGCGAAGGTTGTCATTTATCCTTTTTTGCCTGTTTTTGCAAAAGTTTTTTCTGCCATTTTTATCTGGACAATAAAACCTACTTAAATGGTCTGCAACGAAGCTTTCTCTGCAGTAGGGACATACTCGGGTATATTCACCTCTTGGATCGATATTATTCGTCATAACAGAGCAGATTTGAGGTTTTTACTTACTTCTTGAATAAATCGTTGTTTACTTTTTAATAACTCAATGATTTCAACTTTCAAAAAATATACACGAGAGCATTGTTTGATTCCTTTAGGCAGAAATTTAAATTTTCTCCATTTGTCGATAGTAGTGGTACTTACACCAAACATTTCGGCTACTTTTTTCCGAGAGATTAACTCAGATACTGGTTCATCTGGTTTTTCTCTTGGTTCTAACTCCACTGGAGTCATTCGCTTTAAACAATTAGTTACTTCTTGAGAGATTAGCTGTATTAAATCTCCAACTTTTAACGTAACTAATAAATCATCTTTACTTATTTCCATCTTAATTAAATTATTAATGTGGAACAAAGTAAAGTGTTTAAAATGTTGTTTTAAAGTAAGTTAATGAAAAATTATTTTTAATTATTTTTCATCAATCTTTTGTACCTGCTCTAGATTTATTGATTTTATCGATTACATCAGAAACAAAATCTTTATTATAAAAATATGTTTTATCTGACAATCTATTAATAGTAGTTTGCAAATTAAATTCACCTTTAACATTATTTGGAATATTATCGGTTTTAAAATTTGAACAAATCCATTTAGCGACCTTTCTTTTATTTCGAATATAAATAAACGCTTCTGTGTTAATTAAATCTTTAAATAAACCGATTAAATCTAATTTGGTTATTGATAATCCAATCAGACCATTTGATTTTCCATTTAATAGAAGTTCTTCAAGATTTTTGTAATCACTTTTATCAAACAAACGCACACTTAAAACAGATAATAAAACTTCACCAACTTTGTCAGCAAACACAATTGATGCTGAGATGTTTTTTTCTGTAGAAGAAACACTCTCGTCACCCATTTCAGGAGATTTATTTACTTTTTGGACGTATTCTATTTGATTTATTTCAATAATGTCTGGATTCTTTTTCTCTTTCGTTTTTGTTGATTGATTTGAATTGTTAGTCTTATTTGTTTCAGAACTAAAATAACCTATAACCAACCTTTTACTGTAGACCCATTTAGTAATTGTTTTAAGAACCATTTCATCTTTAATGAAATCATTGTTAGTAACACTGTCTATAATGTAAAATTCGATACAATTCAAGAACTTCATTTTATTAGACCATCGGTTGTAATGGTATTCTAATATAAAATTTGTTTTATAGGAAGGGTTTGAAAGTAAAAAAAGACCTAACCAATAAATGTAATTATCGAAATCATTATTAGGAGTGATTACATATGGAGGTAATGATTTGTAGTTTTTAAAATTTATATCATAATCTTCTTTATTTGAGGATAAGATCTGAATTACAGAGAAATCTAATCTATCTAAAAAGTCTTTTTTCTTTGCTTCTCCTTTTTCAGAAGTATCAATAGAAAGTTTATTCTCGAGTAAATGATAAATATTTACAATATCAATATCATA
>CAMDMY010000118.1 GCA_945902775.1 Chryseobacterium gleum | reverse complement strand
GGTAGAACTTACGTAGCTAAAGAAGGAATTAATGCACAAATGGCAATTCCAATCGCTCATTTTCAGCAATTTAGAGAAGAATTATACGAAATTGATTTCTTAAACGGAATTAGATTGAATATTGCTGTTGATGAAGCAGAAGCTTCTTTTTCATTTTTGAAGTTGAAAGTGAAAGTAAGAGACAAAATTTTAGCCGATGGCTTAGATGATCAAACGTTTGATGTTACAAACAAAGGAATTCATTTAAATGCTGAAGAGTTTAATGAATTGACGAACAAACCTGATACTATTTTAATTGATTTTAGAAATCACTATGAATCAGAAGTTGGATATTTCAAAGGTTCAATTTTACCAGATGTAGATACTTTCAGAGAATCATTGCCATTAATTGAAGATACGTATTTAAAAGGAAACGAGGATAAAAATATCGTAATGTATTGTACAGGAGGTATTCGATGTGAAAAAGCTTCTGCTTGGTTTAAGCACCGTGGATTTAAAAATGTACATCAATTAGAAGGTGGAATTATTAAATATGCTAACGATTGCAAGGATAAAGGTATCGAGAATAAATTCATAGGAAAAAATTTCGTTTTCGATGAGAGAAGAGGAGAACGAATTACTGATGATGTTGTTGCTGTTTGTCATCAATGCGGTTCTCCAGCTGATACGCATACAAATTGTGCGAATGAAGCATGTCATTTGTTGTTTATTCAATGTGAAAGTTGTAAAGACAAATTAGAAAATTGTTGTTCTGCCGAATGTATGGAAGTAAATCGACTGCCTGAAGAGGTTCAAAAAGAGTTAAGAAAAGGATCGGATAAAAGCAATATGATTTTCAAAAAAGGTCGTTCAGAGAAATTGCTTTTTAAGTCAAATAATAAATAATTAAAAATCAACATTAACCATGAATTTAGCAATTAATTGGAACGTTCGCCCGGAATTATTTGAAGGTTTAAAAACGCCTAATTTATACGGCCTTTTATTTGTTTCTGGATTAGTAATAGGATATTTTGTAATCAAGAAAGTATTCAAAAAGGAAAATATAACGGATGAAATACTAGATAAATTGGTTATGTACATGGTGCTATCAACGATTATTGGTGCTCGTTTGGGACATGTATTCTTCTATGGACCGTATTTTGATAAAATTAGTCCAGAAGGTATTGTTTTAGAAAGAGGTTATTTTTCACATCCTATTGATATATTTAAAGTGTGGGAAGGTGGTTTAGCTAGTCATGGCGGGGCTATTGTAATTGCCGTTGCACTTTGGTTTTTCTCTCGAAAGGTTGCTAAAAAACCTTATTTATGGATTTTAGATAGAATTGCAGCTCCAACAGCAATTGCAGCGTGTTGTATACGTTTAGGTAATTTAGTGAATTCTGAAATTGTTGGTGATGTAACTACTGTTCCTTGGGGATTTCGTTTTATGATGAACGATTGTTATCCTCCCTTTGATTGTTCATGGGATCAGATTCCTGTTCGTCATCCTGCTCAATTATATGAAGCAATTGCCTATGTTTTTATTTTTGCATTGTTGTTGTTTTTATACTGGAAAAAAGAAGCATGGAGAAAACCAGGTTTGTTATTTGGGACTTTTTTAACGCTACTTTTTACAGCACGTTTTTTAGTGGAATTTGTGAAATTGGGTCAAACCGAAAGAGATGATGTATTAGCAATAAATACAGGACAAATGTTAAGTATACCATTCATTCTAATAGGTTTATTTTTACTTATAAAAGCGATTAAAAAAGAACCTTTGAAAGATTAATGTCAATAAAAAAAAACGCTTCGATTTCGAAGCGTTTTTGGTTTAATACTATTTAATTTTAATCTTTTAATCTTTTAATCTTTTGAACTCACAGGGACTTCTAAAAATTCACCACATCCAATATAGAATTGAGAATTTTCAGTAATCAAATAAGCTTTTCCTCTATTTAATCCTTCTCCTAAATCATGAAAACAAGGACAACTTTCAGCACTTTCAGGGTCGAAAAATTCCATAACCAAAGTTGCTGTTTTTCCATTCTGACCTTTCATAACCCAAGATTCAGAAATTTCTCTTGAAGAACCCTCCGGAGCTGGTTTACTAACTAAGGTATATGAATACGAATTTTCACCTACATATAGAGTTAAAACTTTTCCGCCATCCCAATCTAATGTCCAGGCAGGAGATTGCCCACTTGCGATAACAGATTGAGCTTTACTCATCATTGAGAAACCAAGCGTTGCTAGTATAAATATATATGTTTTCATAGCGATTGTATTTAATCTAATTTACGGAATTAAAATTAAAAAGATTCATAAATTATTCTATTTAGTTTTGAACAAATAAAAATTAACTTTTTATAGCATTTATAGCACCTAAATATGTAACCTTTCATTGTATTTTACGATATATACATTTGGGTATGAAATTTGATTTTGTATTCATATTAATTATAAACAACATGTTATGATGCAAAAATACTTCGCTTTAATCGGTTTAACATTTTTCTCAGCTCATTTTTCGATTTCTCAGGTAGAAGATGAAGCATGTTTACCACCATCAAAGAAAATATTGAAGATTTTAGATGCAGCGCATCAAGCTCCTGATGCTAAAACAGCAGTTGATGGTTTTAACGAGGCAATAAAAGAGAATCCTGATAATGCAATGGTGTATTATGATTATGCTATGTATGCTTATAATAGTGGGACGAAATATATCGAAACATTACCAAACCCAGCTTTAGGAGAGAAGAGTTATAAAAAAGCGGAAGAAATGTTTCAAGAAACATTAAATCATTGTGCAGATTATAATGCAAATTGCTCTTATTATTTAGGGGTAATTAATTATTATCAGCAAGAAATGACTGAAGCTATAAAATGGTTTAAAACATTTAAAAACTTTAAGCACAATGATCCTACAAGATATCCAGACGATTTTTCCAAAAAGATGGATGATGTAAATTCAGTTATTAAAGAATTAGAAGAAGAGATTGAATTGAATAGTAAAAAAGTACCTTTCGAGCCTAAAATGGTTCCAAATGTTAGTTCTGTTAATCCTGAATATTTCCCAATGATTTCTCCTGATAATGAATTAATGTTTTTTACAAGAAAAGTTGATTTAGGTGGAACAGGTGAGATTGTAAGAGATAAAATTCAAGAGCAATTCTCCTACTCACTTCGTCCAGATATTGCTACACCTTTTGATAAAGGGAAAGCATTTAATAAACCGTTTAACGATGGGACGTTTCAAAGCTATGGAGCAGCAACTATGTCTGTGGATAATAAAGAGATGATTATTTGCGCTTGTAAAAATGAAATGCAATCAAACGGTCAAAATTACTTAAATTGTGATTTATTTAGAACTGAATACGAAAGAAGTGGAGCTGGAGGGAATGATTTTACTTGGACACCATTAGAAAATATGGGGCCTGGAATAAATACATCAAATGGCTGGGAAGGTCAGCCTACTTTATCTGCAGATGGAAACACTATGTATTACACATGTATGCGTCCAACAACAAAAGACAATGATATTTATGTTGTAGAGAGAGGTGCTGATGGAAAATGGGGACAAGCAAAACCATTTGATGTTATCAATACCGATGGAAAAGATAAAAGTCCATTTTTGCACCAAGATAGTGAATCATTGTATTTTGTGTCAACTTGTACAGATACTAGAAAAGGAGCTGGAGGTGTAGATATATTTTATATTCGAAAAATAGATGGTGTTTGGTCAAAACCTAAAAATATAGGTATCCCAATTAATACTCCAGATGATGAATTAGGAATATTTGTTTCTACAAATGGTGAATTGGCTTATTATTCTTCCCGTACAGGGGGGGATTGGAATATTTATTCATTTGAATTATATGAAGAAGCTCGTCCTTCAGCAGTGACAATTATGAAAGGAACTTTGAACGATGAAAATGGTAAACCAATAGAAGGCGCTTCAATAGAGGTAGCATATGGAAATGGCTCAACAGAAAAATCATCTGTAAAAGTACATGGGAGCGATGGTAAATATGCTGTTGTAGTGAAAAATCCTACCAAACAAGATGTTATGGTGACAGTAAAAAAAGAAGGGTATTCATTTGATTCTAAGTTGATTACGAAAGAAGAGTTTGCTGCTCAAGCGGCAGTTGCTCCAAAAGACGTTGCTCTAGCAAATAAAAAGGAACCTGTTAAAAAAGAGCCTGTTACATCAACTACAAAACCTCCGGTTACACCTCAAAAACCTCCGGTTACAACTTCAAAACCTACAGATGTTGCAGTAAATACTCCAAAAGGAACGACTACTCAAAATAAGTCGAATACAACTACGCAAAATAAATCGGAAACATCAGCAGTTACAAATTCGGATGGTTCAAAATCTAATGCTAAAAATCCTTTTGAGTCTACTTCAAATTCAAAACCTTCAACAGCTACAAAACCAGTTGTAACACCTGTTAAAAAACCAGCTGCTCCTGTTGATTTAGAAACGCAAAAAGTTGTCCCTGAAGCTACTGCTAAAAACACACCTGTTTCAATGCCTAAAAATGATTTAGTTGTGAAAAAACTGAAAGTAGGGGTAGCATATACAATTAACGATATTTTGTTTGAGACAAGTTCAAGCGAATTATCTGAACGTTCTATGTTTATCTTGAAAGAATTTTCTTCTTTCTTAATTGAGAATCCAACATCTAAAATTATGATTCAAGGTCATACAGATGACAATGGGGATGATACTGAGAATTTAAAATTATCGGAAGCTAGAGCAAAATCAGTAAAAGACTATTTAATAAGTTTAAATATCAAATCGGATAGAATGACGGCAAAAGGTTTTGGAGAAACTGTACCTAAATTACCTAATAGTTCAGATGCAAATAGAGCCAAAAACCTTAGAACAGATTTCGTTTTAGAGAAATTATAACAAATGAAAATAAAATCAACAATTCAAAATCCTTTTTTTTGGTTTTTAATTCTATTTATTAGTTATGGTTCTTATAAAAATTTAAATGATTTGTCAAGTGTAATAACTTCAGATGGAAGAGGTTACTACGCTTATTTACCAGCCATTTTTATTCATGGCGACTTCAAAAAATCATCTCAGCAAGAAAAATCTGCTTATACAAATGAGATAGAGCAACTTTATTTATATAAAGATATGAATGGAGAATTATACAATAAATATTTTCCAGGTGTTGCCGTTTTACAATTACCTTTTTTTTTAATTGCTTATTTTATTTCTTATATAAGTGATCTGCCTATTGATGGTTATAATTCTACTTTTTTGTTTTTTAATTATTTAGGTAGTTTATTTTATTCTATTTTAGGGTTAATAATTTACTTAAGATTTGTAAAAAAGTTCTTTCTCAATTTTGATAATTTGAATTGGGTAATTACTGTAGTTTGTTTAGGTACACCGATTTTATTTTATACATTAAATACGACAAGTTTTAGTCATCTTTTCTCTTTTTTTTTATTTGGACTATTTGGTTTACAGATTATAAACTTAAATCAGAAAATTACGAAGGTAAGACTAGTGTCTTTGGGTATTATTATTGGATTGATTTTTTTAATTCGACCAACAAACATTTTAATTATATCAATCATTCCTTTTTTATTGCGAGATAAGATTCGATTTATAAATTTTGTTAAATCGTTATTAAATTTAAAAATCAGTCTTCTTTTTTATGTAGCATTTTTAAGTATATGTTCAATTTTATTATTTATTTGGAAATGGGAATCTGGCTCTTGGATTGTTTGGTCATACAGTGGTGAAGGTTTTAATTTTTTTAATCCCAAAATAATTGAATGTTTATTTAGTTTTAGAGCAGGATTATTTCTTCAAACGCCGATTATTATTTTAGCAGTTTTGGGAATTTTCTTAATTAAAAATAATTATCAACTAATTAGTTGGTTTCTTTATTTTTCAATTGTTGTTTGGGTGCTTTCTGCTTGGTGGTGTTGGGATTATGAATCTTCTTTTAGTAATAGAGCTTACACTGAGCATATGTTTTTTTTAACACTTCCAATTTATCATTTTTTTAATTTTATTTCAAATCAGAAAATTCGAATAGGTATACTCGCAATTTTTGGTGTTATTTCAATTATTAGATATGTTGAAAGGACTACGAATTTTATGGCAGATCAACACTTTACCTATAAAAATTACTTTGCTTCATTGGTTTTTTGGGATTCACAAAACAAAAATAGATGGAATTTCACTAAGTCATGTGTTCCTTTTGGTAAAAAGGTAGAGTCCAAACTTATTTTAAGCGATGCTTCAGTTCATAATATAAGTTCTAATGATGAATTTATATTTACTGCTGTCGATACGTTAAGTAAAAACAGATCGAATGAACGTTATTATTATAATGTTACATTAGATAAAAAAATAGAGGATAATATTGAGGGGGTATTACTAGTTGTTGATGGTTCAAGTTTTGATTTCAAAAGTAGATATTATAAGTCAATAGATTTATTTAATGATCGTTTTGAAGGTCAAAAAGACTGGGAAAGATTAGAATTTGAAGGTATTGTTCATGATAATTTTCAGGAATTTGAAAAGGTAGCGATTTACATTTGGAATAAAGGAAAGAGAAATTTCAAAATAAGAAATATACAGATTCGAGTAGAAAAGTATAAGTCTTAAAAATGTGTTTTAGATACATTTAAATCAACTTCCTCATCGATACCTGGTAAAACCCCATTTTCGCTAAATTGCCAATGAAGGATTCGTTTATCAGCTATTGATATA
>CAMDMY010000117.1 GCA_945902775.1 Chryseobacterium gleum | reverse complement strand
ATATAATTTATGAAGGTAAAGATTTATTACCTAATCAAATTTACACAATTGGTTCTGAATTTTACCCAGGAATTTATATGGCTGAAGTTCAACAAGGAGCTTATAAGAAAGTCATCAAAATTTCAAAAAATTAAGTATTCAAATTTGAGATTTAGTTTAGACTTGTTAATCTATTAAAACCAAGAAGTGGCTGTTTATTAATTAAACAGCCACTTTTTTTTATTAAAAGTTCGAATGAATTTTTTTTTATAGTTTCCATTGAACTGATTAATTATTCCCCTTAATTTTCTAACTTTGCAAACCGATTTGAGAAACTATTTCTCAATAATAAATTTAGAATGGCACAGAAATACACAACAAGAGAAGAAGATTATTCAAAATGGTACAACGACCTAGTTGAAAGAGCTGATTTAGCTGAAAATTCAGGAGTAAGAGGTTGTATGGTAATCAAACCTTATGGATATGCAATTTGGGAGAAAATACAATCTCAATTGGATAAAATGTTCAAAGAAACAGGTCACCAAAATGCTTATTTTCCCTTGTTTGTTCCCAAAAGTCTTTTTGAAGCAGAAGAAAAAAATGCGGAAGGATTTGCGAAAGAATGTGCTGTTGTAACGCATTACCGTTTAAAAACAGACCCGAACGATAAAACAAAATTAATTGTTGATCCAGAAGCGAAATTGACTGAAGAGTTAATTGTTCGTCCTACAAGTGAGGCGATTATCTGGAATACTTACAAAGGTTGGATTCAATCATATAGAGATTTACCTATTTTAATAAATCAATGGGCAAATGTTGTTCGTTGGGAAATGAGAACACGTTTGTTTTTAAGAACTTCTGAATTCTTATGGCAAGAAGGTCACACTGCTCACGCAACGAAAGAAGAGGCAATTGCTGAATCTGAATTAATGTTGGATGTGT
Organism: Chryseobacterium gleum; assembly: GCA_945902775.1. Lineage (GTDB taxonomy): Bacteria > Bacteroidota > Bacteroidia > Flavobacteriales_D > Crocinitomicaceae > CAIUKX01. The sequence goes on along the minus strand of CAMDMY010000117.1, from coordinate 5,876 downwards.
ATACTGAATTTGCGAATGAACACATGGCAATGCCGGTAATCAGAGGACGTAAATCGGAAAGTGAGCGTTTTGCAGGTGCAGAAGATACTTATTGTATCGAGTCAATGATGCAAGATGGAAAAGCTTTACAAGCAGGTACATCTCATTTCTTAGGTCAAAATTTCGCGAAAGCATTTGATGTGAAATATGCTGATAAAGAAGGTAAATTAGATTACGTTTGGGCTACTTCTTGGGGAGTTTCAACTCGTTTAATGGGAGCGTTAATTATGACGCATTCAGATGATGAAGGATTGGTTTTACCTCCGAAATTAGCTCCAATTCAAGTAGTTATTGTTCCAATTCATAAAACGGATGAAGAACTTGTTGCTATTTCTGAAAAAGTAAGTGAATTAACTACAAACTTGAAAGCATTAGGTATCTCGTTTAAATACGATGATGATGAAAATAGACGTCCAGGATGGAAGTTTGCTGAATATGAAACGAAAGGTGTTCCAGTTCGAATTGCAATCGGACCAAGAGATTTAGCAAACGGACAAGTTGAATTAACACGTAGAGACACGAAAGAAAAATCTGTTGTTGATTTTGAAGGTTTAGATTCATACATCGAAGAATTATTAGCGGATATCCAAGATAATTTATTCGAAAGAGCAAATCAATTCCGTTCTGAAAACATGCACAAAGTAGACACGTATGCTGAATTTAAAGAGCAAATTGAAAGCAAAGGTGGATTCTTTTTAGTTCACTGGGATGGTACTGCAGAAACTGAAGAAAAAATCAAAGAAGAAACGAAAGCGACAATTCGTTGTATTCCATTAGATGCTGAAGAAGAAAATGGTGTTTGTATGGTGACAGGAAAACCGTCGAAATACAGAGTAGTAATAGCGAAAGCTTATTAATAGGTACTTTTTTAGATTATCTAAATTAGACTGTTTATATTTGTATAGATTAGAAATTATAAAATAAAAAAGAATGAATAATTGGTTTACAGTTAAAGTAAAATATACGAAACAATTAGATAATGGAACTTTCAAAAGAGTTTCAGAGCCTTATCTTTTATGCGCAATGACGTTCACAGATGCTGAAACGCGGATCTATGAAGAGTTAGGAACAATCATTAGAGGTGAGTTTAATGTTGTAGGAATTAGTCGTACAGAAATTCATGACATTTTTCACTATGAAGAATGCGACACATGGTACAAATGTAAAATCACGTTCGAAAGTGAAGGCGGTGGAGACGAAGTAAATGTTGAGAAGAAAAAGAAAGTAGCTCAAAATTTCTTAGTTACTGCTAATTCTGTAAAAGATGCGTTCGAAAAATTGAAAGAGAGTTTATCAACTTTAATGGTTGATTATTTAATTCCATCAATTATTGTTTCTCCGATTGTAGATATTTTCCCTTACCGTGAAGAATTAGACAAAGAAATTAGTCGTCGTCCATTGGAAGCAACAGATGAAATCATCGAAACTCCAACGGGTAAAAAAGTATATTCTGCTCCAGGTTCAGATTTTGATGAGAACGAAGAAGTTGATTTTGATGACGATAGCGAATTAGAAGATTCATTTTCTGATTCAGAAGAAGAATAAAAAAATAGAACCAATGGAAGATTTTCTAGAGCAAATCAAAAATGATCACCGCGATTTTGATCACGGTAAATTAGAAGGCTTCTTTGGAGAAACTCCTTTTGATTTATTTTCAAATTGGTACAGAGAAGCATTTGAAACAGGACAGCTTGAGCCAAATGCTTTTGTGTTATCTACTGTAGATGAGTTAAATAGACCTAGTTCAAGAATCTTGTATTTGAAAGCTTTATCTGATACAAATTTTGTGTTTTTCACTAATTATAAAAGCCATAAAGGAACAGATATTTCGAAGAATGAAAATGCTTCAATGTTGTTTTTTTGGCCGGGTAAGGAACGTCAAATTAGAATTGAAGGGGCAGTAGTTAAAATTTCAGAAGAAGAAAGTGATGCTTACTTTGAATCACGACCAAGGTCAAGTCAAATAGGAGCATGGGCTTCATGGCAAAGTGAGACCCTTCAAGAAAGAGATGATTTAGAAGAACGTGTAAAAATGTATGCTGCTAAATTTCCGAATGAAGTGCCACGCCCACCACATTGGGGAGGTTATATGTTAAAACCAAGATTGATAGAATTTTGGCAAGGAAGATCATCTAGATTACACGATCGTATCGTTTTTGAAATTGAAAACGAAAAATGGAAAGTGTATAGAAAAAATCCTTAATTCTACTAAATGTACGAAATAAAACCAGAGGTTTTTCAATTATCAAACGGAATAAGAGTTATATATCTCCATGCTGCTGCTCAAGTTGCACACATGGGGATTACTATTTTAGGTGGTTCTCGTTTCGAAAATCCAGATGAAGAAGGATTGGCTCACTTTTTAGAACATTGTATCTTTAAAGGAACCAACAAACGTAAAACATTTCACGTTTTATCTCGATTAGATTCTGTAGGTGGTGAATTAAATGCCTACACTAGTAAAGAGGAGATTTGTATTTATGCTTCATTTACAAAAAATCACACCAAAAGGGCTTCCGAATTATTAGCAGATATTACCTTGAATTCTTCTTTTCCTTTAAAGGAAATTCAAAAGGAAAAGGAAATTATTTTGGATGAAATCAATTCGTATTTGGATAGTCCAAGTGAGAAGATTTTTGATGATTTCGAAGCTAATTTATTCAAAGGGCACGCACTAGGAAATAATATTTTAGGAACAGAAGAAAGTGTGAAAAGTTTTGGAAGAAAACACTTACTAAATTATGTGAGTCGTTTTTTTACCGCTGATAACATGGTGATTTCATTTGTTGGTGATGTTCCTCGAAAACAATTGGAAAAAATGTTGGAAGCCGACTTTATTGGCTGTCAACAAAAAACGATTGAAGTTCCTACCAATGAGTTTTTTGGGAAGACGCAATTTAAGATAAAAACACAAGAATCTAATTTTCAAGTCCATTCGTTAATTGGTGGTTTTGCTCCAAGTTATGTAGACGATGCACGTAGAGGTATGACCTTGTTAACGAATATATTAGGTGGTCCTGCTTTAAATTCTCGTTTAAACTTATCCATTCGTGAAAAATATGGGTATTCTTATAATATCGAAGCGACCTATTCCACTTTTGTAGATACGGGATATTGGGCTGTTTATTTTGGGACGGATAAAAAATACCTTAAAAAATCAATGGAATTGGTGTACAAGGAATTGAAATTATTGCGCGACAAGAAATTAGGTACACAACAATTAATTGCATCAAAAGAACAATTAAAAGGACATTTAGCATTGGGAATGGATAGTAATTCTGGGTTAATGTTAGGATTAGGTAAAAGTCTTTTGTTATTCAATCAAATAGATACAATTCAAGAAATATACGAATCGATAGATAGGTTAACTGCTTCTGATTTATTAGAGGTTGCTAATCAGTATTTTACGGAAGATTCGATTTCTGAGTTGATTATTGATACGGAGTAGGATAGAGGGATGCTTTTTTAGTTTAAAGTCGTCAGATTTGACCACTTTAAAAATTGAAAGAAATAATGAAGCACATTGTCAAAGTAATTTTTGCCACAGACTGTGGCAAAAATTCATACTTTTGAGAATAAAAAAATACCATTGCACAAATGTATTCGCGGTGTTCTCAATCATCACTTTTGAAAACTCGATTTAGCGGTAGATTTTATTTTTAGTTATATTGACTATTAAGAGACCGACTGTAAATGTTGTTATAAGGGTCGATAACAAAAAAGTTACAATTGAAAAAACAACACCAACCCACACACTAGTATATTTGTCAATTGTTGGTCGAGCAAAAAACAAACCAGAGATTATAAATAATGTCAGAATAAGACCAAATAACCACTTGTTAATATTAATTGTGAAAATAAAACTTGCCTTAATTAGAGAGTAGTCTTTGTCTAGATAACTTTTAATTTTTTTACCTGAGAACCATAAAAGTGTCATGAAAGTCAACGGTATAATTATGGCAAATACAATAGGATGCCAAATAAGTCCACCCCCAGTCGTAAATAGTATCATGTCAAATGGTGGAAATAATGAAAGCAAGAAAGCGAAAAAAGAAAAAATTAAGCCAATTGGCGTCCCAATTAATATTGCTGTCCAAGAGCCTATTTTGTCAAGTTTTTTTGTTGTCATGTTTAGTTAATTTAATTATTTAGTATTTTATTGACACTGTGTATAATTAACTATAAAAAAAAGGCTTATTAACTTGTTTTAATCTCGTAAATTATCCTCTTTAGAATTAAAACTTCTATTTTAAAAACTTTATATTATGTTTTTTATTTTCAGTTTTACTCAATACAATTCATCTTCGCAATTTCAATAGCTCGATGTAATTTATCGGCAAACCATTCTTTACTTGGCAATTCTGTAAGGTATTGAGCAACTTTAATGTCTTTTTCGTCGAGCATCAATAGTTCAATGTGTTCAGTATTTCCTTCACTACATAGTATCAAACCAATTGGTTTTTCTTCCTGTTGTTGCATTTCATTTTTTGTAAGCCATTTGAGATACAACTCCATTTGTGCTTTATGTTCAGGTTTAAATTTCCCTATTTTTAAATCGATAGCAATCAATCTTCTTAATTTTCTGTGATAGAAAAGCAAATCTAAATGATAATCTGTGGAATCAATTGAAATTCTCTTTTGTCTTTCTACAAATGCAAAACCAACGCCTAATTCTAATATAAATTCTTGAATATTAGAAATTAAAGCATTTTCCAATTCTTTTTCAGAATGGTAGTGAGGTAAATTGAAAAAATCTAAAATATATGTATTTTTAAATACCAATTCAGGTGTTAATTCTTCTCCTTTAGCTAGTTTTTGAACTTCATTTTTTACTTCTTCTTCAGATTTTTGAGAAATTGAAGTTCTTTCAAAAAGCATTTTATCAATTTGTTCTGAAAGTGTTCTTGTATCCCATTTTTGAGCAATAGCCATTTGCAGATAAAATTCACGTTTTAGCGAATCTTTAATCGTTAAAACTTCTACAAAATGGCTCCAACTTAATTTTGCAGACAGTGTCTGCAAAATGTTTTTATCATTAAAAATCTCATAGAATTTTATCATATTGGCTAGATTTCGTTCACTAAAACCTTTGCCATAGTTTATAGTCAATTTTGCAGACACCGTCTGCAAAATTGACTTACCATATTCAGCTCTCCTATTCTTTAATAAAGTTTGAGTGATATGTTCGCCAATATGCCAGTATAAATCTGTTAAAGTGCTATTTACAAATACAGCAACTTTAAGTCTACTTTGTGTAATTATCTCCGAAAGCTCTAAAAATAGATTTTCGCTTTTTTCAATTTCATTCATAACAGCTAAAAATTAGTTGCCTTTAATTTTAATTTCTTCCTCAGTCACCCAATACAGAGTATAAACCATTTGGTCTATCTTTTTATCAGTTAGTTTAATATCAACTTTTAGTGAAAGTGATTTTTGATTGGTTTGTTGAAATAATGTCATTTGTATCTATTATATTTTCTATCTCATAAATATAATAGATAATATAATAACTCTAATTAATTTAAAAGAATAAATTTAATATCAATTCGATAAATTTCAGAGAAAGAAAACCTTACTGACAAATAACTCCAGAACCAATCAGTTCTTCATTATCATACCAAGCTGCAAATTGTCCAGGAGTGATTCCTTTTTGTTTTTGTTGAAATAAGATGTACAATCCATTTGATTTTTTAATCAATGTAGCCGGCTGTAAAGCTTGTCTGTATCGTATTCTTACTAGTAATTCTTGCGTCTCACCATCTTTCAAGATATATTTTAGATTGATGTAGTGAATTGACTCATTATCAATAAATAAAGCATATCGGTTTAATCCAGTA
>CAMDMY010000116.1 GCA_945902775.1 Chryseobacterium gleum | reverse complement strand
AAAGCGATTCAAAACAACATTGCTATTTATGCAATCCACACAAATCTAGACAATTACCGTTTTGGAGTAAATTATGAAATTGGTACCCGATTAGGATTAGAGAATCTACAAATTCTTTCTCCAAGCGAAAATGTTTTGTGCAAATTATCTGTATCTGTTCCAACTGAACATACTGACAAAGTAACCAAAGCATTATTTCAAGCTGGAGCTGGACATATTGGGAATTATAGTGAATGTAGTTTTGACACCGTTGGAACAGGAACTTATAAACCACTTGAAAACACGAATCCTTTCGAGGGGACAATCAACCAAAAATCAAGTGTTGAAGAACATAAAATTGAAGTGTTGGTTTCTACTCATCAATTAAATTCGGTTTTAAACGCAATGAAAGCTTCTCATCCATACGAAGAAATTGCTTATGACATCATTGCGTTAAAAAACAAAAATCAATACGAAGGTAGCGGAATGTTCGGTTATTTACCTGAAGAAATGGATGAAGTTTCTTTCTTGAAAAAAGTAAAAGACACTTTTCAATGTGGTGTCATTCGTCACACAGATTTATTAAATAAACCGATTAAAACTGTTGCTTTTTGTGGTGGTTCAGGAAGTTTCTTGTTAAAAAATGCAAAACAAATAAAGGCTGACATCTTTATTACAGGAGATTATAAATATCATGATTTTTTTGACGCTGAAAATGAAATAGTTATCGCTGATATTGGTCATTTTGAGAGCGAACAGTACACAACAAATTTATTAGCTGATATTTTGAAGAAAAAATTTCCTATCTTTGCAATTCATATAACTGGGGTTAAAACAAATCCTATAAATTATTTTTAGCAAATGGCAACAACTGCGACTAAAAAAGAAGTATCAGTATTAGAGAAATTAGACGCTCTATACGAGTTACAAAAGATTGATTCTGAGATTGATAAAATCAAAACAGTTAGAGGTGAATTACCTTTGGAAGTTCAAGATTTGGAAGACGAGTTAGAAGGTATCAGTCTTCGTATCGCTAAAAGCCAAGATGAAATAAAAGAAATGGAAACAGAAATCACTGATCGTAAAAACGCGATTAAAGATTCTGAATTGGCTATAGCTAAGTACAAAGAACAACAAGATAAAGTTAGAAATAACCGTGAGTTCGAATCTTTGGCGAAAGAGATTGAATACCAAGAATTAGAAATTAAACTTCACGATAAAAAAAGTAAAGAAGTTAAATTCAAAATCACTGGCAAAAAAGAAGCTTTAGAAGAAGCGAAAGCTAGATTAGAATTTAGAAAAACGGATTTAACGACTAAACAAAAAGAATTAGATGAAATCGTTGGTGAAACTCAAAAAGATGAGGATAAACTTTTGAAAGCATCTGAAGCTGCATCTAAAAAAATTGATGAGCGTTTAATTATTGCATACAATCGTTTAAGAAGAAACTCTAAAAATGGTTTAGCAGTAGTTCCAATTAACCGTGATTCTTGTGGTGGATGTTTCAACAAAATCCCACCTCAACGTCAGTTGGAAATTACATTAAAAAGAAAAATTATTGTTTGTGAGCACTGTGGACGTATTTTAGTTCCAGAGACTGAAACAGAAGAAGCGTAGTTTCGGTACAATTTTCTTTTGCTATAAGCAAATGAAAATTTGCTCAACTACCATTCATTAAAATACTTAAAACCGTTCTGAAATTCAGAGCGGTTTTTGTTTATAATCAACTACCTTTGCATTACTTAAAAAAATACCTTTCTTATGAAATTTAGTGATTACAATATATCTTCTTTAATTAAATCTCAATTGGAAGTTTTGGGTTTTAACCGACCTACTGATATTCAATTCAAAGCGATTAAACCTATTTTAGAAGGTGAAGATGTTTTAGCTATTGCTCAAACGGGAACAGGAAAAACAGGTGCTTTTGCTATTCCTGTTTTACATGTATTAGAAACAAAACGTAAAAAAAATTACAAAGGTGTTCTATGTTTAGTAATGGTTCCTACTCGTGAACTTGCTAAACAGATTTCACTTGTTTTTCAGGATATTGGAAGAAATACAAGTGTTAAAACTTTTGGACTTTTCGGAGGAGTTGAACAAGAACAACAAATCAAAACATTAAAAAATGGAATCGATGTTTTGGTATCAACCCCAGGTAGAATGTTTGATTTGATTTCTCAAGGTCACATCGATATTTCTAAACTTGAGTTTTTGGTATTGGATGAAGCAGACTTAATGTTGGATATGGGCTTTTTAAAAGATATTAAGGATGTTTCGAAACACATTCCAACTCATCGTCAAACATTGTTCTTTTCAGCAACTATAACACCTGAAATTAAAAAGGTAGCGTATTCAGTTGTAAGAAATGCAATTCGTATTCAAATAGCTCCTCACAACCCTGTTGCTGGAAACATAGACCATACAGTAACATTTGTTTCGATGGATGATAAACGATTTTTCCTAGAAAACATTCTGAAAGAATATGAGGAAAGTAAATTCATCGTTTTTGTAAGAACTCAAATCAGAGCAGGAAGAGTTGTAGAAGCAATGAAACGAGTAGGTATTAGTAGTGAAGCGCTTCATGGAGGGGTTGAACAAAAAGACCGTTTTGCCATTTTAGATCGCTTTAGATCAGGCGAAAACAGAGTATTAATTACAACCGATGTAGCTGCTAGAGGAATTGACATTCCAACTGTTGAGTACGTTATCAATTATGATGTTCCTGATAATCCTGAAAACTATGTTCACCGATGTGGCCGTTGCGGAAGAGGTAATAACCGCGGAAGCGCAATCTCTTTTTGTAGCGAAGAAGAAAAACCATTACTAACTGAAATAGAAGAATATACTGGAGAAGAAATTGAACATCAAATTATAGAGAAAGACGATTATCGAAATATTTTAAGAGATACGGATGATGGTTCGTATGATTGGAAAAAATTGATTCGTGATGCCAATAAAGAGGATGGTACCGAGGATGAATGGTGATTATTTTCCGTATTTTTTATTGTAGGGATAGGGCATGCCCTATCCCTACAATAAAAAATACGGAAATGAAATTATAAAAACCGATTAAATAATATTTACCTCACGTTCCAATTCAACACCAAATTTCGACTTTACATCAGCGATTAAATTCGTCGATAAATCATAAATTTCTGGTCCAGTTGCACCACCATAGTTAACCAAAACTAACGCTTGCAATTTATGTACTCCAAAATGTCCAAACGTTTTACCTTTCCAACCCGCTTGTTCAATTAACCATCCTGCAGCCAATTTGACCTTACCTTCTTCAGCTGGATAATTTGGGACAGTCGGATATTCTTTTTGGATAATTTCTAATAAAGAGTTTGGAACAACCGGATTTTTAAAGAAACTTCCTGCATTTCCAATTTCTTTTGGATTAGGTAATTTACTACTACGGATAGCAATTACGGCGTTACTCACATCTTTTATAGTTGGAGTTGAAATTCCCATTTTAGTTAATTCAGCTTCAATTACACCATAAGAAGTATTTACAATTGCGTTTTTAGTCAACCGAAAATATACAGTTGATATAATATATTGATTTCTTAAATCACGTTTAAAAACGCTTTCTCTATAACCGAATTTACAATTTTCTTTTGTGAATGTATGAATCTCACCTGTAGCAATTTGATATGCTTCTAATTTCTCAAAAACATCTTTGATTTCTACACCGTAAGCACCAATATTTTGCATAGGACTAGCCCCTACGCTTCCAGGTATTAAAGATAAATTCTCAACTCCACCAAATCCATTCTCAATACATTTCAGAACGAATTCATGCCAAACTTCTCCAGCACCTACGCGAACAATTACAGATGAATCTGACTCTTCAATAACTTCAAAACCTTTGATTTCATTTACTAAAACCAAACCATCAAACTGATACTTTGTAAATAACACATTACTCCCTCCTCCTAGAACTAATAATTCTTTATCAGCGTACCTTGATAAGATTGGAGACAATTCTTCCACATTCGAAAATGTTCCGAAATAAGAAGCATTTACATCTATTCCAAATGTATTGAACTGCTTAATGTTTGTGTTTTCTGAAATCATTCGACAAAGATATTATTTTTTCAAGAATCGATTATGGTTGAGAGTGAGATTGAGAATAAGTTTAAGGTAAAAATTAAATTACTCTTCTCTTGGAATCACAAATATTTTAAATCTTAACTTTTCTTTTTTCTTTTTTGAATTAGTATAGAGAAAAACATAGCGATCTTGATGATAATACTTTCCTTCGGTATCGAAAATTATCTTGACCTCAAATTTTTTTCCAGGCATAATTGGATCGGTTGGGTATTCTACTTTCGTACAATGACATGCAACTGCAAAATCGTCTATAACCAATGGTAGATCACCAATATTAATAGCGTTAAAAATATGCTCAACAACTTCTCCCTCTTTTGTTTTTGGGAATTTAAATATACTTTCTTTCAAAAAAAAATCCGCCTCTTGGGTAAAACCAAGGGCGGAATTTATCAATATTAAAAAGGTAAAAAAGTTTTTCAATTTTACCGAATATTTATTAATTTGCTGGACCAGCGTTGTTTACTGGAGTTCCATCTTCTGGTGCAGGCAATACGTTTCCTTTGATACGAATAACTTGATTTGGCTCATTTACAGCATTAGATGTAATTGTAACCATTTTATTAATCGCTCCTGCACGTTTAGTATCGTATTTAACTTCGATAGAACCTTTTGCTCCTGGTGCTATTGGTTCGTGAGGCCAAGTTGGAACTGTACAACCACAAGATCCTTTCGCATTAGAAATAATTAAAGGCGCATTTCCAGTGTTTTTGAATTCAAATGTACAAATTCCATTTGCTCCATTTTTAATTGTACCGTAATCGTGTGTTTCTTTTGTAAAAGAAATTTTTGCACCATTTTCTACTTGAGCAGAAACTTGATTTGAAGCAACCGTAGCTCCGAACATAACCATTAAAGAAAATAATAACTTTTTCATTCTATGCGTATTTTAAATTTTACGTTTTTAATAATGTCAAATATAAAAAAATATTTCTGTTTGTACATCATCTTTAACAGATTGTTAACAGTAATTTCATTAAATAAAAAACCTATGGTTTAGCTTGGGTTTGGATTGAAGAGCTAACTGAATTAGTTATAAAATCGATGTATTCATCAAAATTTAAATCCAAATGTTCTAATCTCATCTCTATCCCTTCTTTTTTATCTTTATCCAATTTCGGATTCTCTTTTAATAACAATTCGTAATAATACCTAACTTTCACAGTATCTCTAGGCTGTTGAAAAATATCGTAATTAGAAGCTTGGCTTTCCAAAATCATAGGTCTGTTTATGTATTTAGGATATTTTTTAATCAGTAAATCGGCGTATTCAATTGCTCTGTGATAAACTCCTAAGCCAGAGTAAGACATCTGAATTTTATCTAAACAAACAGGGGCATATTTATCTTTTGGAAAAGTTAAATAAAAATCGTTCAATGATTGAATCAATTCAAAATGTTTTTCTCTAGGAATTTGTTTATTTTCTTTCTGAAATTGCAATAAAGAATCTTCTTTCTGAACAATTATTTCTTTAAAATTTTCAATTTCAGTTTCATCTTCAGAAGATTTACTTCCTGTACACGAAATAAAAAGAGAAAAGAATAAAATAGGGATAAAAAATAGAATTCTCATATTGCTTTTTTCTAAAAATAAACTCACTTTCTTCCTTTTTTCATCGCAGGAAATTTCATTCGATAATCTACTCGAACCAATCCTTTTGAAATATTTTGAAGTTTTGAAGCTATTAATTTCTTTTTAATAGCAGATAAATGATCCGTAAATAAAACTCCTTCTATGTGATCATATTCATGTTGAATTATACGAGCAGCATAACCGTCGTAATATTCATCTTTAAATTCCCAATTTTCATCATAATAGGTAATTCTGATTTTTTCTTTTCTGAAAACATCTTCTCTTACCTTAGGTATTGATAAACAGCCTTCTTTAAAAGCCCATTCTTCTCCTGATTCCTCAACAATCGTTGGATTAATAAAAACTTGTTTGAAATCTGCTATACCGACTGCCCTTGGATCTGGCTCGATTGGTTCACCATCCTCATCCTCATCTTCTTCTGCAAAAGGACTTCCGTCAGTAATAAACAAACGAATATCTCTTCCAATTTGTGGCGCTGCTAATCCTACCCCTGATGCTTCATACATCGTTTCAAACATATTTTCAATCAATGCGTTTAATTCTGGGTATTCTTTAGAAATTTCCCCAGCTTCTTTCTTTAAAACTGGATCTCCGTATGCAACTATTGGTAATATCATTTCTTATTTTTTATTGAATTACAAAATTAACGATTTACTTGGAATGATTTATTTATTTGTAAAATATATTGAGATGGGATTTTATAAACTATGGGATTACAAAACCATTTGGTGGGCTTATTGGTCTTGAAAATGAAATAATCATTCTTGATACGTAATTAATAATCATTCTTGAGACGTAATTAATAAATCATTCTAATGACGTAATTAATAATCATTCTTGAGACGTAATTAATAATCATTCTAATGACGTAATTAATAATCATTCTTGAGACGTAATAAATTACGTCTCTACAGGGTTTGCATATAGGATTGTAATATAATCGTTGCGCTGATTTCGTCTATTAATCCTTTGTTTTGGCGTTGTTTTTTCGACATTCCATTATCAATCATTGATTGAAACGCCATTTTCGATGTGAAACGTTCGTCAATTAAAACAACTGGTATTAAAGGAAATTGCTTTTCTAATGCCTCTTTAAATAAATGAACATTTGCTGTAATATGGCTTGGCTCATTATTTAAACGTTTTGGTTCACCTAGAACTATTGTTTCGATTTTCTCTTTTTGATTTAAATTCACCAAAAATGTCATTAAATCTCTTGAATCTACCGTTGTTAAACCACTTGCAATGATTTTATTTTCGTCGGTAATCGCTAAACCTGTTCTCTTTAACCCAAAATCGATTGCTAATAATTTCCCCATTTATTCCTATTTAATAATTATATTTTGGTAAAACGTAATTATTAAAATATAGTGGCGACGTAATAAATTACGTATCTACAATATTTTAAAATATTATTT
>CAMDMY010000115.1 GCA_945902775.1 Chryseobacterium gleum | reverse complement strand
GCAGTAAGGTCCACCTCTTCCCATTCCGAACAGAGAAGTTAAGCCTACTAGCGCTGATGGTACTGCCCTTTTGAGGGTGGGAGAGTAAGTCGATGCCACTTTTATAAAAACCCGTTACATGAATTTGTAACGGGTTTTTTTTGGTTTATGAGTTTTCTTTTTTTTAGTTGAGAAGATGTGCTGATGGTAAGCGTGTCCGCCAACTAAAGGATGGGAGAGTAATTACGAATCAACATAAAAAGTTAGTGGACTATTTCTTTGAATTCTAGAAGCAAAATAAATATGTAATCGCGAAGAACTAATATGGATCTGGTCTTTCTAACGAATTAGCTGTAAATTTTTCCGTAATCGCGTTTCGCTTTTTCAGCGAAAGAAGAGAAAGTATTACTTTCGAAGACTAAACGTTAGTGCAAGGCCGTGAAGGAAAGTATTTACTTGCGGTTTCACTTCACTAGCTATGTTTGTATACTTTATATAAACTAAATTAAGTGAAAAATTCCTTAGAAAGGTCCTTGATTTTGCTTACTACCTGCGCTACCGCTTGTCTTCGAAAGTAGCACTTTCTCTTCATCAAGGAAAAGTGAGAGAGTAATAATCGAAGTATGATTAATAAAGTTAAATTATTCTTGACAATTGATTTAGAATTGTTTTCAATCCCCAACTTTTGCAATTGACCTAAAATAATTCCGAAGTGTCGGAAGATGCCACTTTTATAAAAACCCGTTACATGAATTTATAACGGGTTTTTTTTGGTTTATAGTTTCCTGTTTTTATATTAGGTATTATAGTTATATTATGACCTCAATATATTATTTCTGTTCTACTTTCATTCTTATTTTTAGTCCTTTATAGTTTAATCAAAGTGTTCTTATAAAATTCTGATTTAAATATGTTTACATTTAATTAAGTGTATCTTCACATTTTCTAAAATCGATTGCTTGTTAAATTTTTTAAAATAGTCATAAAACTCATAAAATGTATTTTAGGACTGTTTTTATTGTTGCAATTAATAACCTGAGATTCTGTGTTAATACTTTATAATCCAATTTTATTTATCTGTGTTTCTAATTCTTTTTGATAAAAATCAATGCTTGATTTAAGTATGTTTTTTGATTTGTCTTTTGATGTTATAATAATTTCACCTTTTTTATTATCCATATTAAATTTTATAGATTCTAAAATATTAAGTACTTTGATTCCTCCACTCAATTCAAAACTACTTATATCCATATCTTTCAAATTGATAAATCCTGAAATTGGTTTTAGACCAAAATCTTTTAAATTATCTGGTAAATTCAAATTTGAATTGATTAATGGCATATTTTTTTCTGATGAGTAACAAGATATTCCTTTTCGATCTACTATTGTTTTCATTGTACCATTAGATAAGAATGATTGTGCCATTTCTGCTAGTGGTTTTCCTTTTTTTCCTAATCCAAGATATATATTGAAATCTGGAACAAATGTTCCGTCTTCTTTTGGCTCACCTATTATTATTGCTCCAAATTCTCCAGAAAATAAATTTGATAAAGGTTTTTCTCCTCCCATCATAATAGCCATTTGAAGTGGTCCACCAATTTCTTCTGCTAATTTTGTAAATGATGTATTAGTATATTTTGAAATAAAGTTTTCTATTTTATTTAAATCTAAATTTAATGTTAATCCCATGCGTGGTGAACCATTACCTAGTTTTGTCATGAATTGTTCTGTACTATTATTGTCTTTTAAAAATAGAATTTCTTTAAATTTTTCAGAGATATAATTTTCTGTAATTAATTTAAGCCCCCCTTTATTAAAGCTAGTAGATAATTTACTATACGAATTTTCTGTTATACCATTTAATTCATTTTGTTTATCAATACTTAATTTGTTTAATTCTGTATTAGCTGTTGAATAGAGTGAATTGTAATTTACTCCGATTACTATATCCTCATTCGATTTAAGAATTTTTCCAATTTTATTTTCTTTTTCAAACGATTGTTTTCTTGTTTTATCAAATATGATTGCTAATTCTTTTTCAGAATTTATTTTATTTTTTTTTGTAATTATAATTGCTAAATTATTTGAAATTCCAATACTTATTTTGCCGATTTCAGTAAAATCAAAGTTTTTAGTTTTGTTAAAATCATATCCTTTTTGAGTTAAATTTTTAATTAAGGAATCGGAATTATTTATTTCAATAAAAGCATATATTGTATTAGGCATAGCATTTTTATCAAAAGGCCCTTCTAGCGCATAATATATTGGATTATTTAAATCAACGGTATTTTTAAATTCATTTATTACTGAACTTAATATAAATCCAATTTTTGGAATTTTTTGATATTCAGCTTTATTTAGAATGCTTTGTGTTTTTATTTTTCCAAAAACAGTTATGTTTTTTGTCTCATTGATAAATGATGTAACCGACTTTATTGTCGAATCCTCCCCTTGATTATTTTTATTACATGATAATAATAAAATTATTGAAAAGCCAAATGCTGTAATTGTTTTCATATTTATTTATTTTTGAGTTATATATTCAATATGCGTGCCAATTTTATTTTAATTTTGAATTATGCATACAGTAGAACCTTTTTATGAATGGCGAGATTATTATATTGCTTCTGAAGATTCAAATTCGCCTTTTTTTGAAAACACTTATAGTGAATTTGAATTTAGTAATTCAATTTATAATTTTTATATACATCCCCAATGGGACTCTATTGACTCCCCCACTTTATTTTTAAAAATACTTTTTGCTGATTACAATGATGGCTTTGCTATTATTGAATTGATAGGAGAGTGGAATGATGCTATTGAAAATGATATTATGACTCTTAAAAGAAATATTATAGAGCCCATGATAGAATCAGGTATCTTAAAATTTATTTTAATTGGTGAAAATGTTTTAAATTTCCATTTTTCTGATGATTGTTATTATGAAGAATGGTTTGATGATATTGAAGAGGGATGGGTTGCTTTAGTCAATTTTCATGATCATGTTTTAAATGAATTGAAAAAAGTTAGTATTGATAATTATTTTGTGATGGGAGGTGAACTTCAGGAAGTAGATTGGAGAACCTATAATCCAATTCAATTATTTAATAGAATAGAAAGTTTAGTTTCTAGAAGATTGGATTAGAACAAAATAGCCGCTAAAAACATTTCAGCGGCTATTTTTGTTCTAATGCTTAATAAAAATTGGCTTTAACGCAAACCAAATTAATGCTGGAAAAAAATGTAGTGTCATTGCAAATGGTATGAAATAACTAGTAACCATATCTATACCCTCAAAATCTAATTCTGGTGGAAATTTATAAGCTATTGGACTTATTATACTTGCAAAAGTTAAGATAATAAAAAGTAAATTAAATATGATTTCACCATATTTTGGTATTAGTTTTTTAACCCCATAATATCCAATTGAAGCTAATATACAACCAAACATACATGCTCCAATTAAATTGATATTTGAAATTACTGGAGAGAAATCTGTAAACATAGCTTCTTTGTATACTCCAGCAAAAATAATTGATGCTATACCAGATCCTATACCTGCTGATATTCCGAGGAATAATGATTTTTTGAACATATTGTTATTTTTTAGAAACAGGAATAGAGAATTCAATTTTCATAACATCAGGGACAATATCTCCTTTATGCCCAACTTTATAATCAGAACGTTTAACATTAAATACACCAGAAAATTTAGCTCCATCTCCTGTTTTTGAATATGTTAATGGAATTTTAGTGTCTTTCGCTACTCCTTTAATTTTTAAACTTCCTAAAACATTGTATCCATTAGTAGATTTTTCAATCTTAGTAGATACAAATTTGATTTGAGGGTACTTTGTAGCGTCGAACCATTCTTCAATTTGAGCTTTTTTATTCATCATACCGTTCCCTGTACTTATTGAGGATACATCTATTGATAAATCAAATTTAGATGCAGCTAAATCATTCTCGTCAAAATTGATTGTTCCTTTAAAATCTTTAAATATTCCTGAAGGGTCTTTACTAATGAATTTTATTGAAAAATCATCTTTAATTTTCCATTCTTGTGAAGTTATAGATACATACGCAGAAGACATTAAAAGGACCCCTGCAAATAAAGGATAAAATATTTTTCTCATAATTTTTCTTTTTTTCAAATATAAATACAATTTATTTACCTTGGTAAATAAATTGTATGATTTTCATTAATTATTTAATTTTCCTTGATTAATCCAACAGAAAAATTTTTGAACAGTTGAGTCAGGAAGCTTTGAACCGATAGGCATTGACTTTGCACTTCCATCCTGTTTCATTGAACTTAATATTATTGAAGGATTTGCTGCAACTCCATCATATGTGGATAAGTCAAACCCTCCACTTGCATTACCTGAATTATGGCATGATGTACAGTTGTCATTCATAATCTTCATTATATCAGTTTTAAAAGAAATTTGTTTTGGACAATCTGAAGGATTTAATACCATAGTAGGAACTTTGTCTTTTGAGCAAGAAAAAGATACTATTGTTAAAATTAAAACACCAAAAAACAATGTTATATTCGTTTTAGATTTTAGATTTTTCATTTATTTAAAGTTTTGAATTTAAAATTAGTTTATTTTATTCTTTCATGTATTTTCTTGAAATACAAAAGCCTAATCTAAATTGTCCTTTAGCCCAATCTGTATTAGTATAAGGTATAAATTGCGTTTCTCCAAAACCACCTGCATTAGTTAAATAAACTTTAAAATTATGTCCAAAAGTTATCCATTCTATTGCTGCTGACAAACTATTTTGATAATTTGAACGAACTGTTTCTTTTTGAATATTACTATAATATTCAACTATTAAACTAACTTTAGAATTAACAGCATAGCTTACTGCTGATCCAATAGAAAATAATGCATTTACATCATCTGTTGCTACGTAATTTCTATAAACTAAGGTTGGTATAATTGACAAACTAAATTTATTGCCGAATTTTCTAGCAAAATTTATTTGAGAACAATATGCAAATCGATAAATTGATTTAGGAAATGCATTTACTTCACCAAGATTCGTTGATGCAGGCATGTAAGTATAACTAGTTGTACCTAGTAAACTTAATGATAAAGGCATGCCTTTTTTATCTTGATGAAGTAATCGATACTTTACAAAGCCATCTAATAATGATCGGTAAGGAAATCCTGTACCTCGACTTCTACCGAAACCTACCATAAGTTTATCAGTAATGCCATATTCAAAAGCAATTCTAATATCTGATACATTATCTAATCCATATAATGTATTTATTCCTGCACCTGAACTAGCTATATCTCCAAATTTATGTTCTATTCGAAATTCTAGAACTCCTTTGTGAAGAGTTTCAACAGAGTGACCGTTTACAATTCTAGTTCCTGAATAAGTTTCTAATTCTTCTTCTGGCTCAACATATTCTTCTTCAGTTACTTGAGAAGAATCACTAACTTCTTGTTGACCAAATGCAAATGAGTATGTTAGTAAACACATTAAAAATGTGATTTTTGTTTTTTTCATAGTTTTTTTATTTTGTTCTGCACTATTTTTTTTTAATATTAAGTCATCAAATCTATAAATAAATGTTATTTAAGATTGAGATTTAACATATTATTCACAACTTTAAGTTCTATTTATATTTGTTCTATATTGCATTGTTTTATTGGCAATTAGATGAAAAGATTAAATGTATCGACAAATGTTAAAAAAAGAACTTCGAATTAAATATTTAGCTAAAAGGCATGAAATGAGTGAGTTTGAGATCAACCTTAAATCTAGGTCGGTTTTAGATTTATTGTCAGCAAACTTTAATTTAAGCGATAAAATTGTCAGTTTATTTTTACCTATAAAATATAAAAACGAGTTAAACACTTATTTAATTTTAGAATCTGTTCTAAATCAAAAGTCAATAGTAGGAATACCTAAAACTAAATTTAAAACGAGTGAAATGATGCATTTTCAATTTGAGGATGTATCACAAATTGTATTAAATGAATATAATATACCAGAACCTTTTTTTGGAAATATAATTTCAGAAGAAAAATTTGACTTTGTATTCGTACCGTTGCTAACAATTGATAAAAATGGAAATAGAGTTGGCTACGGGAAAGGTTTTTATGATCGATTTTTAAGCAAATGTAAAAAAGAATGCCTTTTTATTGGACTTTATTTATTTGATGTAATCGAAGAAATTGATGATTTAAATGAATTTGATTTACCATTACATTTTTGTATTACGCCGAATCAAATTATTCAATTTTAGTCTAATAAATTAATCTTTTATAAATAACTGATTTTTAGTAACCTCTTTTGTTTTTTTTCGTTAAACTTAGATTATTCACTAGTTAATTTTATATTGATGAGAATACTTTTGGTTTTATGTTGGTTTGTTTCAAGCTCATTTATGCTTGTTAGTCCGCCTCATTCAGCCTTTGGAGTGAAGATTTCTTTCCAATCAACCGGTTTGTTAACTTCATATATTGCTTATATTGATAATGGCCGAACTCAATCCCATGTTAAACAAATAACAGAAACAGAGTTTATAAAGATTGCTTCAGGTCATTGGCCTAGTATTTATAATCCAACGCGTAGAAATTTTTTTGCTGAGAATAATTTTGATTGTGGTGTTTTAAAAGATTCTTTTACTTTAAAAGAATATACTTATTGTGTTCCATTAGATTCGTTATGGAAGCTCCATTTTGAAAAACATCCATTAGATATTACTAAAGGAAATGGATGGAGTAATAAACAATTTAACCCTTCCTTAAAGCAAGAATTATTTTTATTTAAAAATTATGGTGTTGCTCATATTGATGCAAATTACTTTTTAGATTCTAATTTATGGAAAATTTTAAAGGATGTTCAAAATCCAGAATGGATTGCAAATTATAAATGTCTGAAATAATTAGAAAGTTTTTTAACACTCATAGTTTAACATTTTTTCTATTAATTTTAGTTGTCAATCTAAAGTTTGCTTTTATCTTTACATCATAACAAGTAAAAAAACGAATTATGTTTGATAATAACGAATTTAAAAAATATGCAACCAAGCACATGGGGCTAAACAGTATGCATGTTGAACATTATATTGAATCTTCTTTAACGCCATATATTATTGAAGAACGTCAACTGAACATGTCTCAAATGGACGTTTTCTCTAGATTGATGATGGATAGAATCATTTTCTTAGGTACAGGTATAAATGACAATGTTGCTAATATAGTAAACGCGCAATTATTATTTCTGGAATCAGCAGATTCTAAAAAAGATATTCAAATATATTTAAATTCACCAGGAGGTTCTGTGTATGCTGGTTTAGGTATTTATGATACTATGCAATAT
>CAMDMY010000114.1 GCA_945902775.1 Chryseobacterium gleum | reverse complement strand
AAGAAATTGCACAAACATTATTCAATGCTTAGATCTTATTGAATATAAAGAATCAGAACTTATTGAAAGATACATCGATTTTATTAAAAACAGTAACAATAAGGTAGCACTTCAGATGTATAGCATGCAAAACTTGAGTAAAATCGTTTTAAAATATCCTGAATTAAAGCAAGAGTTGATTGCAATTTTTGAATTATTCTATATAGAAAGAAGTCCAGCCTATAAAGCAGGGGTAAGGAAGTTCATAAAAGCGGTAAAGAATTGTTAATTGGTTTAACCTATTCGCTAGAATATTAGTAATTTCACAAAAAAAATATAATGGAAGAAAATTCAATAGATAGTTTAATCAATAATGAAAGACCAAAAGCACTTAAAGTACTGTGTATTTTAAGTTTTGTTAATTTGGGATTTTCTTTTTTGGGGGTCATTTTACAATTTCTTAGTGGTCCAGCATCAAAAAAAGATATGTTATTTCAACGAGCTGAAATGTCTAAAAACATTGAACAGTTAGAAAATATGAATGCTGATTTCGCTGTTGATGCCATACATAAATTAACTGCAATGGCGGAAAGTTTAAATGATAGTTTTTATGCTGTAACTGTTTTAACGTTGATTAGTTCGGCTGTTGGATTGTTTGGAGTATTAAAAATGTGGAAAGGTGCTAAAATTGGTTTCCATTTTTACATTATTTATTCTTTAATAACTGTTGGTCAAGTTTATTTATTTGTTTCTCCTTCAAGTATACCTTCTTTTATTGTAATTTGGAATTTATTAATTGCAGGACTTTTCGTATTTCTATATTCTAGAAATTTGAGTTGGATGAAATAAAGCTATTTGCTTCTCAAAATTTGAATGAGTTCTTCATTTGATTTTTGAGAAGTAAATATATCATTTGTAATCAATAAGTTACCGTCTAAATCTACCCAGTCAGCCAAGGGAGCAATTTCTTTTGAAGCATTTATTATAACACTCGATTCGCTCATACATCCAATAATGCTTTTTAATCCCATTTCATGGACACGTTTTAAACAAGCAACTCCCTGAGCGATACCTCCGCATTTCATTAATTTTAAATTGACCCCATCAAACGATTTTTGAATTCGCTCTAAATCTGCATAATTTTGAAAAGATTCATCAGCTAAAATTGGAATTGGACTTTTAGCTTTTAACCAGGCGTGACTTTCAAAATCATCTTTATGAAAAGGTTGTTCCATATACCAAACACCTTGATCTGCCAATTTATAACTCCATTTTAAAGCTTCGTTCCTATCGGTAAATCCCTGATTAGCATCAATCGTAAAATGCTTATCAGTCAATTTGGTAAAAGTTGAAACAATACGTTCGATTTCAAATTGACTGACTTTCAGTTTATAATAATCCAATTCATTGTTCTCGAACAATTTCTTTTCCATTTCCTGTTCAGTAGAAATTCCTATTGTAAAAGAAGTTTTCTTAATTCCTCCAGTAATTCCGTATTGATCTGTTATTGAAACTCCTGTTTTTGAAGCTTTTAAATTATGTAACGCAACATCAATGGCTGCGATACAAAAATTAGAATGCGGGTGTTTATTTTTTAATGAATCAATAAATGCTTTAATATCAGGTAGATAGGAGGGAAGTTTTAAATTTGAAACTATGTTTTCAAATGTTGAAAGTGTTTCAGGATAATAAGGAATAAAAACACATTCTCCCCATCCAAATGATTCTCCATCTTTCACTAATAAATACACATTATCAGTACCGGTTCTCTCTGAATGAGATAAACGAAAAGGGTATTTAAAATTTAATCGATAAGGGAAATATTCGAATGATAGATTGCTCATTTTGATTCAATTTGAATAAACAAAATACAACTAATTAATATAAAACGTACTTAAATTCTTACTTTTTGGTATTGAATTTAATAGATGCTAAAAATAACTATTAAATCTTTTTTAAGTGTTATATTTAGGTTGTCACTTCGTAGTTATATATTGAAATAAGATTTTAAAAAAAAACATGAGCATAAAAATACTTCACACTTCAGATTGGCATTTAGGCAAACAACTTCAAAAAATTGATTTCCAAGAAGATATGGAGTTGTTTTTTAATTGGCTTACTACTATTATTGAAGAGAAAAAAATAGATATATTGTTAATGTCAGGTGATTTGTTTGATCAAGCGAATCCTTCTCAACAAGCGATGCGTCAGTATTATTTGTTTTTGAAGCGAATGATTCCATTAAAATGTAAAGTGATAATTACAGGAGGAAATCACGATTCACCTCATGTTTTGAATGCTCCTAAAGAAATTTTAGAATTATTAGATGTTAAAGTAATTGGAGGTGTACCTTCCAATTTATCTGAGTTATTTATTGAATGCCAAAAAGAGACCGAAAAAGTGGTAATTGCTGCGGTACCTTTTTTGCGAGATAAAGATATTCGACAAACGGTTGCAGGAGAATCGTATGAAGATAAAATCGAACAAATTAGAGAAGGGTTGAGAAATTACTTTAAAAATGTAAATGATTATTATCTAGGTAATTATAATGGATTACCTTATGTTTTAATGGGACATTTATTCGTGCATGGAGTTGAACCATCAGAAAGTGAGCGAGAAATACAAATTGGTAATCAAGCAAGTATTGACGCAAGTATATTTGGTCAAAACCCTCATTATGTTGCGCTTGGACATATTCATAAACCTCAAAAAGTGGGTGAAAATATTTTGTATAGTGGCTCACCAATACCGATGAGTTTCAGTGAAAAAATGGATCAAAAAAGAGTGGTAGTGCTTGAATTTGAAGATTCAAATTTAACTTCGACTTCACTTGAAATCCCCTCTTTTAGAAAGTTAATCACCCTGAAAGGTTCAATTTCAGAGATCAAACAAAAATTAGCTAATTATTCAAAAGTTTCAATTTTACCTGATTTAGCAGAGATTATCGCAATTGAAGAAAATGAAAATATCGAAAGTATTAGTGAATTAGAGGTTTTATTATCTGGGGAAGCACAAGAATTATATCCAGATGTTGTTATTTTAAAAGGGAAAATTGAATTTCAAAATAAAATCAAAGGAACGGGTTCATTCCTAGAAAAAGGGGAAGAGATTACTTCTTTTAAACCTATTGAATTATTTCAAAAACGATTAGACATGGATGAATCAATTGAAGATCAGTCTGCTTTATTGAATGCTTTTCGTGAAATTTTAGAAACTATAAATCAATCTAATTCACCTATTTAATTTATTGAAATGAAGATTTGTAAAATAAAATTAAAAAATATTCATTCTCTGAAAGGAGAACATACGATTGATTTTGAAAGCGGCGTTTTGGGAGATGCTGGATTGTTTGTGATAACTGGTCCTACAGGTGCAGGAAAATCGACAATCTTAGATGTGATAACGTTGGCTTTATTCAATCGAATCCCTCGAATTACATCTTCTATTTCAAAAAAAGTAATAGACGAAGAAGGTGTTATTTTGACGAAAAACACAACTGATTGTTATGCTGAAGTAGAGTATTTAGTGAATGGGATTTTATACAGGTCCAATTGGTCGATTCGTTTGACACGAAAAAATACATTAGCTGAACGATTGCATGAAGTGGTTGATGTAACAAATGGGAATACAATCATTAGTTCATCGATTTCTCAAGTTCCAAAAGAAAATGAGCGCATTATCGGACTTAGTTATGAGCAGTTTGTTCAATCTATGATTTTAGCTCAAGGACAATTTTCAAAATTATTGTTAGCTAAAAGAGATGAAAGAAACACCTTGCTTGAAGAAATAACTGGAACTGGTTTTTATAGAACAATTGGAAGAAGTGTTTATTATCGATTCAAAGAAGAAGAAAAAAAAGTAAATGATCATCAACTTAGAATGGGCGAGAATAAACTTTTTTCTGAGGAAGAAATTCAATTAATAAATGAGAAAATAAAATTAGAAAAACCTGAATTACAAAAAGTTAAAGAAAATTCAATTTTATTAGATTCGAAGATAAAAATCAAAGAGTCAATCATAAAAAACACTCAAAAGAAAGAAGAAACTGATGCGCTTTTCACGCGATTAAATATTGAAAAAGAAATATTTAAACCTCAATTAATTCGTTTAGAAGAACATTCTAAATTTGCTCATTTAAGAAATGTTTGGGAGGAGTTAAAGCGTAAACAAAAAGAAAATATTAATACTTCTAATCAATTAGAAAACAATAGATTAGAATCAATCACCTTAAACGCTCAATTAACTGAATTATTAGAATCAGTAAATAGTTTGATTAAAAAAGAAGTGACAATTTCAAACTTTGAAACTATGTTAGATCAGTTTCAAACAAATTATTTACAACTTCTAGAAGATGAGCGAACACAAAAACAAAAAATAGACAATGAAAATCAACGAATTAACGAACGAGTTGTTCAATTAAATCGATTTGGTTTTACTTTTTTAGATACAATTGAACTAGACATTCAAATTGATGATTTTATTAATGAAATAGAAACCAAATTATCGACTAAAAAAATTAATACGATCGACGATATTTTAGTTTTAAAATCAACTCTTTCTTCTTTACGCTTACCCGCTTCACAATTAATGGGGAGCAAAAGATTATTTCAAGAAAAAAAGGAATCACTTGAAAAATTGAAAACCCTTTTAAATGATCAAAATTCATCGGTTCTTATTAAAAAAGCGGAGCAACTAAAACAAAATGAGAGTTCAATAGAATTGAAGTCAAAATATGATGAAGCTTTGCAACTCTTTGAAGATTCAAAAAAAGTAAAAGGACTTGATGGTTTTCGTTCTGAATTACAACCAAATTGTCCATGCCCTTTATGCGGCTCTTTAGAACATCCTTTCGTTTCTGACATCCCAGACTCTAGAAAATTGAATGTTCACGAAGAAAATTTCAATAACGTTAAAAAATTAGTTGAAATCAATAAAGATGCTATACTAATTTCTTCAACTGAAATTTCAACTCTTGAAAAATCAATTTCGCTTAATGAAACTGAATTAAAAGTAAAAACAGAAGAATTGAATAAAGTAACGGAGGATATTCAAAATTTTTCGAAGCAATTAAATTGGTCAGATTTACACTCATTAATTGAAATTGAACAAAAAACAAAGGAGATTGAATCACAATTTGAGGAACTTACTCAATTAGAGAAATTGGTAGAAGCTAAGCAAGTTTTAATCGATTTAAAGGGACTTTTTTATTTATTTAAAGATTTAAATAAATCGTATCAAACAATTAAAGATCAACGCATTTCTATTTATGAAGGCAGTGATTTATTGAATGTTATTTCAACTTTAAAATCACAAAAAAACAAAGAAGAACAGCAATTATTAACGAATGTAGAAGCTAGTTCAACTTTATCAGAAATACTAAAATCACTTTTGATAACAATTGAGCAAGAGACGATTGAATTAAAGGCTAAAATTCATGATTTAGGTTTGAATCAATTAGATGAATTAGATCTTAAAATACTGAACGAAGTAGAGGCGAATCAATTAAGAAATCAATCCCAAAAGATCAATGAAACAGAGGTTGCCTTAAAAACAACTATGGATTCTATCGAAAAAGAGTTAGTAGAAGATAATTTAAAAGATGATAAAACTGTTCATTTAGATGATTTAAAAGTCCAATTTAAAACTGTTTTAGAAGAAGTTGAACTATTGAAAAAGTCAATTTGGGATTTAGAAAATCAAATTAAAATTGATACTGAAAAGAGAGAAAAACAAAAAGAAGATCAATTAATTTTAGATGCGTTAAAACGAGATTTAGACTTATGGTCAAAAATGAATGCTTTGATAGGAGATTCAGCAGGTAAAAAATTCTCAAATTTCGTTCAGGATTTAACCCTAAAACAACTAATCGAATATGGGAATGAACGCTTAAAAGGATTTTCAGATCGCTATTTATTAGAAGTTGAAAATGAAGCCGAAAATCTTAAAGTAATCGATACCTATATGGGAAATACACAACGTGCCGTATCGTCATTGTCTGGAGGAGAAACGTTTAAATTAAGTTTAGCACTTGCTTTCGGCTTATCAGATTTAGCCGCTAAAAATGTAAATATTGAATCCTTATTTATCGATGAAGGCTTTGGAACCCTCGATCCAGAATCGTTAGATCAAGCCATTACAATCTTAGAAAACATGCAAAACACTACAAACAAGTCTATTGGAATTATCTCTCACGTTGGAGAATTAAAGGATCGAATTGGAACCAAAATAAAATTAGTTAGATCAGGTGCAGGTTATAGTTCGATTGAGATTGAGTATATATAAATAAACTTTGTAAATCATATATTTTAACGGTTTTCAATAAAATTACAGAACTTTTAATCTACTTTTTATAGAGTATTGAGTTAATTGAATATTTTAATTTAGCAATAGGATAGGTGAAAATATCTTTTAAAATATCAATAATTTAAGTTTGATCGGTATCTCAAGTTTTAAAAGTATGTTTTTTGTTAGTCAAACTATTTATTTCATTTACTGAATTGTGTATTTCAGCTGCTAGTTTATCACAATTATCTTTTTTAAATTGCTCTATTTTTTAAGTTGCTCGTGCATTTACAAATCCACTTACTACTATTGCGAAAACTACTGTTAACTTTATCATGGATTTTAATATTAATTAGTTAAACACTATATCTATTAGTACGCTTTTATTGAATTATTATTACATTTTATCTTTTTAAAATTTATAAATATTTATCTTTATGTAAAATTATAATTTACTAGAAATTCTGTAGAAAAAGAGTTTTAATTAGATTATAGTTATAAAATTTGCTACCATAAAGAGCATTGTTTACTATCGGTGTAAATTGGATTTTTAGATTGCATATTGAGAAAGTTATTTAATTGATAATAAAAAAAGTACACAATCAATATAAAAAAGAATCGTATGAATGGAATTCAATTTGATTTAGGGAAAGGATTTATTTTCAGTAAACACGTTCCAAAAGAAATCTCACATTTTGATAGAGTGTTTGATATCTTTAAAGAATTGCTTACACATACTTCCGGAAATGTCGAAGAAGCATTTGAATGGTTGGACGTACTCGACAAAGAATATTCAATTTTTACTGACGAATACACCTTAGCTGATTTTGAAGAAGATCTTAAGAAACGAGGCTATATCAAAGAAGAAATCGATCCTAATGATGGAAATGCTGGCAAAGGAAAAGGGAAGAACTTGCTCACAGCAAAAATGGAATCTGCACTTCGTGATTTTGCATTGGACCAAATTTTTGGTAAACTTAAAAAGAGTGGTATCGGAAACCACAGAACATCAAAAATAGGAGTAGGGGATGAACGCGATGGAGACAGCAAATCGTTTCAATACGGAGATGATCTTGCCTTAGTAAACATGACCGAAAGTTTAAAAAATGCACAGATAAATCACGGGATTTCAGATATTAAACTGACTGAAAATGATTTGATTGTTGAAGAGACAAAACACAAAGCTCAAATGAGTACTGTTTTGATGATTGATATTAGTCACTCAATGATTTTATATGG
>CAMDMY010000113.1 GCA_945902775.1 Chryseobacterium gleum | reverse complement strand
TGTTGCCGCTACAAATAAAGATTTGAGAAAAGAAATTGAAGAAGGTCGTTTCAGAGAAGATTTGTATCACCGTTTAGCGGTTATTTTGATTCACGTTCCGTCTTTAAATGAAAGAAGAGATGATATTCCTGTTTTATCTGAACATTTTTTAACGATGGTTTGTGCTGAACACGGAATTCCAAGAAAAGAATTGGACGAACTAGCATTATTAGAACTTCAAAAAACGGATTGGACAGGAAATATTCGAGAATTAAGAAATATTATTGAACGTTTAGTGATTTTGTGTGATGTAAAAATTACGGGTGAAGATGTTCGATTATTTTCAAATCCAAAAGCAAGTGTTTAACTAGATTTTATAATTTACTAGAGCAGTTAATAAATGTTCTAGGAAGTTAAATTTTAATGTGATTTTCTCAATAAATCAGCCAATTCCTTTGCTGTAGATTTTCGACTATATTGATTCATTTCTAGATTATATAAAGGAGTTTTTCTTTCCAGTTGATAAAAATAAATGATAGAATTTTTTAATTCTTGCACATCTTTTTGTGAAATCATCCTAGCTTTTTCATTTGCTTTCATTAATTCAGCTGCATCACCTTCTTTGTTACCTATGACAATCATATTATTACCTGTAGCTAGGTATTCCATATGTTTCCCAGAAATAATCAATTTTGAATTTGGAATATCAGCCTGACAATTTAATAATAGGTCTGCATTCATCATTTCTTGAAGTGCATCTTGATGAGATACTTTTCCTCGATGATCAACTATCAGATTTGGTATGTTTTGTAAATTTTGAATTATTTCAGGGTGAATATTTCCTACTAATACAAATCTAATTTGCCAATCTTTATATTCAGAAGCAATTTGCTTTAAAGCGGATACTATTTCAGTATTAGCTTGTTGAAGTGTCCAAATTCCAATGTGTGCTATGGTAAATTCTTGATAACGTTTTCCTTGAATCAATGAAAGTTTTTCTTCATCAAAACCATTTAAAATAGTATGAACTTTTGATTCATTATTTGGAAGTTTATCAGCTAACATTTTTCTCATTGAAGGACCAACAGTCAAAACAAGATCAGCTTTATTTAATACTCTTATTTCTAACGATTTGTCTTTTAAATTAGCACGTTTAGTTCGTTTGAATAAATTGTTGTAATAGACTTCGGTCCAAGGATCTCTAAAATCAGCAATCCATTTAAGATTGTATTTATTTTTTATTTCTAAGCCAATTAAATGAGTAGAATGGGGTGGCCCTGTTGTTATGATAAAATCAATTTTTTCTTTTTTAATGATTTTTTCTATTTCTGGAATTGCTTTTTTATTCCAACCAACTCTAGCGTCAGGTATAAAATAATTAGCACGGATATAAGCTGATAATTTATCGAATTTTGATTTCTTTTTATCGCCAATATCGCCAACAGGGATTTGTTTTTTTGTATTTCCAGATTTTAAAAAAGAATAGAATTTTAAAATTTGAAACCCACCAGTAGTGTGATGGGTTTCAATATGTTCTACTTGTTTAACAAGAGATTCATCAAATGTAGAATAAGCTGCATTTTCTGGTGAAATTGTAACTACTATTGGCTCGATTCCATTTTCTACTAAATGTTTAGCAAAATACATCCATCTCTGAACACCAGAACCTCCACTTGGAGGCCAATAATAACTAACAATAATTACTTTCAAAATATTATATTTTAGCTTTTACGTCTTCTATTGCTTGGTTTAATCCACCTGCGTTTTTACCTCCAGCAGTTGCGAAAAAAGCTTGTCCACCACCACCACCTTGGATGTGTTTTGAAACCTCTCTGATAATTTTTCCAGCATCAATGTTTTTCGAAGATATAACTTCATCAGAAGCAATAATACTTAACGTACATTTATCAGCTTCTTTCCCTCCTAAAACACCAAAGAAATTAGTTGTTTCACCTTTTAATTGGAATAATATATCTTTTATAGATCCACCATCTAATTCAACAATCTCACCTAAAAAGTTGATACCATCAATCGTGTTTATTTTTTGTTTTAAATCCGCTTTAACTAATAAAGATTTTTCTTTTTGAAATTGTTCTAATTGTTTGGTTAAAAGAGTGTTGTTTGAAATTAAATCTTCAATACCTTTTTGTAAATCTTTTGGATTTTTAAGTAATTGAGCGATAGAATCTAATTTTGTAGCTTTCTCTTTATAATAGTTTTCAGCTACTTCACCAGTAATTGCTTCAATTCGTCTTATTCCTGCAGCTACAGCTGTTTCAGTAATGATTTTAAACAATCCAATTTGACTCGTTGTAGGAACGTGAATTCCTCCACAAAGTTCTACTGATTCACCAAACTTAATTACTCGAACAGTTTCACCATATTTCTCTCCAAATAAAGCCATTGCTCCTAATTTTTGAGCTTCTTCTATTGGAGTTTCTCTTCTTTCGTCAAGTGTGATGTTTTTTCTTATTTCAGCTGTAACCAATGCTTCAATTTTTTCAATTTCTTCGTCTGTTACTTTAGAGAAATGTGAAAAATCGAATCGTAAATTAGCAGGGTTTACAAGTGAACCTTTTTGTTCAACATGCGTTCCTAAAACTGTTCTCAATGCATGGTGGAGTAGGTGAGTAGCTGAATGATTATTTGCCGATAACTTTCTTTTTTCTGTGTTGATTTTAGCAGTAAAAGTTACTTTTAATTCTGAAGGTAATTTATCTGTTAAATGAATAATTAATCCATTCTCTTTTTTAGTATCAAAAATGGATGTTTTTTCACCATTGAATTCAATATATCCAGTGTCACCAACTTGTCCACCACCTTCAGGATAGAAAGGCGTTTGGTTGAATACCAATTGGTAAAATTCTTTTTGTTTTTGACTTACTTTTCTATATTTGATAATCTCTATAGATGCTTCTGTATTGTCGTAACCAATAAATTCAACTGTATTATCAGATTTTAACTCAACCCAATCGTCTGTTTCGATAGCTGTGGCTGCTCTTGAACGATCTTTTTGTTGTTGTAATTCTTTATCAAAAGCAACTTCGTCAATACTTAAATTATTTTCTCTAGCTATCAATGAAGTTAAATCAACAGGGAATCCAAAAGTATCATACAGTTCGAAAATTGCTGAACCATTTATAACGTAATCCCCATTGTTTTTGGTCGTTTCAATAATGTAATCAATACGTTTTAAACCTAACTCCAATGTTCTGAAAAAACTAACTTCTTCCTCACGAATTACTTTCTGAATCAATTCTTTTTGAGTAATTAATTCTTCAAAAGGATCGCCCATTACTTCTCCTAAAATAATCGATAAATCACATAAAAATGGTTCTTTTAATCCTAATGTTTGGTAGCCATAACGAACTGCCCTTCTTAAAATTCTTCGAATAACATATCCTGCGCCTGTATTTGAAGGTAACTGACCGTCTGCAATTGAGAATGCGATTGCTCTAATATGATCAGCAATTACTCTTAATGCAATATCCGTTTCTTCATTTTCTCCATAAACTTTACCTGACACTTTCTCCATGTGTTTGATTAAAGTTTGGAATAAGTCAGTATCATAGTTTGATTGTTTAACTTGTAAAGCCATTGCCAATCTTTCTAACCCCATACCTGTATCAACGTGTGTTGCAGGAAGTGGTTCTAAAGATCCATTTGATTTTCTATTGAATTGCATGAAAACATTGTTCCAAATTTCAATAACTTGAGGGTGGTCTTCATTCACAAATTCTCTTCCAGATTTAAGAAGTCTTTCGTTTTCAGATCTTAAATCAACATGAATTTCAGTACAAGGTCCACAAGGCCCTGTTTCACCCATTTCCCAAAAGTTATCTTTTTTAGAAGCTAGGATAATTCTATCTTCAGCAATAAAACGTTTCCAAATTTCAAAGCTTTCGTTATCCATAGGAACTCCATCAGTTTCATCACCTTGAAACACTGTTACGTATAAACGGTCAACAGGAATTTTATATATTTCTGTTAATAATTCCCATGCCCACGAAATAGCTTCTTCTTTAAAATAATCACCGAATGACCAGTTTCCTAGCATTTCAAACATTGTGTGGTGATAAGTGTCAACTCCAACTTCTTCTAAATCATTATGTTTTCCAGATACCCTTAAACATTTTTGAGTATTTGCTATACGTTTATTTTTAGGAATACTATTTCCCAAGAAATAATCTTTGAACTGATTCATTCCTGCATTCGTGAACATTAATGTAGGATCATTTTTAACGACCATTGGAGCGGAAGGAACAATCGTATGTCCTTTAGATTCAAAAAAACGAAAAAATTCTTCGCGTATTTCTTGCAGTTTCATATGTGTTTTTAATTTGTTTTTATATTAAAATAGTAAATAAAAAAAATGAAATATTTAATTTCAAATCCCCTTTTTTTAATTGACCGTAAATTTAATTTAAATTACTTGATTTTTTATTGTTCAAAGTATCTATATTATTTAAATAAGTTTTTTCACACTTTTTTTTCACTAAATCGGCTTTTTAGAGTTTTAAATTATAGCTATTTTACTATCTACTTTTAAATTTATTTATAATATCTTTTTTTACATTAACGTAATTTATTTACGTTAATTAACTATTTATTTTTAA
This sequence comes from Chryseobacterium gleum, assembly GCA_945902775.1. Lineage (GTDB taxonomy): Bacteria > Bacteroidota > Bacteroidia > Flavobacteriales_D > Crocinitomicaceae > CAIUKX01. The sequence goes on along the minus strand of CAMDMY010000113.1, from coordinate 2,980 downwards.
GTTATTTAAGTAAATTTGTATAATATAAACATAAAATAATATGTTTATATTATATAATCATATTTTTCTATTATTTTTTTAATAAACGCCGATTAGAAATGATATAATTTAATTTTATTTAAACCTTCCTTCAATTTCAAAATTAAGGTTTAAATTAATAGCTAGAAATATTGACTCATCTATAATTTGATAAATAATTGAAAATATTCCAAGTTAATTAACATGTTGTTTATCAAATTATTAAATGTTTATTTTATTTCTACCTAATCTTAAAATGTTAATAAGTTTGAAGATTATAAAAAATAAAGTAGTATAATTGCATAATGTTTTATAAAATGGGTAATTCTGTTTTGTAGATTTTTTATCTTATTTTAATTGCTTTTAGTACGTTTAAATACTAGTTTATGAAAAATATATTTTCGTTATTTTTTGCTTTGATGTTACTGAGTTTTTCTGCATCTGCTGTTGATGTTGGTGCTATCACAGTAATTACACCATCTTCTCCTATGTGTCCAAATGCGTCCTTATCAGTTACTGTTAGGATAAAAAATTATTCTGGTGTAGATATTGATTTTTCAGTTGATCCTGTTACTGTAACTGCAAATGTTACAGGTGCAAGTACACAAAGTTTTACTCAAGTTTTGGGTGCAACTGATGGTGTATTAGGTGATGGTATTTTAGCAGCAAATTCAACATTAGATGTAGTTTTCTCTACACAGGGTGATTTTACTGCTGTCGGTTTTCATACATTTAATTTTAGCGCAACAGTTATAGGAGATAGTGACAACACTAATGATTCACCTACTGCAGAAATTAAGCAAGTAAGAGTACCAACATTAACGCTAACTTCAGGTCTCGGAACAAATAATCAATCCTTGTGTCTAAACGTTTTAATGGCAACACCTATTACTTATTTAGTAGGTTCGGGAGGAACAGGAGCAACTGTTTCTGCAACTTTACCCCCAGGTGTAATTGGAACTTATAATGCAGGAACAAAAGTCTTTACTATTTCTGGAACGCCTAATTCTGTTGTTGGAAGTCCATATAATTACACAATTACTACCAGTGGCGGTTGTGCTCCGGCAGCTACAGCATCTGGAGCTTTGACAATTACAGCTCCACCAAATGCAGGTCTCATTACAGGAACTCAAAATATTTGTTCAACAGGGACAACTACATTTTCTTCAAGTGGAGATGTTGGAGGTACATGGACATCAGGTACTCCTGCCAACGCTACTGTCGTTGGTGCTACAGGTGTTATCACTGGAGTTTCTGTTGGCTCCTCTATCATTACTTATACTGTAACTGGTACAGGTGGATGTTCTAATGCAACAGCTACTTTACCTGTTACTGTTGACGCTCAACCAGATGCAGGTACATTATCTGGAACTATGGGTATTTGTGTTGGAGGAACAACAACTTTTACTACAAATGGAGATGCCGGTGGTACTTGGTTATCAGCAACTCCTGCTTCTGCTACTGTTGTTATTGGAACAGGTGTTGTTTCAGGTGTAAGTGCGGGATCTTCTGTAATTACATATACTGTATCTGGTGGATCAGGTTGTGTAACTAGTAATGCAAATAGAACAGCTACTGTAACAGCAGCTCCTGATGCAGGTACTTTATCTGGTACTCAAGGTATATGTGTAGGGGGAAATACGACTTTTATTTCAGATGGTGATGGAGGAGGAACTTGGACTTCTGCTACACCAGCAATTGCTTCTGTTGTTGCAGGAACTGGTGTAATTACTGGAGTTACTCCTGGTACCGTTGTTATTACTTATACAGTAACAGGTGTAGGTGGCTGTGCTGATGCAACAGCTACTAGAACTGTTACAGTTACTGCTGCTCCAAATGCTGGAGCATTAGCTGGAGTTCAAAATATTTGTGTTGCTGGTACTACAACTTTTACTTCTAGCGGTGATGCTGGTGGAACATGGTCAACTTCTGATGGAAGTATTGCAACAGTTGTGGCCGGTACAGGAGTTATAGCAGGTGTAAGTGCTGGTACTGCAACAATAACTTATACTGTAACAGGTATAGGAGGTTGTGTTGATGCTTCAGTTACTAGAACTGTTACTGTAACAGCAGCACCAAACGCAGGTACTTTATCTGGTGGACAAAATATTTGTGTAGCTGGTTCAACAACATTTACATCAAATGGAGATGCAGGAGGAACATGGACATCAGGTACACCTGCAAACGCAACAGTTGTTGCTGGTACTGGTGTTATTACTGGTTTTTCAGTAGGATCTTCATTGATTACTTACACAGTAACTGGTGTTGGCGGTTGCGCAAACGCTACAGCTACTAGAACTGTAAATGTTATTAACGCGCCTAATGCTGGCGTTTTATCAGGAAATCAAGCGATTTGTGTTGCTGGTAATTCGACTTTTACTTCAAATGGTGATGTTGGAGGTTCATGGACTTCAGGTTCTTTAGGAATAGCAACTATTGATCCAATAACAGGAGTTATAACAGGAGTAAGTGCAGGTACTGCAACAATCACTTATACCGTAGTTGGTGGTGCAGGTTGTGTTCCTTCGTCTTCTAATAGAACAGTGACCGTTACTGCTGCTCCAAATGCAGGTACTTTATCAGGAATACAAAATATGTGTGTTGGTGGTTCATCAACATTTTCTTCGGATGGAGATATTGGAGGAACATGGACATCAGGAACACCCGCAAACGCTACTATCAATGGAGGAACTGGTGTTATTTCAGGTTTGGTTATTGGTTCTTCAACTATGACTTATACTGTAATTGGTGTAGGAGGATGTTCTAATGCTACTAACACTCGTGTTGCTAATATTATTCCTTCACCTAATGCAGGAGTTTTATCAGGAACACAAGCAATTTGTATTACAGGAACCACAACATTTACAAGTAGTGGAGATATTGGTGGAACATGGACAACAGATAATGCAGGTGTTGCGACAGTAAATGCTGCTACAGGAGACATAACACCAGCAGGAGCAGG
>CAMDMY010000112.1 GCA_945902775.1 Chryseobacterium gleum | reverse complement strand
ATCCTTCACCTTTCCATAATTCAGAAGTGGCAAAAATAGAAGTTGTTCCATCCGCCGCAATCTTATAGATAAACGGAGCAAAACTATTTGTAACATACACATTTCCAAAGTTATCAAATGTTATGTCATTTGCAAAATTGAAACCTTTTGGGTTTAAAGCTCCTAAATCTTTTGAGAAAATTTTCTTTCTTGTTTTTGTGTCAAAAGCGATTAATTTAGCCAATTTACGTTGTGTTTCAGGTAAGGTTTTTACTGAAACGCCTGGATCTGAAATACATACATAAAGCGTATTCGTCTTGTCATTCAGAGATAATCCGATCGCGGAAACTAAATCTGGTGAATTAACAAATTCACTATAGACTCCATTTTTATCGACTGTTCCAATTTTACCATAATGCAATGAACTTACAAAAAACACCTCCTGACTTTCACTATAAACAACTCCTTCAGGATATAATTCTGTTGAAGTAAATTGAATATTTTGAGCGAAAGAAAAAACACTTGAAATCAATGTTATACTACTTAAAATGGCAATTCGTTTAATAGAATGAAACATAAATGAAAAAATATAAAACAATTAAAAGTAAAGATAATTGAATTTGCTTGTAATTTTTCTTAAACAATCCTTTTTGGTATATTTACACTAGTTTATAAAATTCAAAAATGAAAAATTTCCTTCTATTAATTGGTATTTTAACCTCTTTCATTACTTTCTCACAAAAAAAAGTAATTGACCATACGGTTTATAATAGTTGGAAGAAGTTAGAGGGACAAATAATTTCAAACGATGGAAATTTTGTTGCGTATTCAATCAAACCACACAGAGGAGATGGATACTTATATATCTACAACAATAAAATAGCTAAATTAGATTCATTTCCAAGAGGTTACAAACAACAGTTTTCGGGGAATTCTAATTTTTTAGTTTTTCAAATTACAGCTGGATTCGACACATTACGCAAATGTGAATTGAACAAAGTGGATAAAGACAAATGGCCAAAAGATTCATTGGGAATTTATTTATTGGAAAGTGATTCATTGATGAAAATTCCAAACGTGAAAAATTATTCGATTGCCGAAATTGGAGATTGGGTGAATTATTCGCTTGAAAAAAATAAAACGAAAGAGGACGAAGAAAAAGAAAAGAAAGAGAAAGAAGCTGAAAAAGCGGCAAAGGCTGATACAACGAAACAAGTTGAAAAACCGCATTCGTGGTGTTTCTTGAAAAAGATAACGACAGAAACTGCGGCGAAACCTGAAAAGAAGAAAGAAGAAGAATATAAGTCGGACGGTAAAGTATTTACAACCTTCAATCCTTTTACAAATAAAAAATACGAATACAAAGATGTAACGGATTATGCTGTTTCAAAGAACAATAAATACGTTGTAATTACAACTCATAAAAAAGAAAAGAAAATCATTAGCTGTGAATTAGGAATTTTAAATCCAGAATCGGGCGATTTTTCTATTGAATCGAAGAAAAAGACAGAATTTAAAGGACTTACATTCAATAATTCGGAATCAGCTTTGGCTTTATTGTCAACCGAAGACACAAACAAAGTGAAACAATTTGAACTGAATTATTTAGATTTGAAGACAAAAAAATGGGGAACGTTAATCGATACAACCACTCAAAATATTCCGACGAAAAAAGGAATAAGTGAGAACAGAACACCGGTATTTTCATTGGATGATTCACAATTGTTCTTCGGAATTGCTGAAAGAGTTAAAAAAGAGAAAAAAGATACATTAGTGGATAACGAAAAAGTGAAATTAGACCTTTGGAATTACAAAGATACACGACTTCAACCGCAACAATTATTCGAATTAAAAGACGATAAAAAGTCAAACGATTTATATGTTTATCACATTGAAGACAAACGATTTGTTCAACTTTCAAATGATTCATTAGACATTCATTTACCTAAAAAGCCACAAGGAGACTATTTCTTCGCAGAAAACATTCAACCTTACCAAGGAAATTACAATTGGACTTCTCCAAATTTAAAAGACCATTACCGTGTGTCGCTAAAAGATGGAAAAATTGATTTAATCAAAAAAGAAGTTGGTTTTGGTGGTGAACTTTCTCCTTCAGGAAAATATTATACATATTATAATGGAGAAGAAGCAAACCAGTATGTTGTGGATATTGCCTCTAAAAAAGAAACCTGTTTAACATGTTCTAGAAAAGATGTGAAATGGGAAAAAGACATGAATGGCCAACCTCAATTAGCTGAACCTCAAGGTATATATGGTTGGTTAAAAGGTGAAAATGAAGTAGTTATCAAATCAGAATATGACATTTGGAATTATTCTATTTCAACTGGAAATTTAACTTCTATCACAAACGAAGAGGGAAAAACTACAAAAACACGTTTATCTCTTCACCTTTGGGAAAATGACAGTATCTATATTGATTACAAAAATGTTTCTGTTCATGGATTTGATGAAAAAACGAAAGGGTATGCTTTTTACGAAATCAATACGAACCAAGAGAAATATGAATTAAGCAAAATATATTCAATGGACAATGATTTAGTAGCGATTAATCGTTCTAAAAATGGTTCAAAAATGATTTTACGTCGTTGTTCTGTAAATGAATATCCTGATGCTTTTTTTATGGATTCGGACTTTAAAAATGAAAAACGTATTTCGAACACCAACCCACAACAAAACGAATACAATTGGTCGACAGTTGAATTAGTAGATTGGGTAAGTTACGATGGAATTCCATTACAAGGATTATTGTATAAACCGGAAAATTACGACGAAGAGAAAAGCTATCCGCTTATCGTATATTATTACGAATTGAACAGCGATGAATTACACAATCACTACGCCCCAAAACCAACAGCATCAGTTGTTCACGCAACGGAATATGCTTCAGCTGGTTACTTTGTATTTATTCCAGATATTCGCTATAGACCAGGACATCCTGCAAAATCTGCGTATGATTGTATTATGAGTGGGACGGATAAAGTGTTAAAATTATACCCAAGCATCGATTCAAAAAGAATGGGATTACAAGGTCAAAGTTGGGGAGGTTACCAAACGGCACAAATGATCACAATGACGAATCGTTATGCTGCAGCGATGGCCGGAGCACCTGTGTCTAATATGATTTCAGCATATGGTGGGATTCGATGGGAATCAGGTTTAAACCGTCAGTTTCAATACGAAAAACAACAAAGTAGAATTGGTGCAACGTTATGGGAAGCTCCTGAATTATACATTGAGAACTCCCCTATTTTTAACTTGCCGAAAGTAAAAACACCGCTTTTAATTATGTCAAACGACGAAGATGGTGCTGTTCCGTGGTACCAAGGAATTGAATTATTTACAGGTTTGAAGCGTTTAGGAAAACCGTGTTGGATGTTAAATTACAACGGCGACAAACATAACCTAATGAAAAATGCCAACCGTATTGATTTAAGTATAAGAATGCGTCAATTTTTTGACCACTATTTGCAAGGTGCACCTGCTCCGAAATGGTTGACCGATGGAATTCCGGCAACAGTGAAAGGAGAAGAAATGAGATATGAAACCAAATAATAAGACTATGTATTTAGAAAAATTAGAACAAGAAATCGCTCCGTTAAGAGAGCAATTAATTCAACACGAATTATACAAAAATATTGATTCTATCGAGCGTATTCGTGTGTTTATGGAAGCGCATATTTTCGCAGTTTGGGATTTTATGTCGTTGCTAAAAGCCCTTCAAATCGGTTTAACAAATACAACATTACCCTGGACACCCAAAGGAAATCCGGTAACACGAAGATTGATTAATGAAATCGTTTTTGGGGAAGAAAGTGACCTGAACGAATTAGGAGAGCCAAATAGTCATTTCGAAATGTACATTGAATCAATGAATCAATTGGGAGCAAATACGACTGAAATCAACGCTTTCATTGATCAAATAAATTATGGAAAACATGTGAGTTCTGCTTTTAATGAAATCACTATTTCTGAAGAAATAAAAAACTTTGTCAATTTTACGATCAGTCAAGTTGAAACCAATAAATTACACATCATTGCTGCAGTATTCACTTTTGGTCGTGAAGATTTAATTCCAGATATGTTTATTGAAATAGTAAAAAACATTGGAGCAAACACAGATGTAAATATCAGTAAATTAATTTATTACCTTGAAAGACATATCGAAATAGATGGTGGTGAACACGGACCAATGTCGCTTCAAATGATTCACGAATTATGTGGAGATGATGAGCAAAAATGGAACGAAGCGATTGAAGCAAGTAAACAAGCCTTACAACAAAGAATCAATCTTTGGAACGGAATTAATACTGAAATTAAAGAAGCTTCGTTACAATCTTAAACTACGTTAGACAAGACTGTCTGTGAAAATATGAAGCAACTTATCTTCATCTTCTGTATTTTTCTATGTACTATTTCCTTCTCTCAAGTACTAACTGGGAAAATCAAAGATTCGTTAGGCACAGAAATTCCTTTTGTAACCATTCGAATAGAAAATTCTAGTTATGGAACCAACTCAAATTCAGGAGGTTTCTATCAATTAGAAGTTAAAAAAGGAAAACAGATTGTAAAATATTCAAGTACTGGTTATGTAAGTAAAATCGATACCATTGAAATTGTAAATTCATCAACAATTCACAATGTTGTTTTAACCGAAATAACCAATCAAATTGACGAAGTAGTAATAATTCCAACCACAGCAAAAGAGCGTGGGAAAGAAATTATGAAACAAGTCATCGATAAACGAAATTATTTTCAAGACTTACTTTCTCAATACAGTTGTGACACGTATTGTTTCTCCTCTTTAGAAAAAGAAAAAAGAGATAGTTTAATTACGGAATTAGTAATCGGGAAAGAAAAATTAAACATCATCGAATGGCGCGCAAAAACAAGTTACAAAGCCAATACTAATTTCAAGGACGAATTTTATGCTTTCAACGATTTTTCAGATCCAAGCAAAGAATCAAATTTTGCCAACCAAAACTTTCATAACGATGGACGATTAGGTGAAACAGTTGATATTGCTCCTGAAAGTACTGTCAACTCTAATCCTTACTTATTTGTGAATGGGATCAAAGATGCTCATTTTTCCATTTTTGATAATTCGATTGTTTCTCCCAAATTAACGCAGAATCCGATTGTTTCTCCGTTGGCTTATAATGCCTTTGTTTACTATCAATTTTATCTTGAAAAAACCTTTTTTGATTCCTTAAATCAGCTGATTTATGAGATACGAGTGAAACCTAAATTTGATTACGAAGCCTTGTTCAGTGGTAGTTTATTTATCCTTGATAACAGTTGGGAAATCGTTTCGTATGATCTGGCCATTAATCCAAAAGCACTTTTATTCTTCAAAGACATTCATATCATCTGTGATTATGAAAAAAATGGTGAGCGTCTTATCCCAGTTCGAAGAGAATTCATCTATACCATTCAAGAAAATAAAAAAGACATAATTAACGGAATGATTCGTGTTTCTCATAAAGACTATTCATTTGATTTAGAAGAGAAAAACACTAAGTTTTGGTTAGAAACTGCCACCTACACACAAGATGCATTTGACAAAGATTCAAGTTATTGGAATGAAAAAAGACCTTTTACGTTAAAAGATTTTGAAAAGAACTTTATACACGAACAAGACAGTATAATCAATTACCACGAAACAGATGAATACATGCGTTCGAGTGATAGCATTCGAAATCAGTTTAATTTACTAAATACGCTTTTAGGTGGATATTCTCATGTAAATTCATTTAAAAAATATGAATTTACTACTCTCCCATTAATTGCTCAGTTTGTTCCTTTCGGTGTTGGAGGATTTAGGTATCGTTTTGGAGGAAGTTTTCAAAAAGAATTTAAAAACGGAAAAATCATCTATACCAATCCAACAATTGATTATGGATTTCTAAATAAAGATGTGAAAGGTTCTTTCGGAGGAGCTATAATGTACAATCCACTCAACTTCTCGAAAATAGGATTTGAGGTTGGAGACACCTATGATTACATAGCCGGAACTCAAAATATATTGAACGTTTTTATACCAAAAAATAGAGTTCGAAATCAAAAGATGGAAGTGAATTTCTCAAGAGAAATAGCCAATGGATTATACTTAAAAACAACTGCTTTGTATTCCGATCGACGTGCTATCACGAACATCGAATATCCTGGTTGGGTTAAAATATATGATACCATCAATCCGCAACAAATATTTGCTTTTGATCGATATAAAATTCTTTTGTTAACCTTTGAATTTGAGTACCATATCAAATCAAAATACATGATTAAAAAAGGGAAGAAAATCGTATATGGTTCTCCTTGGCCGACCTTTTATTTAACGTATAAAAAAGGAGTCCCAACACTTTTTAATTCGAATTCAAATTTCGACTTTATTCAATTTAGAATTCAAGATGAAATAAAGTTAAAATCAGTTGGTAATTCTCAATTCGTTTTAGATGCCGGAACTTATCTTCAAAAAAAGGAGTTAAGAGCTATTGAATATAAGTATTTCAGACCTTCGGACTATAATTTCTTTTCTAATCCAATTACTTCTTTGCAATTATTAGATACTTCTTTGAGAACTCCTAATGGATATGTACAATTTAATTTCATTCATCATTTTAATGGTTTTTTCTTAAATAAAATTTGGGGAATAAATAAGTTAAAATTAGAAGAATCGATCGGGGGAAGTATTTTAAGTATTCCCCAATCTAATTTTAGCCACGCTGAATTTTATGTTGGGGTGGAAAGAAATTATAGAATTAAAAAACAATTATTTAAGATCGGTTTTTACTTTGTAACAAGTGATAATAATCTTGGAAAAGCCAATTTCCACTTCAAATTTGGAATCAATCCATTCAATAATTTCAAAAATAAATGGGAATATTAAGGGGCTCTATACTTTTTGTTTCTAAAAATTACTATTTTTGGTAATAAATAGAAACAAAATGTATATTCGCTTTCAACAAATTATGGCGTTTTTTCCTGTTTTTTCGACTTCTGACATCGAAAAAGCATTTCCTATATTTGATAAAAAAGCACTTGTATACTGGCAAAAAAAACATTATTTAACTAAAATAAGAAATGGTTATTATTTCTTCAATAGTACTCAAATTGAAGAAAGTTTTCTATTTTTTACAGCGAATAAAATATACAATCCTTCTTATATCTCATTTGAATGCGCTCTATCATTTTACGGAATAATTCCAGAAGGAGTATTTATGATGACATCCGCAACTTCGCTAAAAACCACAATTTTTAATACTCAAATTGGAAAATTCCAATACAAGAAAATTAAATCAAACTTGTTTTTTGGATATAAAATAATTAATTTAGATAAATACTCATTTAAAATAGCTGAATTAGAGAAAGTTATATTAGATATGCTCTATCTTAACGAATCTTTGGATTCAATTGAAAGTTTTGAAAGTCTTCGTTGGAATAAAGAAGAATTAAAAAAAATTAATTTTGAAAAATTGTCCACTTATCAACTTATATTTAATTCAAACGCTTTAAATAAAAGAGTGAACCATTTAATGAAATACATCTATGCTTAATCTAAAAGAAATCCAAAATCAATATCCTGAATCACTTCGCGCTTTTAAACGATTTATTTTACGTGAATAT
>CAMDMY010000111.1 GCA_945902775.1 Chryseobacterium gleum | reverse complement strand
AGCTAATAATGTTTTACCTGTTCCTGGAGGCCCAACAAGTAATGCTCCTTTTGGAATTTTAGCTCCTAAATCTGTGTATTTTTTAGGTTCTTTTAAGAACTCAACAATTTCTTGAATTTCAATTTTAGCTTCTTGTAATCCGGCAACATCTTTGAATGTTTTGTTCGTAGATTTACCTTTTTCGTACATTTTAGCTTTAGATTTTCCGATATTGAAGATTTGACCTCCTCCACCGCTAGATCCTCCGCCCATTCGACGCATCACAAACATCCAAACAGCAACCAATAATATAATCGGTAGTAAGAAACTTAAGATACTTCCAAAGTAATCAACTTCAGTTTTAGGTTCGTAAGAAATTAGGTGTTTATTCTCTTTAGCTAATTTTTCGTTTATTTTTTCAATGTTATTTTCAAAATTACCCGCATCAATCAACTCCATTTTAAACGTTGGATCTGGATTTTTCAATCTAGAATTTGTTGGATTAAAAGCTTTTGCAAGCTTTGCTAATTCACCTTTTGTAGATTGTTTGACAAATTCTTGACCTTCTTTTGATATTTTAAAATCAGCCCTTTCTTTGTTTATAATTGATACATGTGAGATAAAACCTTTTTCAGCTAAAGTGGAAAAAGTTTGTTGATTTTTTACAATACTAGTTGATTCCACACTACTTAGTAGTTGAAAACCAATAATTGCAACTGCTATAAATCCATAAATCCAATAAATTGAAAATGGACTTTTCTTTTTATTATTTTCAGCCATTATTTACTTAATTGAAAATTAATCCAGGTTAGGAACATTAATTCTTTTTGCATCTGCCCAAAGATCTTCTAAATCATAAAATTCACGAGCAGTTTTATAGAATACATGAGCAACAACGCTAACATAATCAATTAAAACCCATTCACTTGTGCCTTTACCTTCTGTATGCCAAGGTCTGTCTTGAATTTCTTTACGGGTATGTCTAACGACTGAAGATGCAATTCCATCTACTTGTGTTGAGGATTCTCCACTACAAATTATGAAAAAGTCTGCTACAGCAGCTGTTATATCTCTTAAGTCTAAGATTACAATATCTTGAGCTTTATTCTCTTGCATTCCTTCAACTATCGTGTCACATAGTATTTGAGAATTTGATTGTTTATAAGTCATCTAAATTTTTTAACATTACAAATCTAACTTTAATTTTATATTTACTCAACTTTAAAACGTTTTAAATCTCAATTATTGTTAAATGCTTGGAAGAAAAATTATTCAAATTGAATGTGTCGACTCTACGAACAATTATGTTGCCATTTTACTATCAGAAGGTAAAATTAAACATGGTACGGTAATATTGGCAGATGAACAAACGAACGGAAGAGGTCAAAGAGGTGCTTCTTGGGATTCAAAGGCAGGAGAAAACCTAATTTTTTCTATGTTTATAGATACTGCTATTCTGTCAGTAAAAGATCAGTTTTTTTTAACTCAAATTATTTCACTAGCAGTTGTTAATATGTTATCAAAATTTGGAATTGAAGCAGATATTAAGTGGCCAAATGATATTTACATTAAAGGCAGGAAAATAGGAGGGATTTTAATTGAAAATTATATTAAGGGGGCTTTTTTGAATGGGTCGATTATTGGTATTGGATTGAATATTAATCAGATAGAATTTGATGATTTAAATGCAACAAGTTTGAAATTGGAGAAAGGGGAGTTTATTCCAATTCAATCGACTGTTTTTTCTCTAATAAATGAGGTGAATAATGGATGGGAAATGCTATCAAAAAATCAATTTGAAAAGATTAATGCCTTTTATTTGGATAAACTATGGTTATTGAATGAAGAATCTGATTTTATTGATAAATCAGGTGAGTTTAAAGGGTGTATAAAAGGGGTGACAACAAATGGTTTATTGATAATGCAAAAAGAGGATAAATTAGTTCAATATGATTTAAAAGAAATTTCGTTTAAAATCTCAAAATAAAATTAAGCAAATCTTTCTTTTATTTTTTCTGCCATGTGGTTAAATAAAACAGTAAGTGGTTTTTCTACCATTTTTTTTAGGAACATATTTACTTCCCCATTGAATTCAATGTATCCATTTGATTTTCCATTTGATTCATTGATGAATAAAGTTAATTTAAAAGGAAATGGAGATTTTTCCCCAGATTTCATAAATACTTTACTTTTTCCTTCTGATCCATCTTGAATTAATGCTATTTTAAATCCACCTTGAGCTTTAAAAGAACATTCTGTATCAGTTGATTTCCAATCAGAAATTTTATCTTGAGGAAGAAGATGAATGATATTATTCGAATTTATCAAGAAGTTAAAAATCTCTTCTTGATTAGCATTGACATCTACTTTTGTACTTTCAATAATCATTCTTTTTCTTCATTTTTCCAAGTATCAGGATTCTTTTTCCATTCTTTTAATGAAGCCAAATCACTTTCTTGAATATACTCTTGTTTTAAAGCTTGTTTGATTAAAACATCGTAACTTGTCAATGTTAAAAATGGTACATCCGCTTTTTTGAATGCTTTTTCAGCCATACTAAAGCCATATGTAAATACTGCAATAAGTCCTTTAATTTCAAGACCAGCATCTTTTAAAGCATCAATTGCTTTTAAACTACTTCCGCCAGTAGAAATTAAATCTTCAATTACAACAACTTTTTGACCTTTTTCGAAATATCCTTCTACTTGATTTCCCATTCCATGACCTTTAGCAGCACTTCTTACATAGATAAAAGGTACTCCTAATTCTTGAGCAATAAGAGCTCCTTGAGGTATTCCACCAGTTGCTACACCTGCAATAACATCAGGTTTTCCAAACTGTTCTCTTATCGCTTCAGCATATGCTTGACGAATAAATGTACGAATAGTAGGGTATGATAAACTTATTCTAGTATCACAATAAATCGGAGATTTCCAACTAGAAGCCCAAGTAAATGGATTATTTGGTGCTAATTTTACAGCTTTTATTTGTAATAAAAATTCTGCTACCTTTAACGCTTTTTCCTTATTCAAAATCATAACGCAAATGTACAAAGTTTTTATTGAAAATACACCCCTTCACATCATAGAAAAGAAAGATTTAATTCCAAATGATGTTTTAGTAATCTTCGAAGAGGATTTGAGCTTAATTAAAGATCAACTGTTTCACTTGTTGGAATCAATTGATAATGAGTTGCCTATATATTTGGTAACTTCTTCAATTGAGAAAACTTTTTCAACATTATTTCAAGATTTTGATTTTGTTGAAGCGGCAGGCGGAATAGTTAAAAGAAAAGATACTTACTTATTTATTAAGCGAAATGGCTTCTGGGATATACCAAAAGGGAAGCTAGATGAAGGGGAAATTCCTGAAAATGCTGCCATTCGAGAAATTGAAGAAGAATGTGGAATTAACGGACCTCAATTGAAAGAACCTATCTGTTTGACATACCATACTTATCTTTTTAAAGGGAAGCCTACAATTAAGAAAACGTATTGGTATTCATTAGATTATATTGGGAATAAAAAATTAAAAGGGCAAAAAGAAGAGGGGATAACAAAAGTGAAATGGTTTAAATTAGACGAAATTGAAAAAATTCGAAAAAATACATTTGCTTCCATTTTAGAAGTGATGGATACTTATTTCAATCAAAAATGAATATGATTTTAAATTATTTACTTGATTTTTTTCAAAAAAAAAGTTAAAATGAAGTTTGAATAAAATATTTATTGTAATCTTGTTAAAAAAATTAAATACTATGAAAATTTTATTATTATCACTTGCTCTTTTTTCTTTTTCATTAATTATGAATGCGCAAGAATCAGAAAATAAAAAGGCTGAAAACAAAGAAGTTGCTCCTAAAAAAGAGAAGAAAAAGAAAGCTAAAAAAAGCCCTATTACATTTACAACTCTTGTAATTCAAAGAGATGCTATACCTTATGATTCTCAAGATTTATTTGAATTTGAATTTAAAAACACAGGAAAAACTCCGTTGATAATTCAAAATGTTGGAACAAGTTGTGGTTGTACTACAGCTAGTAAACCATCAGAACCAATTCAACCAGGAAAAAAATCGGTTATTTCAGTAAAATACGACACGAAAAGAGTAGGGGATGTTCATAAAACAATTACGGTTACAACGAATGTTCAAACTGAACCTATTGTTTTAACGATTAAAGGTAAAGTTTTACCAGCTCCTCCAGTTGATCAAGCTCCAGTAAAAAATTAATATTTTATATTATAATTGAAAAGGGAAGTTTTACTTCCCTTTTTTTATGCTTTTAATTTCCATCTAACCATCGTTTGAAGTCGTTTACTCTATCTCGACTTACGATGCATGCTTCTTCTTCAATTTTATCGGTATGAATTTTTAGACGGCTATTAAAATAACTACCTACTTTTTGAATAGAATTTAAATGAATTATTACTTTTCGATTGATTCTGAAAAATAAAGTTTCCTTCCCAAACTAGAAAAGTTATAACGATTGAACATAAATTATTCATTAACAGATTGTAACGAGTTGTTTTATTATGTATAAATGATGCTAATATTGTTGAGATGATAACTCCAACAATTACGATACAAACGATTCGAATAATTCTTTTTTTCATATTATAAATTTACTAAAAAGCCGAGCAATTTAAATATAACTCGTTTTGTTATTCTAAAACTGAACTTTATAAACAAAATTTGGAAACAACGGTAGTTGATATGCTGTATTTATTTGATTTGTAATTGGGTTATAGCGTTGAGCAAAAACATTTTTATGATTTGTAATGTTTTGAATATCAAAGTATAATGATTGAGCAAGTTTGTGTTTTTTACTATTCATTACAAAACCTATTTTAAAATCTATTCTATAAAAATCTGGGTTTTTTTGTGTAAATGCATAATCATCTCCTTTTACAACTTGTTGACCTACAGCTTGCGAAGCATCTAAATCAACCGGAGTATAATATCTCCCACCAGCTTGCGTCATTTTGACATCAATTGTAACTCTATTTCTTTTTTCTTTTCCAACTTTAAATTCTTTACCAGCTAATATATTGTATACAAATCGACCATTAAAAGCTGTATTGTGTTCAATTCCATCACTGCCTTTGTATTTTGATTCATAGATTGAACCAGTTAATAAAGTATAATATCCTTTACTAAAGAATTTTTCAACTGTTAATTCTAGACCGTAGTTCGTTCCTGTCCCTGTATTTTTTAAATATCCTTCTTCATTTGGAAAATAACTGGATCCAACATTCAACATTGTGTAACTAGTTGATGTTAATGAAACTGGTACATTGTATAAGTTTTGATAATAGATTTCTGATTTTATTCTCCAATCTTTTACGGGAAATAATTCATAACCAATTACATAGTGCATACTTTTGGTGAAGTCAAGGTCTTTGTTAGTCTGTAAATAACTTCCATCAGCTAAAAGTGTTCTATAAAAATACACATCAATTGGTTGCATTTGACTGTGCATTCCATATCCAATACTGATTGAACTTTTTTCGTTCGTTTGATATTTCAATCCAATTCTAGGCTCAACCGATGAAGAATTATTTAAAACTAAAAATTGAGAATGTAAACCTGCATTTAAAGTCAATCTATTTGAGAAACTATATTTTGCATGTGCATATCCTTGTAATAAAGAGGTGTAGTTTTTGTAATCCCAAATTTGAACCCAATCGGGGGTGTAAGTTCTGTTTCTGTAGAATAGATTTAAATTGATTATTTCATCTAAAACACCCACTTTTACAAATAACTTTGAACTTATCTTAGAGTTAAAAGAAGTATTTACAGAATGTCTAAGTTGAGAAGTTGTATTTTCTATAATTCTAGTTACTTGACTTGAAACTTTGTGAATAGAATCTTCATCATAAGAAGAAGCTGAATAAGTTGATCCAATTATTGTTTTAAAATAAGATTTGTTATTTAATCGAATGAAATGACTTAATCCAATTAATCCTAAATCACTTTTAAAGTAAGAATCTCGAGTAGGATTAGCGAATAAATCGTTCGCGTCTATTTTTTTATGGTCGAATTTGATATGACTTTTACCGCCTAATCCAAATAATACTAATTTACCAAATTTCGTATTTCCACTTGTGAATTTAAACGAAATATCTTGGTAAAATGGTGTTGCTGCTGTTCCAATAGGAATACCAATTGCTTGAGCAACTCCTGTAAAGGAATATCTATAAGCTATTACATATGAAGATCCTTTAGCTTTATTTATTGGACCTTCTGTCATTGCTTCTAATCCTGTTAAAGCTCCAATTTGGAAAGTATGTTCTCTTTTATCTGAATTTCCTTTTCTAAACCCTAAATCAAAAACACCTGCATTTGCATTTCCATATTCAGAAGGGAAAGCTGAAGTGAAAAAATCTGAATTTTTTAATAAGTTGGTATTGATTCCACTTACCGGTCCACCTGTTGTTCCAATAGTTGAAAAATGGTTTGGATTTGGAATGTTTAAGCCTTCAATTCTCCATAATACTCCACTTGGTGAATTACCTCTAATTACAATGTCATTTCTTGAGTCATCTGGTGAACTTACACCTGCAAAGTTTGCAGCCATTCTTGATGGGTCAGATCTTCCTCCTGCATACCTATTTACTTCTTCTGTACTGAACGAACGGGCACTTACTGTACTCATAGTGTTGATAGTTTCGTTCTTTTTAATTCCTGAAACAGTTACTTCATTGATGTTTGTAATATTTTCCTCCATTGAAATATCTATAACTACTTCTTTTCCGTTCGTAACTACTACGTTTGGAATCATAACATCTTTATAACCAATAAAAGTAGCTTGAACATCATAACGACCAGCGTTGATATTGTAAATATGGAAAACACCATCCGCATCTGATTTTGCTTTCAAAACAGGGTCTGAACCTATTATTGTTATTAAGACTCCTGGAATAGATTGTTGAGATTGTTTGTCTACAATTGTTCCTTTAATTACTTGTCCTTCCGATTGAGCATTTAAATTTGTTAAAGCTGTAAAAAAGAAAAAACTGATAAAAATTGTAATAATTTTATTCATAACATTTAATTTGTGAATCAAAAGTATAAATTTTATAAAAGTGTTTTCTTAAAATAAAGTTGGAATGTAAAATGAGTAGGTTGAATTGTAGAATGCAATAGTTAATATAACTTAAGCATCGAATGATAAAATGGTTTTTTCGTTAAATAAATCGATAACTAATTTTTTATGATTTTCTTGAGAAGCTTTGATAGTATAAGAAAGTTGAATTGTATCATTTCTTTTTGATTGCTTCACGCATTTGAATTTTACATTACTTGTTTTAAATATGGATTCTAAATTTTCAATATGTAAATAATTTAATGTATCAAGAGTAAAATTATATACTAGTTCTGTATTTAATCTATCAATCAATGTTGGTAACCATGTAAATCCAACCAATACAAGTATTACGATAGTGACAACCGAAATGGCTAAACTATATTGACCAACACCAATCGCCATACCAATTGCAGCAGAAATCCAAATTGTTGTTGCAGTTGTAAGACCTTTAACGCTTGCTCCTTCTTTAAAGATAGCACCAGCACCCAAGAAGCCAATACCAGTTACTATATTTGATGCAACTCTAGCATCATTACTCATTAAATTAGAAACGATTGTAAAAAGTGTTGAGCCAACTGTAATAAGAATAACAGTCCTAAAGCCTGCAGATTTTGTCCTGTATTCTCTTTCAGCTCCAATAATTGCTCC
>CAMDMY010000110.1 GCA_945902775.1 Chryseobacterium gleum | reverse complement strand
ATCCAATGAAAACCAATTATTAAAAAGTGTAGTTCATTTTTGTAAGCAAAATGAGATTGAATTATTAAACTTTTCTCAATCTGATAAATTCAAACAATATTCACTTTGGGCAGACCGAGTTCATCTCAACAAAAAAGGAAGTGAGATTTATACTGAAATGATAAGACAGAGAATAAATAATTAACTTGATTTTCTTTTTAAATAACTTTTCGTTTTATCAATGAATAACAACTTCCTTCAGCGAAAAGTAATGTTGATTTTTTGATTGTTGATTTTATTAGGTTTTAAAGTTTGTTGGGAAGTGTTGTAGAAATGATTGTCTCGTCGGAAACAATGAAACATTCAGAGGGAATAAAATCAATTGGAAATAGTATCTTTAGAAAATTATTAAATAGAAATTCTAAAGAAACTGCTGAAGAATGAATCAAAATTTTCAACTCCCTTTTTATGCAAAAACAGCATTAATAGCGATAAGTTTTTTTGCATTAGCATATACGTTGCAAATAGGTCAAGATATAATTGTTCCGATTGTTTATGCGGTACTTTTAGCGATTTTATTAAATCCTTTGGTGAATCTTTTTATGAAAAAGATGAATCGCATTTTAGCCATTACATTAGCCGTTACATTAGCAACGGTTTTTTTGTTTTTTGTCATATTTATCATTGTAAAACAGTTGACATTTTTCAGTGAAACTTTCCCTCAATTTGAATTAAAGTTCAATCAAATGAGTAATGATTTAATTCATTGGATTTCATCTAAATTTGATTTAAAAGTAAAAGATATTCATTTGTGGATTAACGGTACAAAACAAGATGTACTATATAATTTAGAAATTGGTAAATCAATATCTAGAGTAGGGCAGTCGCTTGTTACTTTGTTGATGTTGCCTGTTTATTTAATTATGATTTTGTACTACAAACCGTTATTTCTAGAGTTTATCAAGAAATTATTTAGTGTTAAATATCATAAAACAGTTGCAGAAGTTTTACAGAATTCAAAAACAATTGTTCAAAGTTATTTGGTTGGCTTACTAGTTGAAATGGTTATAATAGCTGTTTTAAATTCAGTAGGATTATTGATACTCGATATAGATTATGCCATTCTTTTAGGGATTTTAGGTGCTATTTTAAATGTAATCCCATATCTAGGAGGAATTATTGGTGTTATCATTTTTATGATTATCGCTTTGGTTACAAAATCACCGGTTTATATGGTGTATGTTTCGATTTTATATTCGATCATTCAATTCATTGATAATAACTACATTGTACCTAAAATTGTAGCTTCAAGAGTTCAAATTAATGCGTTTGTTTCTGTAATTGTTGTTTTTATTGGAGGTGCATTATGGGGATTATCAGGAATGTTTTTGTCTATTCCTCTAACTGCAATCCTAAAAGTTATTTTTGACCACATTGATTCTTTAAAACCGTGGGGATTCTTTCTCGGTAATATTGTACCAACTAAAAAAAGGTTGATTAGAACGAAAAAATAATCGTTTTAATCAACCTTAATCTCGACTTGGATAGACTCAGTCTTCATCTCAACCTAAATCTAAATCAAAATATCTATCTCAACCTATTTCTCTATCAATATCTAAATACGATTGAACCACCTCAATTGCGTTATCAATCACATCACTCAAAGCAGTAATAAACGTTCCTTTTTCAGCCAACGAAAAAGCGTGATTTAAAGCTTCAACTTCTTTCGGAATATACTCATACGATTGTTGTGGATTTGCATCGTGAATTCCTTCTACCAACAATTTCACAATATCTTCTGCTTTTCTTCCTCTCAAAAATTTATCTTGACGAATAATGATGTGGTCAAACATTTCAGCAGAAATTCTACCCATATCTCGTATGTCATCATCTCTTCTGTCACCAGTTCCAGTAATAATTCCGATTTTGTAAGGAGATTCTACCGTAGTTAAAAATTCTTTGATTCCTTTAAAACCGTCAGCATTGTGAGCAAAATCAATTAAAACTTTGTATTCTTTGAATTCGAAAATATTCATTCTACCAGGAGTTTGAGCTGCTGACGGAATAAAAGTTTCTAAATTCAATTTAATATCTTCGATGGTAAATCCATAAACATACGTTGCAAGAGTAGCGGCTAAAACATTGTAAATCATAAAAGTAACTCTTCCTCCAAAAGTCAAAGGAATATGAGAAGCTTTTTCTACTCTAAATTTCCATTCTCCTTTTTGAATCGTTATAAAGCCATTTTCATAAATCGCTGCAATCCCACCTTTTTTACAATGTTCTACAATAATAGGATTTTTTTCGTCTATACTAAAATAAGCTATATTGCAATCAACTGTTTTTGAGATGGATACACAATGTTTATTGTCTGCATTTAAGACAGCATAACCATCTCTTTTAACAGCTCGTGCCACAACACCTTTTACACGTGCCATATCACTTAAGGTATTAATGTCAGAAAGTCCCATGTGATCTTCTTGGATATTTGTTATCACAGCGACATCACATTTATTAAAACCTAAACCCGATCGTAAGATACCTCCTCGAGCAGTTTCTAAAATAGCAAATTCAACTGTTGGATCTTTTAAAATAAATTCAGCGCTTACTGGTCCTGTAGTATCACCTTTCGTTAACATTGAATTTTGAACATAAATACCATCAGAAGTAGTAAATCCAACGCGGTAACCATTGTTTTTAACGATGTGCGAAATTAATCGAGTAGTTGTTGTTTTTCCATTGGTTCCTGTTACAGCAATAATTGGAATAGTAAATGATTTCCCAACAGGATATAACATATCAATCACTGGAGCGGCTACATTTCTAGGTAAACCGTTTGCTGGAGCAAGGTGCATTCTAAATCCGGGAGCAGCATTTACTTCCAAAACAACACCACCAGTTACTTCTAATGGTTCATTTAAATTGGTAGCCATTACATCAATTCCACAAATATCAAGTCCGATAACTCTTGATATGCGTTCGAAAATAAAAACATTATTTGGATGAACAATATCAGTAACATCAGTAGAAGTTCCACCAGTACTTAAATTTGCTGTTCCTTTTAAATGACAAACTTTACCTTTTTCTAAAATAGTTTGAAGTGTATAATTTAGTTTAGATAATTCGTCAAGTGTTTCTCTATCGATACTAATTTCAGTTAAAACATTTTCGTGACCATAACCACGACGTTCATCCTGATTTTCAAGTTCAATTAATTGCTCAATCGAAGAAACGCCATCGCCAATAACGTGAGCTGGCTCTCTTAAAGCAGCTGCAATAAATCGGTGATTGATGACTAAAATTCGAAAATCAAATCCTGAAATAAATTTTTCAACAATAATTTTTCTAGAATATTTTTTAGCGTGTTCAAAAGCGGCTAATGCTTCTTCCTTTGTTTTTACGTTAATAGAAG
Organism: Chryseobacterium gleum; assembly: GCA_945902775.1. Taxonomy (GTDB): domain Bacteria; phylum Bacteroidota; class Bacteroidia; order Flavobacteriales_D; family Crocinitomicaceae; genus CAIUKX01. Next base: position 4,395 of record CAMDMY010000110.1, on the reverse strand, counting down.
CACCTTTTCCGTGGTTTCCATCTAATGGTTTGAACACCAAAGGAAAGCCAACTCGGCTAATAACCGTTTCGATTTCTGATATTTCGCTGATACACATTCCATTTGCAACAGGAATAGCAGCATCAGTTAGCATTTTTTTAGTTTCATCTTTGTTACTCGCCAAATCAACAGCAATTGAACTCGTTTTATCGGTCATTGTCGCTCTGAAACGAACCTGATTTTTTCCGTATCCCAATTGGACTAATGATTGATTGTTTAAGCGAATAAAGGGAATATTTCTCGAAACTGCTTCATCTACAATACTTCCCGTACTTGGACCAAAACGAAATTTTTCACGCATTTCACGCATCGTTTTAATATCGTTTTCTAAATCGTATTCGATACCTTCAATCAAAGCTTCAGCAATTTTCACTGCTGCATTCGCTGCATAAATACCAACGTTTTCTTCTTTGTATGAAAAAACAACATTGTAAACTCCTTCTTTACCAGTACCTCTTGTTCTTCCAAAGCCACATTCCATTCCAGCAAGGGATTGAATTTCCAAAGCAATGTGCTCTATAACGTGCCCCATCCAAGTACCATCTTTCACTCGTTCAAAGAATCCGCCTTCATTTCCTCTTGAACAACGGTGTTTAAACATGGTGGGAATCAATTTTTCGATTCGTTCAGGAAATCCATCAATTGAATCTGTTGGACGTTGTTCTAATTCCTCTAAATCTAATTTCATAGCAATTAATTTGTTTCTGAAATTCGACCAATAATTAGGTCCGCGAAGTATTTTTATTTCAATAATTTTCATAATTTTATTTTATAATGTTGTAAAGAAAAGCCTTTTTAAACAATTCAATAGGCAGCGAGATTTTATAAAGTCTTTTTGAAGTCGATGAACAAATTTAATGTACAATTATTTTTTTGAATTTACTGCTAAATATCGATATTTTCTCTTTAATTTTTTGAATTGTTTATAAAAAAGTTATAATCGAAAATTAGTTATGGATTTTAGAAGTTCTTTTAACGTTATTTTTACAGAAATTTTTAATGTAAACACGTTTGAAAATGAACAATCCCAAAGGAAAATTAATTGTAATTGGAGGTTCTGTTGATAGAGGAAGTTTTTCTGAAAGCAAAGAAGACTTAAAGCGTAATTTAAGGTTTTTTGAAAAAGGAATTTTGAAAAGAATTACAACAGAATCATTAAAAAACAACCTTTCTAAAATTGAAATAATTACTACTGCTTCAAATATACCTGAAGAAGTAGGTGAGGAGTATATCAATGCATTTGCTCAATTAGATGTAATGAATGTTTCTGTTTTGAATATAAAAACAAGAGAAGAGGCAAATGCTCCTGAAAATGTAGAACGTTTAAGAGTAGCTGATGTAGTCGTTTTTACAGGAGGTGATCAATTGCGTTTGACTTCGATTTTTGGAGGAACTGCATTTCATTATTTGTTACTTGAAAAATATCAAAACGAAGAATTTATCATTTCTGGAACTTCAGCAGGGGCAGCGGCGAGTTCTAACAATATGATTTATCAGGGGAATAGTCACGAAGCTTTATCAAAAGGAGAAGTTAAAATTACAGGTGGATTAGGTTTTATAAACAACGTAATTATTGACACGCATTTTGTTCAACGTGGAAGAATTGGACGTTTACTTTATGCTTGTGCAAGCAACCCAATCAATTTAGGTATCGGATTAGGCGAGGACACAGGATTATTGATTGTAAACGGTAACAATATGGAAGCTATTGGTTCAGGTTTAGTAATGTTGGTTGACGGAACTCATATGAAAGACACGAATATTTCGGATGTTGAAATCGGAGAACCAGTATCTATTGAAAATCTAATTGTACATGTAATGTCACTTGGAGATCACTACGATTTAAAACTTAAAAAACTTACAATTCATCACCCAACTGATTTCGCAGTATAGTATTGGTGAAATCTAAAGTTTAAACTTATTGGTCTTTCCATAGAATTAGCTGTAAATTTTTTCGTAATCGCGTTTCGCTTTTTCAGCGAAAAAAAGCGTGAAGAAAAGTATTTACCTGCGTTTTCACGAAATAGAATGTAGTGAAAAATTCCTTGGAAAGAACCTTGATTTTTGCTTATCCTTCGAAAACAGTGTTTTCTCTTATCAAGAAAAAGTAAGAAGTATTTACTTATAGATTCCTAAAAACAATTCTCCATCTTCCGATTTCTTCGCTCGATACATTCCTTCTGAATTGAAAGGTAGTTCTATGTTTCCATTTTTATCGATAGCAATTAATCCACCTTCTCCACCAATTTTCACGAGTTTATCCATTACTACAAAATCACACGCTTCTTTTAATGAAAGTCCTTTGTATTCCATCAAACAAGAAATGTCATAAGCAACTACTGAACGAATAAAAAATTCACCGTGACCTGTACAACTGATTGCACAAGTTTCATTATTAGCATATGTTCCAGCGCCAATTATTGGACTGTCACCAACTCTTCCAAATTTCTTATTTGTCATTCCACCAGTACTTGTCCCAGCAGCTAAATTTCCGTGAATATCAATAGCTACAGCTCCAACCGTACCGAATTTCTTTTCACCATTTTCAAATTTATCAGTTGTATGATCTAGAAAAACACCGTCACTTTGTTTTGCCTGTTGTAATTGGTCAAATCGCATTTGCTCGAAAAAATAAGCATCCTCTTCAAATTCAGAACCAATTGATTTCGCAAATTCAAGCGCACCATTTCCTGCTAAAAAGACGTGTTCCGATTTTTGCATAATCCCTTTTGCTAGAGAAATTGGATTTTTGATATTTGAAATTCCGGCTACAGCACCTGCAGATAAATCTTCTCCATTCATTATGCTAGCATCCATCTCATTTTTCCCAGCGTTCGAAAAAACAGCTCCTTTACCAGCATTAAATAATGGATTATCTTCTAAAGAACGAATCGCTATCTCAACAGCATCTAGAGAAGTACCACCATTTTTTAGAATAGTTTCACCGGCTTCTATTGCATTTTTTAACCCATTTAAATATGCTTTTTCTTTATCTGGAGTCATTGTGTTTTTTAAAATAGTACCGGCTCCACCGTGAATTGCAATTGCGTATTTATTCATAATTGATTCTAAATTTTGTGATTATTTAAAGGTAATAAAATAAAGTTTTGTTCCAGTGTAAACATTTTGTTTTTTTTGAATATAAAAATGGATAATAATTAGATGTTTATGTTGTTTGATATCGGTTAAGATATGAATTGATTTCAAATGAAATTTGTTAAATAATTTCATTATCACATTACAACATTATAACATAGGATAGGAATTAATTCCTATCCTATGTTATAATGTTGTAATTCAAATAAATCAAAATATAAATTAAAACGAATTTCACCTCATTCTCAACCTCAACCTCAACCTAAACCTAAATTACCCTTTCTTTCTCAAATTACTCTTAAAATTAGGTAAAGGATTCTTCATAGATTTCAATTCGTGAGTCACAGAACTACTATTTCTTTTCAGAAATTCTTTGACAATCAACTTATTAAATTCTTCTTTGTTATTAAATAAATCCTTTAAAGTAAAATCTGTGTCGTCACGATTTAATAACATCAAATTCACAAAATCTTCAGCAATCGCTAAACGCATAGAAACAAGTAAAATATCGTTGTATTTCACAATTAAATCCTTGATTTTTTTCTCTTGTTCCTTGTTCATTATTTAATTTGTAGGGCTACAAAGTTAGGTCAAAATTAAAGAGCATAGGATGGGATGGGGATATTTAGTTTTGAACAAAAAGACTAAAAAAATAGTAGAACAACTTACATAGATTACGTTTAACTAACTTACATTTGACCACAATTTATGTTGAATTCTTTTAAAATTGAAGTTTTATTTAATGCGAAGCTGGTTATTAATTCGGTCCTTCCAAAGGATTAGCTGTAAATTTTTCCGTAATCGCGTTTCGCTTTTTCAGCGAAAGAGAGCGTGAAGGAAAGTATTTACCTGCGATTTCACGTAAAGAAATGAAGTGAAAAATCTCTTGGAAAGAACCTTGATTTTTGCTTACTTTTATCAAGTAAAAGTAAGAGAATTAGAAGTTAACATGAGAATTTAATTTTTATTATAAATTACAAATGGTTACATTTTTTATTTGACCACAATTTAAAACTAAAACAAACTAATATGTGTCTACCATTAGATAAAATAAAATTTTGCACCTGTAATAACGACGTGACAAAACTCGATAATTATTGGGTATTGTATCGAAAAAACAGAAGTAGAAAAAACTTAATTTTTAAGGTTGGAGAAGCTATTTTACTCGAAGATCGAATGAAATATTTGAATATGGGGGTAATAGAAGATCGTTTATCCGAACCAGATGCTTTTGATTTAGAAATTAGTTTTAAATACAAA
>CAMDMY010000109.1 GCA_945902775.1 Chryseobacterium gleum | reverse complement strand
CATCTAATTCTATTCCGGTTTTAAAGCATAAATATAATTTCCATAATAGATACGAGAAATTAAAGAACATTCTAAAAGATCCTTCTTCAGAAAAAATCATGTTAAGCTTAAGTGAGCAATTTACAGATAAACAATTGAATAATTTATTTCGATTTGATGTCCGTAAAATTGAAACTGCTTATTTAAGTAAAGAACTACAAAAAGATTTCTATTCGCCTCTATCTTACATGATGGCAATCGATTATCAAACTTATTTAGTGGATGATATTCTTCAAAAAGTAGATAGAGCTACAATGACAGTTAGTTTAGAAGGGCGTGAACCATTTTTAGATCATAGAGTTATTGAATGGGCTGCTCAACTTCCAAATGAATATAAGTATTTTGAAGGAAATAAAAAATACATAGTAAAAGAAATCGTTCATCAGTATATTCCAAAAGAAATGATGGATAGGCCTAAAATGGGATTTGCTATTCCAATCGCTAATTGGATGACCAATGAATTGAGAGATTATGTTGAGTCATATATCAATGAAAAAGTAATTCGTAGTCAAGGAATTTTTAATTGGGAATACGTAAATAAATTAAAAACCGATTTTTATAACGGGAAAAAAGAATACGATATGAAAATGTGGTATTTATTAATGTTTCAAACTTGGTATGATCGATGGATGAAATAAAAGACATAACATCCATTTTAAAAGGAAAATCTAAAAATATCCTTTATCTATCGTATGATGGAATGACTGATCCTCTGGGACAATCACAAGTTTTACCTTATTTAATAGGTCTTACAAAGGCTGGGTTTCAGTTTCATATCATTAGTTTTGAAAAACAACATCGATTTGAAATTCATAAAGGGCATATTCAAAAAATATGCGATGATAATAATATCGTTTGGCACCCAAATAGTTATACCCAAAAATCACCATTGGTAACTACAATATGGGATGTTTATCGAATGAAGAAATTAGCAGTTAAGCTTAATAAAAAGTTTAATTTCCATATTGTACATTGTAGAAGTTATATTTCAGCCTTAGTTGGATTAGCAATGAAAAAACAATTCGGTACTAAATTCATCTTTGATATGAGAGGCTTTTGGGCTGATGAACGAATAGATGGTGGACTTTGGGATTTGAAAAGTCCAATTTTTAGAGTGGTATATAACTATTTCAAGAAAAAAGAAATCAGTTATTTCATGAATTCTGATTATACAATTTCACTTACTCAAAATGGTAAAACTGAAATTGAAAGTTGGAAAGTATTTCAAGAAAAACCGCCTAAAATCCAGATTATCCCTTGCTGTGTAGATTTAGATTTATTTAATCCTAAAGTTATTGATGAGGTAGAAAAGAATAATTTAAAAGTGAATCTTGGATTGAATAAAACAGATTTTGTCTTAGGTTACGTAGGTTCAATTGGCACTTGGTATATGTTATCTGAAATGCTCGATTATTTCAAAGTTTTAAAAAATGAGAATTCATCTGCTAAGTTTTTATTTGTAACTGGTGAAAAACCAGAAAAAATAAGGAAGGTCGTAGATCAAAAGAATATCAATGTTGAAGATGTAATAATAACATCTTGTATTCATAAAGATGTTCCACTAAATATTTCCTTGTTTGATAGTTCAATCTTTTTTATTCGACCTACTTATTCTAAAAAAGCTTCTTCACCAACAAAACAAGGAGAGATAATGGCTATGGGAATCCCTTTGATTTGTAATTATGGAGTCGGGGATACGGATGAAATTGTAAAAAAATACAAAGCAGGATCGGTTATTACTAATTTTGATGATTCACATTACCTTAAAGCAATTCAATCTCCAGATGAAGTAAATATAGAATTAATGAAGAATGGAGCGAATGAATTTTATTCGTTAAAAGAAGGAGTTGCTAAATATTTAAAAGTATACACTGAAATTTATGAGCAAAAATAAAATAATTGTAACAGGTGGAGCTGGTTATATTGGCTCTCATACAATCATTGAATTAATCGAAAATACTGATTTTGAAGTTATTTCTATTGACAATTTTTCTAATTCATCAGAAGTTACTTTTGAAAGAATAGAAGCAATTACAGGGCAAAAAATTAAAAATTATTGCATAGATTTATGTAACAAGGATGATTTATTTTCAATTTTAGAAAAAGAAAACAATTGTATAGGTGTTATTCATTTTGCCGCTTTTAAATCTGTACCTGAATCCGTTTCCAATCCTTATAAATATTATCATAATAATACAGAATCCCTTTTAAATGTGGTTGAAGGCTGTTTAAAATTTGAAATCAATCATTTAATTTTCTCTTCTTCTTGTTCAGTTTATGGCAATATAAATCAACTTCCTGTTAATGAGAGTACTCCGTTTAATAAAGCAGAGTCACCATATGCATATAGCAAACAGATTGGAGAATCAATTTTGAACGATTATGCGAAAGCATTTTCAAATTTAAAAACGATTTCTCTTAGGTATTTTAATCCAGTTGGAGCGCATATTTCTGGATTGATAGGGGAATATCCTATTCATCCTCCCACTAGTTTAATTCCTGTTATAACACAAACAGCAATTGGTAAAATTGAAAAAATGTCGGTACATGGTGAAGATTATTCGACTAGAGACGGTTCATGTATAAGAGATTATATTCATGTGACAGATATAGCGAAAGCGCATATTAAGGCTTTAAATTATGTTTTAGAAGGAAAAAATGATTCCGTTAATACTATTTTCAATCTAGGCTCAGGCGACGGAGTAAGTGTAAAGGAAGCAATTGAAGTTTTCGAGAAAATTTCAAAAGTAAATTTAAATTATTCTATTGGACCTAGAAGAGATGGTGATGTGGAGGCAATTTATTCAGATACATCAAAATCAACTAACGAATTAGGTTGGAAGACTGAATATTCTTTGGATCAAATGATAGAATCGGCTTGGAAGTGGGAAAACTACTTGAATAGTAATAAAAATTCATAAATTCTTTTAACTTTACAATTCAATATTTAGAGTCAATTGGATTTAAATATTGATAATAGAAAAGAAAAGCACAATGGGTACAACAAAAATACTTATCACAGGTGGAGCAGGATTTGTTCCAAGTTCTACAGCTAAAAGACTATTAGAAGATCCCTCAAATTTTGTGGTTTTGGTTGATAATTTTTTAACTGGTTCAATTGACAATGTACCCAATCATCCTAATTGTAAGTTTATAAAATGTGATGTAAATAATTATCATGACATTTCTCCTATAATGTGCTCTTATCAGTTTGATTATGTATTTCATTATGCAGCTGTAGTAGGTGTAAAAAGAACGCTTGAAAATCCTAAAATGGTTTTAGATGATATTCAAGGAATCAAAAATGTGTTAGATTTATCAAAGAATACGGGAGTGAAAAGAGTGTTTTATTCCTCATCTTCTGAGGTTTATGGTGAACCTGTTCATTTACCACAAAATGAAGAAACAACACCTTTGAATTCAAGATTACCATACGCTGTTGTTAAGAATGTAGGGGAATCTTATTTTAAATCGTATCAACAAGAATTTGGTTTAGATTATACTATTTTTAGATTTTTCAACACCTACGGACCAAATCAAAGTACTGATTTTGTTATGTCTAAATTCGTTAGAGCAGCTTTAAAAGATGAGGATATAACTCTATATGGAGATGGACTTCAAACAAGAACTTTTTGTTATATTGATGATAATACAGAATCATGCATCAATGCAATGCAAAATGACGAATTTATAAATGAAGTTTTCAATATAGGGAGTGACACTATTATTACCATCAAAGAATTAGCAGAAACAATTATTAGATTGACTAATTCAAAATCTAAAATTGTTCATTTACCAGCGTTGCCAGATGGCGATATGACGAGAAGACAGCCTGACATTACTAAAATGAAACAATTATTGAATCGAAATTTAATTCCATTAGAACAAGGAATTAAAAATATACTTAGTGTTATTCAATAATAGACTTATTTGAATTAATGGGAAAGTCAATCTATTTTTTAGTGCCTTATCCTTTAGGTAAAGCACCTTCCCAACGTTTTAGGTTTGAACAATATTTTAAACTTCTAGATGAAAAAGGATTTCATTACGTAGTTAAATCTTTTTATTCAGATAAAACTTGGATTTTTTTACATCAAGAAGGTCATGTCTTTTCAAAAGGGATAAAGATAATATCAGCATTTTTTATTCGATTTTTCCAATTATTTACTCTTTTAAAATTTGATTTTGTTTTTATTCATAGAGAGGTAACTCCTATTGGACCGCCCTTTTTCGAATGGATAATTGCAAAAGTTCTAAGGAAAAAAATAATTTATGATTTTGACGATGCTATTTGGTTACCAAATTTCAGTGAATCAAATTCTACTTTTCAAAAGTTAAAATATTACCAAAAAGTGAATGGTATTATGAAATGGGCATTCAAGATAAGTGCTGGAAACGCATATCTTGTTGAATATGCCAAACAATTTAATTCAAATGTCATTGTAAACCCAACTACAATAGATACTGAATTTTATCATAATGGTGAATTATATAGAACAAACAAAAATGATAAAATGCCTGTAATCGGATGGACAGGTACACATACAACAGCAAAATACCTAGAATTTTTAATTCCAATTTTGGATAAATTAAATAATGAATTTGATTTTGAGTTCTGTGTTATTTCAAATGAAGAACCGGCAGTTAAAATAAAAAATTTAAATTACATTAAATGGAGTAAAGATTCTGAAATTGAAGATTTATTAAGATTTGATATTGGAGTAATGCCGTTATCTGATGATCAATGGGCAAAAGGCAAGTGTGGATTCAAAGCACTTCAATACATGTCTCTTGGGATACCAGCTATTGTTTCTCCTGTAGGAATGAATGTAGATATAATTGATCAAGGAGAAAACGGTTATCTCTGTAAAACAGAAAAAGAATGGTATGATTCCTTATATTTTTTATTGAAAAATCCCTCCGAAATTATTAAAATGCACAATTCTGCACGTATGAAAATTATAGATAAATATTCTATTGTTTCCAACAAGAAAAACTTCCTCAATTTATTCAATTAATAGCATTTAGTATAAATAACTATTTATCCTATTTTAAAATACATTTATGAAACTTTTATTCGCAACAGCAAATTCAAATAAAGCATTTGAAATACAAAAAATAGTTCCTGAAGGATTTGAAATTCTTTCATTGAAAGATATAAATTTTACTGAGGATATTCCAGAAACATCTTCTACAATTGAAGGTAATGCTCTTCAAAAGACTAACTTTATAGTAGATAAATTTAAAATTGATTGTTTTTCAGATGATACAGGTTTAGAAATTGAGGCACTTGATGGTCAGCCAGGTGTTTATTCAGCAAGATATGCTGGAGATGAAAAAGATCCAGAAAAAAATATGGATTTAGTATTAGAGAAAATGAAAAACGTTCATAACAGAAATGCAAGATTTAAAACTGTGATTGCATTATATTTTAATGGAACGACACATCTTTTTGAAGGTATTGTAAATGGAGTAATAAGGCATGAAAGATCAGGACACGAAGGTTTTGGGTATGATCCAATTTTTGAACCTACTGAAACAGGTAAGACTTTTGCCGAAATGTCTATCGAAGAAAAAAATAAAATTAGTCATAGGGGGAGAGCTTTTGAAAAAATGGTTCAGTTTTTAAAGAGTGAAAAATGAATTCAATAAAGGAGATAGTATCAAATAGTAAAGGAGGTCATAATTTTTTTATACCATCAACTGATGATCATTTTTTATTTGCTAAATATATAAATGCATTAATAAATAGTGAATTAGGTGGAATTATTTATATTGGCATAAATCAAAAAAATAAAATTTATGGTATTTTCCCAACATATGAATTTGAAACTATTCAAAATATCAATAAACACTATTTTTTAAAAGATGTTCATTTTTTGAGCGAGGTAATCGAATTAAACAAAAAATTAATAATAAAATTATCGATAGCCCCATCAATAGTCAAACCTCAATTTGTTATAAATAAAGGAAAGAAAGAAGTTTATCTTATTCATGAGGGTGAATTAATAAAAGCAAATAACATCCTTGAAAAAGCGTTAAAGTATAAAGAAATTAATGGTATCCCACCGGCTGACTTATCGAAAGATGAATTAGAAATCAAGAAAAAAATAGAATTAAATGCTAATATTTCATTGAATAACTTGTATAAAGTAACTTCTCTACCCAAAAAGACAATTGATTTTGTTTTGATACGTCTTTTAAATTGGAACCAGATTAATTTTAAAATTTTTGAGGGAAGTTGTTATTTTACTTTAAATTAAATTTTGACAGACTTAATTCTTTCTTTTATCCTTTTATAAAATATTTAAATTGATAAAACCTTAGATATTTACATTTTATTTTGTATCTTTAGGTCGAATTAAGATAAAACAAACATACAAATGGGTAGACCAGCAACAAAACCAGCAAAACTTAGAGACGGTTTTTATATACAAGTAAAAAACCAAGGTGGAACTGGGGTACTTGTTCGAAGAGACACAAAAGAACAGATGATGTTAGCCGCTGAAGATTATTCTCGCACAAAACAAGTAAATGTTCTTGGAGAAATGAGAAATGATAAGTGGATTAGTTAAAACAAATAAATTTTTATAAAAAGGTTCTCAGTTGAGAACCTTTTTTAGTTTAAATTTAAAAATATGAATGAGTATTTAAAGCATATAGTAAATAAGTATCGATTTTCAGCTTGGTTGATAGTATTTTTAGTTTTATTGTTATTTGTGCCCCTTTTAATAAGTGCCAATTATAATTTTCTAGCTAAAATTTTAGGAATAGTGATTACTGTTTTAATCTCTATTGCATTATGGAACTGGAGAATGCAGACTGCAAGAAAAATAATAAAAGCTTCTAGAATCAAATTAAATCTAAACGACCGATTTTGGTTAGATAGGCATATAAAATTCTATAGTAAGCTAAATAAATCGGACAAAATTGTTTTTGAAGATAGAATAGGATTATTCCTAGCTGAAATTATTATATCTGAAATTGGGAAAGAAGTTCCGGATAAAGAAACTTGCTTTTATGTCGCTTCTTCTGCTATAATTGCATATTGGGGATTGCCTTATTGGAATTATGGCGAATTGTCAGAGGTAATTGTTTATCCTGATAATTTTACATCAGATAACTTAGTTAAAGAAAATGCATTTATTGAAGGTAAGGTTCATCATGGAGGAATTATGGACGCGACGATGATACTTTCTTTAACAGCTTTAAAAAAAGGGTTTTCCACTAATTTAGATTATGAAAATGTTGGAATACATGAATTTTCACATTTAATAGATAAAAGTGATGGTCAAATTGATGGGAAGCCATATTTTATTGAAAAAGAAGAAGAGTTTATATGGTTTCGTTTATTGGATGAAGAGATTAATAAAATTAAAAATAATAATTCAGATATAAATCCTTATGCGTCATCTAATTATTCTGAGTTTTTCTCAGTAATTATGGAGTATTACAAGGAACACCCTTTAGATTTTGAAAAAAAACATCCTAAATTATCCCATTTTTTAAACAAGAAATTAATGAATTAAAAGAACTAGTCTTAGCAATTAGTAGAAATATTTTTTTAACAGCAACAATTCTTAATCTCAATTTATAGAGTAAATACTTGAAAATCAAGTATTTACTGATTTTTAAAAACTTTTTCAAAAAAACGTTGTTCAAAAGATTGTGTAACTAAAAAGTCTGTATATCTTTGCATCCGCTTTCAGAAGGAAAGTGTATTAATTAGCACTGAAATAGATTCAAAAATATTTTTTAAAATATTTGTAAAAGTAAAAAGAGTGTGTATCTTTGTGGCCCGCAAACGAGCGATAAAACATTTGAAAAAGGAAAAAAATAATTTATTTTATAAAATGCTTGCTAATATAAAATAAGTGATTACCTTTGCACCCCGCAACAAGCGAGTAGCGGATAAAAATATTTGAGGTTTTAAAAAAAAATATTGTAGAGACATCACATGTGATGTCACAACAATTTAACCGAAAGATAACAAGATAAGTTCTTTGAAAGATTGAGAAAAAAAGGAAAAACAGCGTAAAGTTAGAATAGTACAAAGAGAGCACAACATAAAATTCAAAGTTTTTACAACGGAGAGTTTGATCCTGGCTCAGGATGAACGCTAGCGGCAGGCCTAACACA